>NYUB01000112.1 GCA_002683785.1 Deltaproteobacteria bacterium
AGGCAACCTATTAATAACAGAACGGCACCTGCCACCCGCAGTTTTATTCATGGAATTCCTCAGAAACGGGGAAAAGTAAACTTTGCTTGGAACCTGATGTTTCCTTGAACAGGGCTTTGACGGAAGGAGACGCGATCACCTCTTTGTTGGCGGCGTAAAGTTCATGGTTTTGTTCAAGTCGTGAAAGATCATAGCGGTAATTGATCATCAGTCCCGCCCCCTGCCCAATACCCCGGGCGGACACATCCCCGAGCCAGTTCACCCGTTCCAGGCTGGCCCCGTTTTCCAGGTGAAAGCGGGCGACCGGATCGTTGGGACTGCCGTCGCTTCGCTCCGACTGAAACAGGTATCGTACGCAGAGTCCCAGCACTGAAGGCTTCAACTGTTCCGCCAACTGCGGATCCAGATTCCATCCATTGTTGCTCAGCCGTTTGAAGAGTTCCCCGAGCCAGGGCTCGGTTCCCGAATCCTCTTTCTGCTTCAGCCAACGCATGAATCCCGGAAGCGGGGAGAGGGTCGCGAATTCCTCGAGCTGAGGAAAATGCTTCTGCAGGTCGTTGGCGACCTGCTTGATCAGGAAATTCCCGAAGGAAATCCCTTTCAACCCTTTTTGGCAGTTGGAGATCGAATAGAAAACCGCTGTTTTCGCGTTTTCCGGATCTTCCGCCACCCGTTCCGGATCGAGCACGTCCGCAATCTTGGAAGGCATGCCCTGGAGGAGGGCAACCTCCACGAAAATCAGGGGTTCATCGGGCATGCTCGGATGGAAAAAGGCAAAACAGCGGCGGTCTTTGGGTTCCAGCCTGCGCCGCAATTCTTCCCAGGATGGGATTTCATGCACCGCTTCGTAGGCAATGATCTTCTCCAGGATGTGGGCTGGTGTGGTCCAGTCGACTGTGCGCATGACAAGGAAACCGCGGTTGAACCAGGAACGAAACATGTGGCGGAAATCTTCGTCTACACGTTTCAGGACGGGATTGTTCCGCGCTTCTTCAAGCAGTGCCTCCCGCATTCGCACCAGACCGACGGTGCCGTCCGCCACGGAATTCAGACGGCGGAAGAGTTCCTGCCTTGGAGGTTCCGCCGCCTGCATCAAGCTGCAGAAATTTTGCGGATCCTTATCGTCTCCATACTTTTGAGCAGCACGTATGATTTGCCCGGCATCGATATCGTATTCCTCCGCCAGCAGCATGAAAAACCCGTTGCGCTCCTCCGCGTTGGTTTCTGCATAACGCTTCAAAAAACGGTCGGCATAGACCAGCGCCGATGCTTCCCCTTTGGTTTCAAGCACCAGAGCCGCCAACATTTTCAGTGACTGCTCACGGTTTTCACGTTCCAACCAGTTGAGACTCGGGAGTTTGATGCTCCTTTTGAAAATGGATTGGAGGAGATCTTGAAAAAATCCTGCCTGGGTCATCATAAGGCCTTGGTGCGATTTGGGGCTTTTCAGACGGCCAGTTGAGGAGCGGCCTCATCGATGACCGGCTTCAGCCCGGCCAAGGCACGTTCCGTAGCTTCCAGGGCACGTTCTGTATCAGAATCCTCCATCACCGTGGAAAGTGCGAAAAAGCCGCGGTTTCCGATGAATAATCCCTGATTCATCATTGCCATGTTGAAAAGACGGAGGATTTCACGGTCTTGAGTGAGAAAAGCCGTGGATGCCGTGCTGACGGGTTCCGGAGTGAAATGAATCTGCTGCAGGGATCCATAACCCTTAACTTGGGCCTTGATTCCCAGATCCTTGAGCATCTGTCGGACCTCAACCGCCATCGATTCACCCATCGTATTGATGCGTTCCAGGGCCTCTTGATTCATTTCCTGAAGTGAAGCAATCCCAGCGGCAACGCCGAGCGGGGTGGCTACGAAAGTCCCCGCATGGTGGGCGGGCCGTTTGTGCCTGGGTGAAAAGACCGCCATCACCTCCTCACGACCGCCGAAGGCGCCGACGGGAATCCCTCCACCGATGGTTTTCCCGAGTGCGGTGATGTCGGGCTCCACATCGTAGATCATCTGGGCCCCGCCGGTGGAGAGCCGGAAGCTGATCACTTCATCGACAATCAGCAGCACCCCGTTTTCCGAAGCTGTTTTTTTTAGGAATTGGAGGTAGTCCGCTTCCGGCGGAATCATGCCTGCTGCACCCATGACGCCTTCCACAATCACTGCGGCCAGTTCGTCACGGTTTTCACGGATCAGCTTCTCAGCGCTTTCCTTGTCATTGAAAGGGGTGGTCAGCACATCCTGCTCCGCGCTTTTGGGCAGTCCCGGCGGAAGCTTGCGCCAGCCTACCTGCATCTCCATGATGTCGTAGCTGCCGTGATAGTTGCCCTCCATCTTGAGGATTTTGTCCTTGCCGGTGAAGGCCCTTGCACCACGGATGGCAAACATGCAGGCCTCCGTTCCGGAAGTGCAGAAACGGACACGTTCCATCGCCGGAATGCGATCACAGATCATCCCCGCCCAGTCATAGACCTGCTCAAAAGGTGCCGCCATCGCAGAACCCTGGGCCGCCTGACGGGTGATGGCTTCCACCACGCGTGGATGGTTGTTGCCCAAAACCATGGATGTCCAGTTGTTGGAAAAATCCAGGTACTCGTTGCCGTCCACGTCATAAAGCCGACAGCCGTCTCCACGTTTCATCACTGTGGGATAAGGCTCCATCCAGACCGAAATGCGCATGTCCCCGTCTGGAACGTAACGTGATGCGTCGCGGATGATTTTCTGGGATTTTCCGGTCCGTTGTTGATAAGTTTTTTCTAATTCCCGGCTGTACTGATCGATGATTTCTTTTCTGGGCATAGGTTGATTTCCTGTTTCTGAAAACGTTTATTTTTAACTCTGATGCGTCTCGCATCCCTTTCATGATGCTGGTCTGGCGTATTTCGGCAAGCCAGAAGCCTAAATTGACAGCTGTTTCAATTCCCAGCCTTGCCTGTAGATGTCAAAGATTTAAAATAAAGATCGTCTCCAATCCCTGAATGGTTCTTCTCATCAGGAATTGGACTGAAATCCAGGACCTTGAAATCATTAATCATTCAAGAAGCATCCACCACTTACAGACAAGGAAAGCATGAGCAGTGAAGTCGTCATTCTCAGTGCCGCACGATCCGCGGGTGGTAAATTCGGCGGGTCACTCTCCTCACTCAATCCAACCGAGTACGGAGGACAGGTGATCCGTGAAACCATCAGACGTTCGGGAATTGAAGTGGAACGGATCGATCAGACCATCTTCGCCAGTGCCTGGCAGGCCGGAGTCGGCCCCAACCCCGCAAGGCTGGCGGCGGTGGGCGGCGGGGTGCCCTTGGATTCCCCTGCGGTCTCTGTTAACGTGCGCTGCGGTTCCAGTATCCAGGCACTGATTTTCGGAACCCAGGCGATCAAGGCGGGAGATGCCAAAACAGTGATGATCGGTGGTACCGAAAGCACCAGCCAGGTGCCTTATGCCTTGCCCAAAGCGCGCTTCGGTTACCGCATGGGGCCCGGTGAACTGGTAGATATCATGCATCGTGACGGCTTCCTCTGCCCCTTGGGTGGAGGACTGATGGGAGAAATGACGGATGATCTTGCAAAAGAAATGAACATCGGACGTGAAGCACAGGACCAGTTCGCCCTGGAGAGCCATCAGAAAGCGGAAGCAGCCTTCATTGAAGGAAAATTCGAAGATGAAATTGCGACAGTGGAAGTGCCGGGACGCAAAGGACAAACGCAGCCATTCAGGGATGAGGAAATCTTCCGTGCCGAAATAAAAGAGGAATCTCTTGCCAAACTGAAACCCGTCTTCCGCAAGGACGGCACAATCACCGCCGGAAACGCCTGTGCCCTCTGCGATGCGGCCTCGGCCCAGCTCCTGATGGATCGGGAAAGCGCCCGTCAGCAGGGGCTCGAACCGATGGCGCTGATCCGCGGCTATGCCTTTGTAGGATACGAACCCAGCCGATTCGGGCTTTCCCCGGTCAAGGCGATTCCCGAGGCCTTACGTAAATCCGGACTGGAACTGGATGACATCGACTTGATCGAATTGAACGAAGCCTTTGCCGCCCAGTACCTCGCCTGCGAACAGAAACTCGATCTGAACCGTGACAAGGTCAATGTCCATGGAGGCGCGATCGCCCTCGGACATCCGATCGCCGCCACCGGATCCAAAATCCTGACCACCCTGCTCTACGCACTCCGTCAAAGGGACCTTCAGTTTGGTCTTGTCAGTGCCTGCATCGGCGGGGGAAACGGGGTCGCCCTGGTGGTGGAACGTCTGCAATGATGAATGAGAGCCTTCGCAGCATCCGCAAACTGCCATTTCCAGGATCCATTGATCCTTCTTGAAATGCCGGCTCTTCCTGAAAATTCCCTTCACCCGAGAAACCCTGTGAGGCTGTTCGTTTTCAATGTGTTCTGCTGAAAAAGAGTTCCCATTCCGTTTCATTCAAAACTTTACGAACCATAAACCCCAACCCAACCTAAATGGAAAAACTGTTCAATCCCGGATCGGTCGCAGTGATCGGTGCTTCGGAAGTCCCTGGAAAAGCTGCGGAACGCCGTACCCGCAGCCTGCTCGAAGGAGGCTACCGGGGTCAGGTGTTTCTGATCAATCCGAAGCGCAAGGAACTTTTCGGTCGAAGGAGTTATTCAAGCATCCTGGAGGTGGATGGCGATGTGGACCTGGTGATGATCATTGTCCCTCCGCGTTTTGTGCTTCCCGCCGTTTCCGAAAGTGTGCGTAAAGGCGCCAAGGGCATCATCATCATCACGGCCGGGCTGGGGGAAACCGGGGAATCGGGAAAGGAAATCGAAAAGAAAATCCTGGAAGAAACCGTCCGTTCCGGAAGCATCATCGTCGGTCCCAACTGCAGCGGAATGTTCTGCGGGTCCGCGGGCATCAACATGCTCGGCATCCCGGGCATTGAAAAGGGCGGGATTTCCGTGCTGGCGCAGAGCGGTAACGTCATCGACTCGCTGACCCATTACGCACAAAAACGGAGCCTGGGATTCAGCAAGATCATCAGTCTCGGCAACGCAATCGGCGCGGAACTCCACGAATACCTGCAATACCTCGGAGAAGATCATGAAACACAAGTCATCATCTCTTATCTGGAAAGCATCAAAAACGGCCATGCACTGATCCAGGCGGCACGGGAAACCAGCCAAATCAAACCGGTGATCGTCCTCAAAGTGGGCCGTTTCGGCGCGGGCATCCGGACGGCGGCATCCCACACAGGGGCCCTGGCCGCAGATGACCTGGTTGTCGACGCAGCTTTCCGGCAAGCCGGGATCATCCGGGTTGCCAACATTGATGAAATGTTCGACCTCGCTGAAATTTTCTGCAACAGTCCGGTTCCAACCGGAAAACGGGTCGCTATCCTCTCCGAGGGAGGAGGGGACAATTCGATTTCCGCGGACAATGCAGAATCCTATGGAATTGAGGTTCCTGTCCTCACGGAGAAGACCCAACAACAGATCCTGCCCCATCTGCTGGAAGGTATGCCTGCGGCGAATCCAATCGATTATGGCGGAACGGCGGAAGAAAACCCCGAAGTCGTCTCACGCTGCACGGAAGCCTGCATGCAGTCCGAGGAAGTCGATGCAGTCTACATCACCGGTTTTTTCGGGGGCTTCCGTGAGATCATTGCCCCTCACGTGGGTGAACTGGAGGAAAAAGCCGCTCGGGAACTGGCACGTCAGGTGAAACAGTATGGCAAACCGCTCTTCATGCACAGCAGTTTTGCCGGAGAGGGCATCCCCGCGCTGGAAATCCTGAAGAGTTCCGGAATCCCGGTGATGGAGTCTTCCGACCGCTCGATGCGCTGCCTGGCGGAATTGATGAATTTCGGAGAAAAACGAAAGCAGAACCGGAAGCTTTCCTATCCGAAAACCCTGTCGATGAACCGGGAACGGGTCGATAAGATCATCGAAAGTGTACGATCTGAAGAACGAAGAAACCTTCTGGAAACCGAATCACTGGAACTGCTCCAGGCTTGCGGAGTGAAGATGCCTCCGGGAAAACTGGCAAAAACTGTTGAAGAAGCTGCTTTAGCTGCAGCTGCATTCCAGGTGCCTGTCGCACTGAAAATGGTCAGTCCGGACATCCTGCACAAATCCGATTCCGGAGGGATCCGTCTCCACCTCAACAATGCGGATGAGATTCATCGTGCTTTTCATGAGATCCATCAGAATGCCCTGGGGGTGACCGAAGAATCGCGAATTCGGGGGGTGCTGGTTTCCCCGATGGCCCAGCCTGGACAGGAGTGTATCGTGGGCATGATCCGGGATCCTCAATTCGGGCCGGTGCTGATGTTCGGACTGGGAGGAGTTTTCGTCGAGGTGCTGAAAGACGTTTCCTTCCGTATCACACCTGTCAGCAACGAAGATCTGGACTCGATGATCCGGGAGATCAAGGGGTTTCCGCTTTTGTCCGGAGTTCGGGGGGAGTCCCCCAAAGATATCGACTGCCTGAAACGGATCCTCGCCATCTTCTCAGAATTGGCCGAAGCCTATCCTGAAATCGAGGAAATCGACCTGAATCCGGTGATCGTTCATGAAGAAGGTGCCTCAGCGGTCGATTCAAGAATCCTGCTGTCATCCCTCAGGGATCAGATCCTCGTGTGATCCAACCTCTCACGAATTCTGCTTCAGCTTAGCCCATGTATCGCGGAGAGTGACAATACGGTTGAACACAGGAGGTTCCGCGGAGGACGCTTTTTCGTCGGAGCAAAAATAACCAAGTCGTTCGAACTGAAAACGGCTGCCTGGAATCACGTTTTTCAGCCCGGATTCGAGCCTGCAGTTTTTCAGGATTTCGACCGAATCCGGATTCAGATCCTTGAGAAAGTCGCCATCTTCGTGATTGCTTCCTGGAGAGGCTTCTCGGAAAAGGCGATCATACAACCGGACTTCTGCAGGAATGTTTTGCGAAGCAGAAACCCAATGGATGATACCCTTGACCTTCCTGCCCTCGGGTTGAACCCCTTTAGCAGTTTGGGGATCATAGCTGCATCGGAGTTCGGAAATCTTGCCGGACGCATCACGAACCACTTCATCACAACGGATCACGTATCCGTAGCGCAGCCGCACTTCTTTTCCAGGTGCCAGCCTGAAGAACTTGCGGGGCGGATCTTCCAGAAAGTCATCCTCTTCGATGTAGATTTCACGCGTTAAAGGGATACTCCGCCTTCCCGCCTCGGGATTCTGAGGATGAACGGGGGCGTCCAGCATCTCCACCTGGTCTTCGGCAAAATTGGTGATCACCACCTTCAATGGTTTCAGCACGGCAAAAGCCCTGGGTGCATCCTGATTGAGCACCTCTCGGGCACAATCCTCAAGCACTGAAAAATCGATGTTGTTATCACTTTTGGAAATGCCAATCCGTTCGCAAAAAAGNCGGACCGACTCNGGTGGAAAACCACGTCGNCGGATTCCAATCAGGCTNGGCATGCGCGGNTCNTCCCAGCCTTCGACATGCCCCTCNTCAACAAGCTGGATCAGTTTGCGTTTGCTGAGNACNGTATACTGCAGGTTGAGCCGNGAGAATTCATATTGNNGAGGCAGACACGGAGCCTCAGCCTCCCGCAAGACCCAGTCGTAAAGCGGACGGTTGTCTTCGAATTCAAGGGTACAGAGCGAATGCGTCACTCCCTCCAAAGCGTCACTCAGGCAGTGGGTGAAATCGTACATCGGGTAGATGCACCAGGCGTCACCTGTGCGCTGATGAGGAACCTTGCGGATCCGGTAAAGGGTTGGGTCACGCATGTGGATGTTTGGTGCAGCCATATCGATCCTGGCCCTTAGCACATGGCTTCCATCCTCGAATTCTCCCTCGCGCATGCGTTGGAAGAGGTCCAGGTTTTCTTCGATTCCTCGTTCCCGAAAAGGGCTGTTGCGTCCCGCTTCGGTGAGGGTTCCCCGGTATTCACGGATTTGATCCGCACTCAAGCTGTCGACATAGGCCTTGCCTCGACGGATCAGGACACAGGCGAATTCGTAGAGTGCCTCAAAATAATCGGAGGCATGGGTCAGTCGTTCCCCCCAGTTGAAACCGAGCCAGCGGATGTCTTCCAGAATCGCTTCTGCGTAGGTCGCATCTTCCTTGACCGGGTTGGTGTCATCGAAACGCATGAAGCAATGCCCACCAAAATCGCGGGCCATGCCGAAATTGAGAAAAATCGACTTTGCATGGCCGATATGCAGATAACCGTTTGGCTCCGGAGGAAAACGGGTGAACACTTTTTCATGTTTTCCAGACTCCAGGTCCGCTTCGATGATTTTGCGAATGAAATGAGTTGCCGGAGATGATGCTGGTTGCTTTTCGTCCATCGTAGAGGGGGCTGATTCTGATTACTAAAAGTAATTTTATACCATGTGAACCTCGAAGCTCCAAGCCGATGAAATGAATCCCTGAAGTTTCTTTCCTGCTGATCTGTTAAGATGTTCTCCGAATTGCTTCCGGAATACTCATCAACATGCGTCATTCAAGGTCCGAATTCGTCCATCATCCAAAATAACAACACTGAACCATCTTCAAACGACTTATGTCCCCGATCAAAGAAGAGCTAAAAGATCTCTCCCAATTTGTCCGACGCTGGGCTTTCTGGCGAACACTTTTGATGATCCAGCTGGGTTGTTTCCTTTTTGGCTGGGTGATCAGTGGGATCCTCATTCCACAGAATTTTTTTGCGGGAGGACTGATGGGGATCAGCCTGCTGATCATTAGTCTCTCCGGGGATTGGATCTCCCTCAGTCTGCTCTACATCCTGCTCAATATTCCGCTTTTTCTTTTGGGCTACCGCAGTTTTTCTCTGCGTTTTCTGCTGATCTCCCTGCTTGGAATGGGCATTTTCAGTTGCAACCTGGAGTGGACGGCAGGAATGAGCATCCCCACCCGCGAACCACTGCTCGCCGCCATTCTGGGAGGGATCCTTTCCGGTTCAGGTTCCGGTCTTTATCTGCGTTTTGGAGGATCCGTCGGAGGGTTGGACATCCTCGGAGCCTTCCTGAAGAAGAAATTCTCAATCCCGATCGGCAACACTTTCATCCTCGTCAATCTGGTGATCATTGTCGCCAACGGATTCCTTTACGACCTCGACATTGCACTTTATACCGGGATCTTCATGTATGTCTTTTCCTGGTCCCTTCAACGTGTCCAAACCGGCTTCTCCCAGCGTAAGGCGGTTTTCATCATCTCCAAAAAACCTGAGGAGGTGGCCGAAAAAGTGCTGCGAAAGATGGACCGCGGACTGACGTATTTTCATGCCTATGGGGGACTGGAACATGAACCACGGGAAGTGATTTACACCGTGATCAATTTGCTCGAATTAGGACGATTGAAGCAATACCTTTATGAAATCGACCCTGATGCTTTCATGGCCGTTAACGATACTGCGGAGGTGATTGGAAAGAGATTCCTGAGCTGGGAGGAGGAAGGATTCAATCCGATACGGAAAGAGTCTACAACCCCAAAATCTGCTTAGTACGTTTAGTTCTGCCCAAACGAAGGGGGGACTTTTTTAGGAGGATTTGGTTTTGGGAAGCATGCTGAAGGCTTCCAATGCTTTTTCTCGGGATTCCTTGAGAGGAACCACCGGATGGGGATAATCGGTTCCCAGACGAATTCCCGCATCCTTGAGTACTTCCGCAGGAGCTTCCCATGGTGAAAAGAGATATTTCCCAGGGAGTTTTTTCAATTCTGGAAGGTAGTGTTTGGTATAGGCTCCATCCGGGTCGAACTTCAATCCCTGACTGACAGGGTTGAAGATCCGGAAATAAGGAGCCGCATCGGCTCCGCATCCTGCAACCCACTGCCAGCTTGCGCTGTTGTTGGCCAGGTCGGCATCCACCAGGCAATCCCAAAACCACCGTTCTCCGTGTTTCCAATGCAACAGCAGATTCTTCACCAAAAAGGATCCTACGATCATACGGACTCGGTTGTGGATGTATCCCGTCTGCCAAAGTTCACGCATCCCTGCATCGACGATCGGATAGCCGGTCAGTCCTTTCTTCCAGAGCTCCAGACGTTTCGGGTCGTCGTTCCAGGGAAAGGCATCAAAACGCCGATGCAGATTCTTAGTCGGCAGGTCGGGAAAATGATAAAGCAGGCTGTAGGAAAACTCCATCCATCCCAGTTGACTGAGAAAATGATCGAGGTTTTTACCCGAATGTTTATCCAAACCACCATACCAAGCCTGATTTGAAGAAATCTGGCCCTGATGAAGATAGGGAGAAAGTCTGGATACATAGGATTTTGCAGGAAAGTTGCGGCTTTCTTTGTAATGCATCAGACCCTTCTCAAAAAATTCCAGCATTTTTTCCTGCCCCCCTTTTTCACTGACTCTCCAGTGGGGTTCGATTTTCCTGTCCCAGGGAACTTTTGGAAGCAGCCCAAGGGATTCCACAGATTCCGAAAGTTCGGATTTCAATAAGCTGAGGTTTTTTGGAACAGGTAGAGGCTCCCTGGGAGGAGGTGCATTGAGGCAAGCATTCCGGAAAAAAGGGGTGAAGACCCGGTAGGGAGTATCATCACTTTTCAGAACCTCCATCGGTTCCCAAAGCAGAGATCCGTTGAAACTCTCTGCCTCCACTCCTTTTTCCTTGAAGAACTGCTTGATGGACGCATCCCGGTTCCTGCTCCAGGATTCGTAGCATCGGTTCCAGAAGATTCCGGATGCCCTGTGCTTTTCCAAAAGACTTTGCAAAATCTGTTTCGGATCTCCCTGGAAGACATTCAAGTTGCCCTGAAGGGACTCGTCGAGTGCTTTCAGGGAATGATGCAGCCACCAGCGGCTGGCTCCACCAGGGCGATGATCTCCGCCATGAACCTGGTCCAGAATGTAGACCGGAATTACGGATCCTGATTCAGCCGCATGGCTCAGAGCAGGATTGTCTGCAAGCCTGAGATCCTGACGGAACCATTGAATGTAGATTTTTTCAGGCATCAAACTTACCGTTTATGCTTAAAAACGTAGTCTCTGAAAGTGAGGAGAGGAGCTCTCCTGAGATGATTACGAATGATAAAACATTGCAGATTTCATACAGTGAGGAAATTCAAGGCAGGTATTATAAAAAGGTTTTTGTAGAGAAACAGTTTAAGGATCAAATCAGAAATGCTCCATCCAGGGTCTGAGGTCCATTTCCTGGGTCCAGGCACTGCGTTTCTGGAGATGAAGCTGCCAATAGGCTTCTGCGATTTCTTCAGGATTAAGAATCCCCTCTTCCTCTTTTTTGGCGTAGGTCTGGGGAAACAGTTCCTGAATCCATTCGGTGTCAATCGCCCCGTCGATGATGATGTGGGCGACATGGATGCCCTGGGGGCCGAATTCACGGGCCAGGGACTGGGCCAGGGAACGTAGACCAAATTTAGCCCCGCTGAAGGCAGCAAAACCTGAAGCGCCACGCATGCTGGAGGTCGCCCCGGTGAAAAGGATCGTCCCTCGGCCTCTGGGTTTCATGTAACGAACCGCCTCCCGGCCTGTGAGGAACCCTGCAAAACAGCCCATTTCCCAGACTTTGTAAAACACCCGGGAGGTGGTTTCCTCAAGTGGAAAACGTACGTTTCCACCGACGTTGAAGACACAGACCTCGATCGGTCCCACTTCCTCTTCGACGGTTCGGAACATGTCCTGTACCTGGTCTTCCTTTCGTGCATCGGCCCCAAAGGCACGGACCCTGCCTCCGGCTTCCTCAATTCTTTGGACCAGGGGTTGGAGTTTTTCGACGTTCCTACGGGAAATACAGGCGGTGTAGCCTTCACGGGCGAAGCGTCGGGCGATGGCTCCTCCGGTGGCATTTCCTGCACCCATGACGATGACTGCACGATCTTCCATACTCTTGTTGATGGATGAGAGGGTTAAAGAGAGAGTTCCGGATTTTCAGGACGTTTGGAACTTCAACCGAAATGGAACCCGTTCAGGAACTGCAGGAAAGCATCGAACAGCCTGGACGGTACCTGGCCCACTCGGGATGCAGGGCAAAGGATTTTTCCTGTTCGGGTTGTTTGCATAGGGTCTGCGTATAAGTTCCAATATTTCTTTGACAAAAGACGGATCCTCTTCGGTTGCCAACTCGATGGCAAGTGTGGGATAAACCTTCCTTATCCTAGGAAATCAGCGTTCTTCCTTTCGAAATGGTTTGAGCAGTGCAGAAGGGGCGCGTGCATTTCGTGAGACCAAAGTCATCGTGACAATCGTCAACACAAAGGGCATCATCAGAAACACCTGATAGGGCAGATTGATGGCACTACTGGCCTGCAACCTCAATTGGAGGGCATCGATCAAGGCAAAAAGCAGTGCTCCTGCCGCACTTTTCCAGGGCCCCCACTGCCCAAAGACCACCAGGGCGATGCAAACCCAGCCTCTTCCAGAAATCACTCCGAAGGTAAATGCATTGAACTGGACCATGACCAAGAATGCTCCCGCTGCTCCCATCAGCGCTCCAGAAATCATCAGCCCCTGGTAACGCATTGCGGAGACGTTGACCCCCGCTGAATCAGCGGCATGCGGATTTTCCCCGACGGTCCTCAGATTGAGTCCCCATGGGGTTTGGAAAAGTAGAAAAGCCGATAAAGGCACCAGAAGCAAAGCTAGATAGGTCAAGGCTGCCTGCTGAAAAAGGACCGGCCCCACCCAGGGAATATCCATTAAAACAGGAATGCCAACAGGAGTGAAGGCCTTGATATTCGGTGGAGTGGAAGGCTGTCCGAAGATCAATCGGTAGAAGAAGAAGGCAAAACCTGTTGAAAGCAAAGTGACCCCGATTCCAGAAACATGCTGACTCAGTCCAAGACTGACCGTGAGAAATCCCATCAAGATCGCCATCAGCATGCCCGTGAGCATGGCTGCCAATACCCCTAGCCAGAGGCTGTTACTGAAATATGCCATGGTGAAGCCGGACATGGCTCCGAAAAGCATGATTCCTTCGATACCAAGGTTCAGGACCCCCGAACGTTCTGCGAAAAGTTCTCCAATCGTTGCTAAGATAAATGGGGTTGCAATCCTGATCAGAGCCGCAAAGAAGCCAATGTGAAAAATCTGGGAGAGGATTTCATCCATGCTTTATTCCGATGCAGAAAGATGGGTCCGAACACGATAAGTGGAAAAAAGCTGAGCAATCAACATCGTCACCAAAGCAGTACCTTGAATCACATCGGCAAGGAACACTGGCACACCCGTGGCCCGTGACATGGCTTCAGCCCCCGTCACTACGATGGCAAAGAAAAGTGCCGCCGGGACTACGCCTAGGGGGTTTAACCTGGCCAGCATCGCAATCACAATCCCGGTATATCCATAGCCTGGAGAGATGCCGGCCATCACCTGAAAGTGCAACCCACCCACTTCACCTGCCCCGGCCAATCCTGCAAGGGCTCCTGAAATCAACGCGGTATAGATCAAAACCCGGGTAATGGGTATTCCTCCATAGGCTGCCGCTTCCGGATTTTCTCCAACAACACTGATGGAAAACCCTAGCGTTGTCCGTCGAATCAACAACCAGACTAGAGGTGCTGCGACGAGAGACAGCAAAACTCCGAGGTGGAGCCGTGTCGCACGTAAAAGAATAGGAAACTCCGCATCCATTCGAATATCCGGTGAATCAGGATAACCGCTCAAAGGATCCTTCCAGGGCCCGTCAAGGAGTGCAGTCATGATGTAAAAAATGACAAAGTTGAGCAGCAGGGTTGTCACCACATCATCCACCTTGAAACGTGTGCGTAAAACTGCAGGAAGCAAAGCCCAACAGGCTCCACAAACAGCTGAAAAGATGATCATCAGGGGGACCAGAGAAAATGTTGGAAGGGATTCAATACCACCAACGAATGCCGCACCCATGGCACCTGCGAGCAGTTGTCCTTCCGCTCCTATGTTCCAAAACTTTGCCTTGAAAGCAACCGTCACAGCCAAACCGGTCAATATCAATGGAGCTGCTTTTACAAAGGTTTCCACCATGTTGAAACGGCTTGATACCGCACTCAGGAAAAGTTTGGAATAGGCATCTATCACATTTGCATCAGCTAATGCAACCAGCCCACTGCATAAGACCAGAGTCGCCAGTACTGCAGAAAATGGAAGAGCTAAATTAAGCCAGAGAGGAGTATGTTCCCGCAGTTCAAGCCGGAGGTGCATCGTTTTGTTTATGCTTTAAGGATCTGTATCATGCCGCTTCGGCCCCTGCCATCATCAATCCGATTTTCTCGACGGATGCATCTGCAATGTTTTGTTCACCATGGACGCACCCTTCGTACATCACCATGATGCGATCTGAAAGGGTAAACAGTTCCTCAAGATCCTCACTGATGAGAATGATGGCAGCACCTGCTTCTCGAAGTTCAAGAAACTTTCGGTGAACAAAATCTGCAGCTGCCACATCCAGTCCACGGGTCGGCTGGGATGCCAGAAGAACTTCCGGGTCGAAAGCCAGCTCTCTGGCTAATAGAGCTTTCTGGAGGTTTCCGCCGGACAACGTTCCAGTCCGAACTTCCGGACCAATTGCTCTGATTCCGAAACGGGAAATCATGGCCTCCGTGAATTCCCGGATGGCCTTGAGACGAAGGATTCCCAGACGGCTGAAGTTTGGATGGTTGATCCAGGGCAGGACCATCGATGAAAACAGGGGTAATGTGGTCACCAGTCCTGTCGTCATGCGGTCTTCGGGGATACGTCCAATTTTCAGTTTCTGCATCTTCCTGGGACTGGATTGAGTAATGGTATTTCCTTTGACCTCAATCTTGCCTTCCGAAGGAGGCAAGATTCCGGCAATGACATCTGCAAGTTCACGCTGACCGTTCCCTGAGACTCCGGCAATCCCCAGAATTTCTCCTCCATGAACAACCATATCGACGTCCTTCAAAAAAGGACGGTTGGGGATTCTAGTGGAAATTCCACTCAGTTTGAGAAGAGGATCTCTCAGTTGGGATGTTGTTTTCTCAGGCGGGGTCAGTTCATGGCCACACATCATTTGTGCCAGTGAACCTTCCGTGACTGCACGAGGGTCCTCTACAACTGCCGTAACAGCACCCCCGCGCATAACGACAACACGATTGGTTACTTCCCGGACCTCATACAATTTATGGGTGATGAAGATAATGCCCATACCACCGTCTGCCAGGGCTCTTAGCGCCGAAAAAAGACCTTCTGACTCCTTGGGAGTCAAAACCGCGGTTGGTTCGTCGAGAATCAGAATCTTTGCTTTTCGGAAAAGTGCTTTGATGATTTCAAGCCTTTGCTGCTCGCCAATGGTAAGTTCTGAAACGATTGCGTCAGGATTGAGCTTCAAACCATAGTGCTTTCCTATTTCCTCAAGCCGGTCTCTGGCACCTGTTTGATCGAGTCTTCCTCCTTTACCTGGCCTGCCAAGCATCAGGTTTTCAAGAACGGTGTGCCTTGGTACAAGGTGAAAGTGCTGATGAACCATTCCCACCCCCAATTCTAATGCATCTGCAGAAGAGTGGATTTCGACGGGCTGCCCCTGGATTGATATGGATCCCTGATCGGCCTGATAGGTCCCAAACAGGATGTTCATCAGGGTTGTTTTGCCCGCTCCATTTTCTCCTAAAAGCCCAAGAATATCTCCCGCTTTGAGGAGAAGATCGACCTGCTGATTTGCCTGCACCACTCCGAAGCTTTTGCAGACACCTCGCATGCTAAGCAACAGGTCCGAATCAGACATTTTTGTGAGGATGTAAAATAATTTTGAAACAGGATAAGTAGGCCCTTAATCCGTTCCAGAATTCGAAGGAATTTCGAAAAATGCCGGTTTTAAACGAGAAAGAATAAAACCGGCTGGTGGGTTGTCTCAGAAATCAGTCCGAGTGCGGGGTACTCTCGTCGACATCAACACGGTGGGTTCCATCAAGGATTTCCTGCTTACGTTTTTCCACCATGGACTTTACGTCTGCAGGAAGTTTGTTTTCCCATTTGTGATAGGGAGCAAGGTAGGATCCTCCCTTACCCATAAATGAAAAACCTCCAAAATCCTGAGCCGTGGGAACCCCTGCCTTAACCAGAGTAACCACATGCTTAATGGTAGGCCACATATCCCATACCGGTCCTGTGATGACGGTGTTCGGGCCCAGAGAAGCCTGGTCCGACATGTTGGAGATTGCCAGTGCCCCTTTTTCGGCACAGGCTTCAATGACTCCAAAACGCTCCGCATAAAGGACATCGGCTCCTGCTTCAATCTGTGCCAGTGCAGCTTCCTTAGCTTTGGGCGGGTCGAAAAAAGAACCAATGAATGAAAATTTACAACGTACTTTATTATTCACTTCTTTGGCACCATTGCAGAAGGCATTGGAAAGGCGGTTCACTTCCGGAATAGGCATGGCAGCGACAACACCGAGGACATTCGATTTCGTCATTTTTCCGGCAATCATACCAGAAAGGTAGGCCGGTTCATGAATCCAGTTGTCAAACACACCAAAGTTTGGTTCTGCAGGCCCAATACCTGATCCGAAGACGAAGGACACATCAGGATAATCGCGAGCCACTCTACGCGCAATTCGCTCCGCGCCAAATGAATCTCCAGTAATCAGCTTATATCCATTTTCTGCATATTCACGCATGACCCTTGCAAAATCAGCAGATTTGACACTTTCCGACCAGGTGTATTCGATCCCCATTTCTTTTTTGGCCTGAAGCAGAGCAACGTGAATCTGATTCACCCAGGGTTCCTCAATTGGTGTTTCAAATACTGCTGCCACTTTAAGTCCAGAGGCTTGAACCGGTTGGTAGAATATTCCCAAGACAAGTAAAGCCAATGCTCCGAACCCTGCTTGCTTGATCAATCGGATGAAGTACTTTTTGAAGTAATTATGGACCATTTCTTTTTTCATAGGATCTCCTGGAAAGAAAGTGTTTTAATGATGTGAAAAGGATTTGGAAGGTCTGATTGAATAGATAAAATGTGCCCAACATTCTCTTTTCGTAATTCCATTCAAGCAGCGCATCTTGGTTTTTCTTAACCTTCTCTAGTGGAATGTTACCTCAAAAATCCAATCCTGCTTCTTGAATCTATGGTTTTTTAGCTTTGTTTCATCATCAAAGTCAAAGGAAATAGTACCTTTTGACACTCCAAAAGCCCTTTCACTTTTTCTAACCAATAATGGATGCTTTCGTTATGGGAAAACGATATTCGATTGGATGCTTCGAAGCATTGAACGCTGTTGAATCATGCACTTGGAGAACTTAAATCATTTTGTTCCATCCTGAAGACTGTAATCAGATGCCTTCCAAAATCACCCTAATTGGTTCCACAGGACTGATTGGTTTACATTTTCTTGAAAGCATCCGTGAGGATGATTTCCCGGATGTCACTGCAATAACACGCCGGAAGATTTCAAACCTGGCCGATAAGCATTTCATCAGACAGGCCATAAATGATTTTTCTGATCTGGAAAGCATGAGACCGGATCTGAAAACCGATGTTCTAGTCAGCAGCTTGGGGACCACCATTAAAAAGGCAGGGTCTCAGGATGAATTCTTCAAAATTGACCACGACCTCCCCTTGCGCATTGCCAGAATGGCTCATGAGGAAGGTTGCAGGACGATGATCCTCGTCTCATCTGGAGGTGCGAACCCACAATCTTCTATTTTTTATTGTCGCGTCAAAGGCTTGCTGGAAGAAGCTCTATCAGAGATAGGTTTTGATCGGCTCCATATACTTCGGCCAAGTCTACTGCTGGGACCTAGAACAGAAAGTCGTCCAGGAGAGTATTTAGGAAAGCTCTTGATGCAGCCGCTTTCTTTCCTGATCCCATGGAAATACAGACCCATCCATGCCCGCATCATGGCCAATACCATCCAGCAATTGATCCGAGGAAATGAAAAAGGCCATTACATCTGGGAAGGTAAGGATCTTTATAAAGAAGTTGATGGATAGCCCAGGAAGATATCCGACAAGGAAACACTCTAACCCGATTCAACTTTTGAAATCGCAATCAGCACGAGCCCGGCTCCGACGCAGATCGTACCGATGGCAATACTCCAGGTGAGGGGTTCATCCAGCAACCATGCAGAAAGTAGTACCCCGCAGACTGGGGAAATGAATCCGAAACTGGAAACCAGGGTTGGACTGTAGAATTTGTACAAAAATCCCATTGCCATGAATCCAAATCCGGCGATGACCACCCCCTGGTAGAGAATCCCGGCTAAAGGCGGCCAGTCCAAATTCTCCCAGCGGATTTCCTCAAACATCAATCCTCCCAACATAAAAGCCCCTAAGGAAAGGATCATCATCCAGGACACCACTCGGGTGGGTTCGGTCTGCCTTACCATCTTGGCCGACAGAATCAAGCGGAAGCCCAGCAATGTGGCACTGAGCAGAACAATCGCTGCTCCCCAAATCGAAAATTCCTCCACATCAAGTCCCCCCCTGCGCAACACAATCACGCTGGTTCCCAAAAATGCAACGGCCAGCCCCAAAATGCGCAGGAAGGTCAACTGGTCTCCCTTGATCATGTAGTGTGAAAAAAAAGCGGCAAACAAGGGAAAGGTCGAAATTAAAACCGCAGAGATGGCACCCGATGAAAGACTGAAACCTTCGTTCATGAGCCAGATCTGGATGAAAAAAAGTAATCCAAGCATCGAAAAGGGCATCAGCTCCTCTCGTTTCAACATCATCGGAATTCCTTTGATCCACGCCCAAATCAGGATGCAGAGTATGGCGATCGTAAATCGTAGAAAACCGCTCCACAACGGTGGGAAAACCTCCAACCCGAACTTGACCGCCACCGGGTTTCCTCCCCAAAGCGCATGGATCAGCGAGATGGCAATTGCTGCCTTAAAAGTGATCTTCATCAGAAGCCAGGAACATACATTTTAATTTTATTTGATACTATCAAGTAAATGCCTTAGAATGGATTCATCAACAATTCGGAACCCATTTCAAACGGAGATCATGATGGAACATTTAACAAAAGAAAGCTTCAAGAATAAGGTTTTTGATTTTGAAGCAAATCAGGAGTGGAGTTTTGCAGGAGACAAGCCCTGCATCATCGATTTTTATGCAGACTGGTGCAACCCCTGCAAGATTGTAGCACCAATTTTGGAGAACCTGGCAGAGGAATTTCAAGGAAAACTCGACATTTACAAGGTCGACACCGAGAAGGAACAGGAGCTTGCGTCAATGTTCAACATCCGCAGCATTCCCTCCATTCTTTTTGTCCCAAAGGATGGCAAGCCCCAGATGTCGATGGGAGCCCTGCCAAAAGAAAATTTCGTCCAGGCCATCCAGGATGTCCTGCATGTCAAGGATCAACCGCTTTGATAACTTCATCAACCGCTAACGGGAGAAAGAATGGTTCAGCATTCCGGACCCAAGCCCGATCATCCTGAATTTTCTGAGCTTGCTGAATCACTTTTCAGCCTGATCCATTACCGCAGCAGTGTGCAAAAAAAATGTGCACGCCTGGGTGAGATGGAATGCAGGTTTCTGAACTTGCTTGCATGCCAGGAAAAACCCGTACGGATGAATACACTGGCAGAACTGCTGGGAGTTTCCGAAAGCAGGATTACGAGGCTGGTGGAACGGATGGTCAAAAAAGGGCTGGTGACCAAACACCGTTCCGCCCAGGACCGTCGCAGTTGGAACGTCGGCATTTCGACCCAGGGACTGGATGCCAACATGAACGTTTCGGCGGTTTCTATGGAGGTCCAGTCCGAACTGATGGCCAACTTGCCTGAGGAGGAACGTGAAGCGATCTATCGATGCGTCAAAACCTACATCGAAACTTTTCACAAAATCCTTGAGAACAAAGATGCTGAATTGGAAAATGCCAACTAACCTTCTCAGGTCATTTGGGATGACGCATGAGAAGAATTTATATTGAGTTGATCGAACTGTTCTGTGGTCGAGATATGAAGACAAAACGAACTCCCGAAGTGCGACAAAAGTCAATCAGGGGTTCGCTGAAATTTGCGATGCACTCTACTGAAGTACTGATATAATTAAAGAAGATTTTGTGTATGGTGGAGACGAGGGGGATCGAAACCAAAATTTAAATTGGGTTAATATTTTTCCTTTATAATTTCATCGCTTTGGAAGGGGTTCGTATTCTTAATAGAGAGATGGAATGATCCCTCTATCACATCCACCCACTCCAATTAATGTGTCAGGAGCGTCCTTAATCAGAGGACAAGGGACACTTCCTACATTCTTCATACCCCCTACGATATCCCTTACATTTTTAAGTTTATACTTTAGTTTTGCAGTGTTAACTTCCCAGAATCCCTTGCAAAAACTCACTCCACGCGTTTACCCCTGTCAAAGGGTCTACCTATTGATTCAATAGTTCAAAAACCCATGAAGTTGCTTCTTTACCCTGCTTTGATTTTCCTGATGTTGAGCCTGACTCATTTGGAAACGGCTCATGCTTCCAAAGATCCGATTCATGCTGAAAAGGCCAAGATCATGGAAGAGGAATACCTGATGGTGCGTCAAATGAGACACAAGCTCCGTTACCTTCTCGAACAGCAGGATGCAGAAAATACCCTGCAGGAAGGTGAGGATGTGTTTCAGGATCTTCAACAGTTGGAACAGTGGCTCGAGGAGATGAAACGTAACCCCGAAAACGCCAATCTGGAAGCGCTGATGCAGATGCTTCAGCAGTTGGAGCAAAGGATGAACAAAAACCTCACTACTCAGGAGCAGACCCAGCAGTGGCTGGATTCCGGGAACTCACAGAAATCACAGAACAAACAACACAAGATACCCCTCTCATCTCTGATGGAGACAATGCGTGAACTGATCCAGCAAAAGCGCTTTGATGAAGCTCAACAGTTGCTGGACCAGTTGCTTTCCACAATGAACCGTCAACAGCAGGACTTGCAGCAGGCCCTTGCTGAAAACAGCCAACAGCGTTTTTCTCAAACCAGCAGGGATCTCCAACAGATGATGTCCCAGGCCCAGCAGGCCCTGGCAAGGGAGAACCAGGTCCGTAAAATGCTTCAGCCCCACCAATCTACTACAAAGCTTCCTGGTGACACTGGAAAGCAGGCTGCCGAACTCCAACGTCAAATCAGTGAACTGATTCGCAAGATGCAGTCAGGCATGATGCAACTTCCCGAATCCTCCATGCTCAATACCCGTGCGCCTCAGAGAGAGCTAAAGCTCAGCCAGCAGGCTTCCAGCCTGACAGAAGGAAATCTGAAACATTCCAGGCCCATGCCAGCCTTCCAGTCCGCAGGAGATACACAAAAAAGCTTAGAACGGTTGGCCCAAAACCTTTCGAATCTGCAGCAGCAGGTGCAGCAGATGTCAAACAACCGGATGATGGCTCAAAGAGAAGGTAGAGGAAGGCGTTATTGGTCGGAAAAAAGCGTCAGGCCCATGAAATTCGAATACGAATTCCAGGCGAATCCACTCTTCCGTGAAAAAATTCAGAACGAACAGGTGCAGGATTCTCAACGGAGAACTAAACTCGAGCAACAGTACCTGCAAGAGGTGATGCGCTGAATTGGAAAAATTAGGGGGGAACCGGCAGGTCGGGTTGGATCAGACCTGCATCCTCATCACTTCCTCGTAGGCAGAGACGAGTTTGTTTCGGATCTGCATCATCAGTCTCATAGAGATGTCCGCCTTTTCCAGTGCGATCATCGTCCCGTGAATGTCCTTGTTTTCAGAGGTCAGCAATTCCACCTGCTTGGCTTCGGCATGAATCTGCTGCTGATTGACTTCTTGGAGCAGTTTTTCAAAATTCTGCCCGATGCCTCCACCTGGAGAAGAACCATCCTCTCGGGTCTGACGGGCGAGGGCTTCCTGGGGGTTGGTTGGTGAAACCGGGGGAAGTTTAATGTTCATGTGACCTCCGTCTTTGTAAAACCTGGATCAAAAACGTCATTGCATTAAAACTTAACTACGTTAACCGATACCTCTTCCTAAATCCAGTGCCGATTGCCACATGCTCTTGGAGGCATTGAAAGCGGCAACATTGGCTTCATAGGAACGTGAAGCTTCCATCAGGTTGACCATTTCCTGCATGGTGTTGATGTTCGGCATAGCGACGTACCCCTCTTCATTGGCATCAGGATGACCAGGCTCATACCTCAGAATCGGAGGTTTTGTGTCCTGAACGATGCCGACCACTTTGACTTGGGTCGCCGAATCCATGGAGCGTTCCTGGGCAAGAAGCTCGTCTTCGAATTTGCGGTCATTTGCCACTGCAGCAAAGATCACCTCACGCCTGCGGTAGGGACCTCCCTGTGGGGTCCTCGTCGTGTTGGCGTTGGCCAGGTTTTCAGAAATCGTGTTGACCCGTTGGCGTTGGGCGGTCATGCCCGAAACACTAACGGAAAGAGAATCAATGATGCTCATGATCGTCCTTCAGAAATGGCGGATTTCAATCCGCGGAATTTGTGGGCCATCATTCTCAATGTGGCATTATACATCAACTGGTTTTCGGCAATTTTTGCCATTTCACGGTCAAGATCGACAGTGTTGCCATCAAAATCCGGGTACGGTGAAGCGCTCAAAATGCGCTGCGCCTCAACTTCATGCAATGGAGGAGTCTGTCTCCCATCGAAATGACGTGAATCGGTTTGCTTCAAGGCTCCGGGCTGTTCTGCATGCAGCGCCTTTTCCAAACTGGCTCTGAAGACCAGGTCTTCTGCCTGGTAACCTGGTGTGTCTTTATTGGCCACGTTGGAAGCCAGCAGATCATGTCGGCTGGTCCGGAAATCAAGGGATTTCTGGGCGATGGTGAATATGTTGTTGCCGAAAAGTCCTGACATATGAGATTGATTTTTCTTATGCTTAATCAAACAAATTCGGTTATGCTTTTGCTCGATAAAATGCAATCAAAGGGCCATAATCCCATTCACTTTGAACAGAAAAAAAACAGTGATTCGTTCAGAAAAACAAAGAATACCTCAAACCCTCCAGTTTCATACATTTAAGGAGTTTTGAACCATGAACGAAGAACGTAAAACCCTTTGGGGCGGTCACCTGATCCAGAACCCCGCACAACAAAATGTCCGCTTTTGTGCCGGAAGGGATGTCCGGGAACTGCCGATGGCGGATGAACTCCTTTTGCCTTTTGATATCTGGACCAACCGAGCCCACTGCATCATGCTGGAAAAGTGCCGGCTGATCCAGACGGATCATCTAAAGAACATCCTGAAAGGCCTGGAACAGCTTGAAACCTCAATCGAAAAAGATGCGTTCAAATTAAATCCTGAGTTGGAAGACGTTCATACCAACGTNGAANTNTTTGTCAGCGAGATGCAGGGANCAGATGNCGGCGGNCGGATGCANATNGGAAGAAGCCGCAATGACCAGTCCGCNTGTGATACACGCCTTTATCTGCGAAGCAGGTCGATCGCACTTTTTGAAGAGGTGAAAAATCTTGGAGAAACCCTGCTCGTCATGGCCGAGGAACACTGCGAAACCGTGATGCCCGGATTCACCCACTACCANCCNGCAATGATCACCAGTTGGGGACACTGGCTTTGTGCATATGTCCAGGGACTCTGCAGGGATCTTGAAAGGCTGGGATTTACCCTCAATCTGGTCAATCGCAACCCGTTGGGTGCTGCTGCTGCATTTGGAACATCCTGGCCGCTNGACNGGGAACTGACCACCNAATTACTGGGGTTCGAACGNTTGGAAACCAATTCCCTCGACTGCATTGTTTCACGNTGGGAAAATGAAGCCCAACTGGCGCATGCCTTTAGCATGCTGATGAACCGGCTGAGCGTCATGTCACAGGATCTGATCGTCCTGAGCCTTCCCTACCTGAAGATGCTGCGGGTCAACGATGCATTCGTCACCGGCTCCTCAATTATGCCCCAGAAAAAAAACCCTGATTTTGCCGAAGTGATTCGCTCCAAGGCGGCCTTTGCCCAGGGGCAGCTTCAAAGCCTGCTGGGGATTCAGAAAGGGGCCCTGAGCGGTTACAACCGTGACACACAACTGACCAAATACCTGATCATGGATGTGGTACGGGAGTGTGAAGATGCACCCGGCATCCTCAGTGAAGTCTATCGCACCCTGGAAGTCGATGCGGATGCAATGAAAAAGCATTGTCAAACAGGATTCATGAACGCAGTCGATCTTGCGGATCTACTCTGCCGTGAATGCGGACTGGCTTTTCGGGAAGCCCACAACATCATTGCCCGAGCCGTCAAGTTGAGTTCGGACACCGGATTCATCTCTCTGGAATCCCTGAAACAGGCATTCCTGGAATCCGGTCATGATTCTGGAAGGCTGCCAGAAAATATTGCCGAGTTTCAAGATCCGTCGACTTTGATCCAGGCCAGAAATCACACTGGATCTCCTGCTCCAGAACAGGTTCAGGGACAGATTAAGACCATGAAGGAAGAACTTGAACAACTGGCCTTGCCGATGAATCACGCCAGTCAGAGGGCAGAAAAGGCATGGTTGCGNTGCCGTAACGAAATCCCAGCATAAGCCCAAGTTTGTTTTCCAATAGACAGGATGAGTATCGCTAAAACTTGTTTTAGGAGTCATCATTTGACAAGATTAGGTNAAAATATTTCAATAAAATTTGATTCTGCATNAAATNTAGCCAAGCAGAANCACAACTGGAGAAACAATGGCAAATGATAAAGTAATCCACTTGAATGATCCGGCGACTTTTGATGAAGAAACCAAAGACGGATATGCCCTGGTCGATTTCTGGGCTGGCTGGTGTGCTCCTTGTCTGGCACTTGCTCCGACCATCGACTCCCTGGCAGACAAATTCGATGGACAGATCAAGATCTGTAAAGTGGACGTCGACTCCAACCAGGATTCTGCTNCCAAATTCGGAGTTCGCGGCATTCCCTTCATCGCATTGTTGAAGGACGGCAAACTCATTGATAGTGTCACCGGGAATGATCCTGCCAGAGTTCAGGCTTTAGCGGAGATGGCTGTCAACTGACAGCTCTTGATTCAGTGCCGTCTGAGTCGAACTGGCTCCTTCTCCTTTCCTATGACGGCACGAACTATAACGGCTGGCAGNTCCAACCGAACCAGCCCACAATCGAAGGTACCCTCGAAGAAGCACTCCTTCGTCTCACTGGAAATATAGTCAAAGTTCACGGTTCCGGCAGAACCGATGCCGGAGTTCATGGCCTGAATCAAACTGCGACTTTTTCAGTGGTTTCCGGGTTTAGTCCTGAAAAGTGGCGTTTGGCCCTGAATGGCGTCTTACCAGATGATCTGGTGGTCAAACATGTCCAGCAGGTGCCCGCAGCGTTTCATGCGCGCCATTCGTCGATTGGAAAGCGNTACCGCTACCTNGTCTGCAACCTNCCNTACCGTTCCCCTTTCAGCCGNAACAAAAGCTGGTGGGTGCGTAAGCCCCTGGATTTGGACGCGATGCGGGAAGCCGCCTCNGAGCTCACAGGCAGGAATGATTTTTCAGCCTTCCGTGCCGCTGGATGCAGTTCACCAAATCCGGTCAAAGATCTGCGTGAAATTTTGTGTGACGTGAAACCGTGGCTTCATGCTAACCTGTGCCTTGAAACCGAAGCGGATTCCTTCCTGCAACACATGGTACGCATCATTGTCGGGACTCTGGTCCAGGTAGGAACAGGGAAATTAAAGCCCCAACAGATGAAAGGAATCCTGGAAAGCAGGGACCGCGTCCAAGCCGGTCCAACTGCTCCAGCTCATGGTCTTTATGCGCTCTNCGTGCGCTATCCTGAAGGAACCGTGAGTTGGCCTGAAGAAGTCATGAATCACTAAAAATGAAGCAAGACGTTCCTTTTCTTCTCGAATCGGATTACGGCCCTGCTGGCGATCAGCCCCANGCAATCCGTGAACTGGTNAANGGTATTGAAGAAAAAAAGAAACACCAGGTTCTGCTGGGCATCACCGGTTCGGGCAAGACTTTCACCATGGCCAATGTCATCCGTGAACTGCAAAGACCTTCCCTGGTGATCGCACACAACAAAACCCTGGCTGCGCAGCTTTTCAATGAATTCAAATCCTTCTTCCCGCACAACGCCGTCGAGTATTTTGTTAGCTATTACGATTATTATCAGCCTGAGGCCTATGTTCCCCACAAAGACCTCTTCATCGAAAAAGACACTTCGCTGAACGACGAGCTCGACCGTCTTCGGCTTTCGGCAACACGCTCACTGCTGGAACGCCGGGATGTGATCATCGTCTCCAGTGTTTCCTGCATCTACGGCATCGGGGCTCCTGAGGAATATGGAAAGATGCTGATGTTCCTGAAGGTTGGTGACCGTTTTCCACGAAGCAAGATGCTGGAACGTCTGGTAGAACTGCAATACGACCGCAACGACATGGATTTTCACCGCGGGAAGTTCCGTGTGCGCGGAGACGTGGTGGACATCTATCTTGCCGAATCAGAATCTGCCATTCGTGTCGAACTCTTCGGAGATGAAATCGAAAGGATCATCAAGTTCGAACCGCTGACAGGGAAAAAACGTTCCGCGCATCAGCATTATGTGATCTATCCCGCGTCCCATTATGCAACTTCTCCAGAACACATTCCGGAAACCGTAAACATGATCCGGGAAGAATTGCAGAACCGTCTCAGTGAACTCCATCAGCAGAGCAAACTCGTTGAGGCCCACCGTCTCAAACAACGGACACAATTCGATCTGGAAATGATCCAGGAAACAGGCAGTTGTTCCGGAATCGAAAACTATAGCCGAATTCTCCAAAGACGTACTCCTGGAAGTCCTCCAGCGACCCTGATCGATTACCTGCCTTCCGATTCGCTGGTTTTCATCGATGAAAGTCATGTCACCCTGCCGCAGCTTCGCGGGATGTTTCTAGGGGACCGGTCACGCAAAGAAACCCTGGTCGAGCATGGTTTCCGTCTTCCCTCGGCACTCGACAACAGGCCCCTGCAGTTTCCAGAATTCCAGGGAATCCCACAGAACCTGCTCTACATCTCGGCCACACCCGCCGATTATGAACTGGAACAGGCAAGCCACCAATGCACTGAACTGATCATCCGCCCAACCGGACTGGTGGATCCGGAAATCGAAGTCAGACCAGTCCTCGGACAGGTGGATGACATACTCCATGAAATCCGCATCCGGGCCGAAAAAAAGGAACGGGTTTTGATCACCACCCTCACCAAACGCATGTCCGAGGATCTGACAGAATACTACCTCGATCTGGACGTGCGTGTGCGCTACATGCATTCGGACATCGACGCGGTGGAGAGGACTCAGATCCTCCACGATCTGCGTGCCGGAGAATTCGACGTGTTGGTGGGAATCAACCTGCTTCGGGAAGGTCTCGATCTTCCAGAGGTTTCCCTGGTGGGAATCTTCGATGCGGACAAGGAAGGCTTCCTCCGTTCTGCCAGATCCCTGATCCAAACCTGCGGACGTGCTGCGAGGAATGCAAACGGGATGGTCATTCTTTATGCCGACAAGATCACCGAATCGATGCAGCAAACCATTGACATCACCGAAAACCGACGGCGCAGACAGATGGCCTACAATCAGGAACACGGCATCATTCCAAGAACGATTCAGCGTGAGATTGCACCATCCCTCGCTCCCATAGATTTGGAGGAAGACCTGGAAGTCGCAGAAGANNCCGGNCCTTTCCAAAGTATGGACAAGCTGGAAAACGAACTCGAGGAGCTNGAAGACGCGATGCGCCGTGCTGCGGAAGCACTTGAATTCGAGGAGGCCGCAGGCTATCGAGACCGTATTGCTCAAATCAAATCCAAGCTTGAAATGGTGAATTGAGTTCGCCATCCTCCTTCTCTTACTCCATCAAAGAAAATCATGAAAGCCTGGATACAACACGAATTTGGAGAACCATCCGAAGTTCTCAGATGGCAGGAAACTGAATCGCTGAAGCCTGGAAAGGGGCAGCTCAGAATCCGGGTTCTGGGAGCAGGACTGAATTTCCCGGACCTGCTCTGCATTCAGGGGAAATACCAGGTGAAGCCAGAACTGCCCTTCACCCCCGGAGCAGAAGCCTTTGGAATCATCGAAGCCTGCGGGCCGGATTGTCAAATTTTCAAAGAGGGCAACCGGGTNATGGGAATTGCCAGCCATGGTGCATTTGCCGAAGAAATGCTGATCGAGGAAAAACAGGCCTACCAAGTTCCAGAAAACTTTCCGGTCGAACATGCAGCCGGATTTCTGATGACCCATCAAACTTCCTATTTTGCCCTGGTTCACCGTGCTGCTCTCAGACCAGGAGAAACCCTGCTCGTCCATGGAGGTTCCGGAGGAGTTGGCACGACCGCGATTCAAATCGGAAAAGCATTGGGAGCACGTGTCTTTGCCACTGCAGGCACAGATGAAAAACTCGAAATCTGCAGACAATGCGGTGCAGACGAGGTTCTCAATTATGAAAAAGAAGATTTCACTTTAGCTGTGAAGGAATGGACCGCTGGAAAAGGAGCCGATGTGATCTATGACCCGGTCGGAGGNGAAGTGCTTGAACGCAGTACCAAATGCATCGCCTGGGAAGGACGTTTGCTGGTGATTGGTTTCGCAGGAGGAACGATTCCCAAAATCGCTGCCAATCGCATCCTGCTCAAGAACATTTCGGTAATCGGCCTCTACTGGGGCAATTACATGATGCATAACCCGACACTCATCCGTGAAACCCAGCAACGCCTCTACGCCCTCTATGAAAAGGGCAAAATCAAACCCGTAATCCATCAGGCGTCCCAGATGGATCAACTGCAGCATTCCCTGGAACTCCTCTCCAGACGTAAAATCCAGGGCAAACTGGTGCTGGTCAACTCCGCTTCTGGATAAATCAAGAAGCTCAACCCAGATTATAAAAAAAATGAAGGCTTATCAGATTCGAGACGAATGGTCTCTTGAGCACATCGAACTTGTGGAAATTCCTAAACCCTCTCCTGGCCCAGGAGAAGTCCTGGTTGAAATGAAAGCTTCCTCCCTGAATTACCGAGACATGGTCGTTGCGAATAGAGGTTACGGCTCCAAAACAGGAAACCTTCCATTGATTCCGGTTTCTGATGGGGTGGGAATCGTCAGGGAACTTGGTGATGGCGTCTCCCGTGTTGCGATAGGTGACCGCATTTGTCCGCTTTTCATGCAAGGCTGGATCTCGGGTCCACCCAACCGNGAAAGGCTCAGCACAACTCTCGGAGGTCCAATTGATGGAGTGATGGCGGAATTCCGCTGTTTTCCTCAAGACTCCGTTTCAAAAGTACCAGAAGAACTGACCGATTTGGAAGCCTCCACCCTNCCCTGTGCCGCTCTCACGGCCTGGAGNGCCCTGNTCGAAGAAGGAAAACTTCAACCTGGAGAGNCCGTNCTCATCCAGGGTACCGGAGGGGTTTCTCTGTTTGCCCTGCAGTTTGCCAAAATCTGCGGTGCACGATGCATCCTGATTTCAGGCAGCAACGAGAAAATGAAACGGGCTCAGGAACTTGGGGCGGATGAAGTTCTGAATTACCAGGATCTTCCAGAATGGGGGAAACNGGTCCGTGATTTCTCAGGAGGAGAAGGAGTCGACCATATCGTTGAAGTTGGAGGACCTGAAACCCTTCCACAGTCACTCAGAGCCATCCGGCCCGGGGGGACGATTTCCATGATCGGCGTACTTTCCGGCTCTGAAATGAAGGCCCAATTGGGTCTGATCGTAACCCGTCAGATCCGGTTGCAGGGAATCACAGTGGGACACCGTGACGGCTTCGAAGCAATGGCTTCTGCCATCAACGCATCTGGGATGAAACCGATCGTGGATCAGGTTTATCCTTTTACATCCCTGCCTGAAGCAATGCATTCGCTTTCAGAAGCAAAGCACTTTGGCAAGATCTGCCTTGAATTCTAAATCACTGAAGAAAACCGTCAGGATCCTTCCATCTGACTAGGCTGTCTTAAGAAAAGTGCGGCGATGGAAAAGGTGGCTGGAAGCAAGGCAAGGAAACGCAGGGTCAGATCGTAATCTCCTGTATAATCAGAGGCTATCGCCAGCGGTAGAGGGCCGATGGAAGCACCTACGACCATAATCATCTGCGACGTTCCCTGAATACTGCCCAGATGTTTTCTGCCAAAAAAGCGGGGCCAGAAGAAAGAAAAAAACGTCATCGTGATCCCGTTGTTGATGCCAAAAACCGTGGCATAAAGCATGGCACTGTAGACGCCTTCGACAAAAGTCACCGAAATCAATGATGTGGACATCACCAGAAGCCCCCCGGCAAACATCCAATTAGAACGGAAACGGTCCAGCATACGGCCGATGATCGGCATCGACAATGCCGCCATGATGCCAGAGACGGTGAACATCAGAGTTGCCGTCTGAGGATCGAGCCCATGACGGGTGAGGATGCCTTTGTTCTCAACATGCAGTGACGTTACCAGCATGGAAAAAGAAAAAAGCCCACAGCAGAGGATGTAGAAGGCTGGAGTTCGTAATGCTTCTGAAAGGGTCATCCCTGTTATTTCCAAGGGTCCGCTGCCAGTGTCCTCATTCACTTCTCCATCTGGATTCAAACCCAACTCCTCTGGCTTGCTGAACAAGAAGATCACCACAGGAGGAAGCAGCAAAGCCCAAGTGGCAACACCAAGCCAGATCCATGATTCACGCCAGCCAACCTGATTGATCATCCACTGTGCCAGTGGCGGATGAATCGCCATCGAAATCGGAAAACCGAGCGACATCAGTCCCAGTGCCATCCCTCTTTTTTTATCGAACCACTGGGATACCAGATTGGCACAGGTCATCATCATCGAACCCTGGCCCACAAAACGCAGAAATCCAAATCCGACTGCAATGAAAACCCAGTTGAAAGCCATGCTGAAAAACATCGCCGCCAGCCCGAGGCATACCACTAGTACCCACATTAAACTCGCAGCTCCAAAACGGTCGATCAACTTTCCGACCTGCGGCAAGAGAAATGCTGCAACCAGAGTAGCACTACCATATGCAGCAGCAATGGAAGTTCGTGGAAGTTCTAAATCCTCTGACAATGAATCGAAAAAAATGCCAATCAAGTGGGATTGTCCAGGACCTGTCCCAAACATGGCCAGCATCGCTACTACCAGAATCACCCAGCCGTAAAAAAAATTGCCCTGTAACTTTTCATAGGCAGATCTTCTGAGTTGATTCAACATAATCCTTTAAAAGCAAATAATTTACTGAGGAATGAAATCTGACGAGGTAAGAAACCTATATTTAACGCTATAGATGGTGGTAGATTTTGTCAAGAAATTGAAGCAAAGGATGGAACAACTATTTCCTTCAACCGAAGCCTTTGGCATGATGAAGCTGGTCTTAATTTTTTCATAGTGGTTGAAATTCAAAACTGATGATCTATCTCCATTCGATCTGCCTCAATGAAGAGGAACTTCCGCAGGGGTTTCCTTTTAACATTCCTTGCATCCGATCCCTCGAAGAAATGGTCTTTAAAAGTCCGGTGACGTTTTTCGTCGGAGAAAACGGATCCGGAAAATCCACCCTTTTGGAGGCGATTGCCTGTGGTCTTCAAACCCCTGCCATTGGAAGTGCGGATGTGAGTCAGGATGATACCCTGGAGTCACAGCGGATGCTTGCCCAACATCTCAAGTTTAACCGGAAGGGAATTCCAAGAGTGAAACTATTTTTCCGGGCCGAAGATTCCTTTGGTTTCACCCTTAAAATCAAAAACATGCTTCAGGATCTTTCAGGAATGGAGAAAGAATTCGAGGAAGACATCAAAGGTTCCTACGGGTTAAACCTGGCCAAAGGGGTTGTGAGGGGACAAGCACAACTTCTGCAAAACAAATATGGAGAAAACCCCGACGGCCGGTCCCACGGAGAATCCTTCATCCATTTCTTCCAAGAACGTGTCCATCCCAAGGGACTGTATTTATTGGATGAACCTGAAACCCCGCTTTCACCCATCCATCAACTGACCCTGCTGGCAATCATCAAAGAAAAAATCGATGAAGGCTGCCAGTTCCTGATTGCCACCCACTCCCCGATGCTGATGGCCTTTCCCGGAGCACAGATCCTCAGCCTCGATCAAAACCCGATCCGCCAGCTTGAATGGGAAGAAGTCGAACACGTCCGGCTGATGAAACGCTTTTTCCAGGATCCAAAAAACTATCTTCGACGGTTATTTGATTCGTGATGGATCGAAAAATTTCCAAGCTTGCGAAGATTCAGAAACCCTCGATCTTGAATAACGCCTGATCGACTAAATCCTGGATTCTTTAACATTCGAATAAGTAATATAATGGCATCACATAGATTTATACTTGATTAGAAAAATATCTTCTTTACCTGAATTTGAATTCCCATCGAGGCCACCTTGGGTATTTCCCGTAAGATAGATATTCCCTCCTGAGTCAATTGATACTTTTTTCCCTTCGTCTTCAGAAGAAACTGCCTGACTGGAAGAGTTGTACTGTGATTTTTGAAAAAAACTTGGAGCACCAAACTGTCTGGTCCATTGTTTCGTTCCACTTGAATTG
>NYUB01000113.1 GCA_002683785.1 Deltaproteobacteria bacterium
CGCTCTGTTGCTCCAAAAGCGCTTTCCCCTGCTTTTGGGACAGATCCTACGCCATCTCGGTTACCTCAGTATTTCAGAACTTCAGCACGCAGTTACTCTTCAGAAAAACTACCGTTTTGGATGAAGACAGCCAAAAAAGAGCTATTTTTTTTGCCTGGGCTATTTCTTAAAATATCTCCGTATTATTGTTTGAAATCCAATTTCCAGGATTGAAACCATTTTTGGGTCTGCCTACTTTTGCAGAATCCAAGAAAATGGTTTTGACCTGGAAATAAATTTCTCTTCTCCATTTCTAGAAAAATGGGGAAGAACCCCTCGTGGATTCCCTTTTTCCTTTTTTTTATTCATTTATGTTATTATTTGCTTTCTCTTTAACGATGAGATTGATAGAAACCGATTCTTTGATATTTCTGGATTTATCAATTCATGGCGAAACTTTTAGAAATTAGGAATCTTCAGACCCTGTTTTACACCTCTTCAGGAACGGTGAAAGCGGTCGACGAAATCAGTTATGATGTCGAGGAAGGTGAAACCGTTGCCATCGTAGGAGAATCGGGTTGCGGTAAATCTGTCAGTGCACTTTCCATCCTCAGGTTGATTGCTGATCCTCCAGGTAAAATTGCCGGGGGCAGCATCCATTTCATGGGACAGGACCTACTCCAACTGAGTGATCGGGAAATTCGGGAAATTCGGGGGAGGGACATCAGCATGATCTTCCAGGAGCCGATGACTTCCCTCAATCCAGTGCTGACGATTGGAGTACAGTTGACCGAAGCCATGGAGTTCCATCTTGGTATTGATAACAGTGAAGCCGAAAATAGGGCGGTCAAGTGGCTCGAAATGGTGGGGATCTCGGAACCGCGTAGAAGGCTGAAACAATATCCGCATCATTTCAGCGGGGGCATGCGACAGCGGGTGATGATTGCCATGGCCTTGTGCTGCGAGCCCAAGTTGATCATTGCCGATGAACCTACAACAGCTTTAGATGTTACAATCCAGGCTCAGATCCTGGAGTTGATGAAAGATCTTTCCAGCCGAATGGGAGTGGCTCTCATCGTGATCACTCATAACCTTGGAGTCGTCGCACGTTATGCTGACCGGGTGAATGTGATGTATGCAGGTAAGATCATCGAATCCGGAACAGCCCATGACATTTATCATAAACCCGCACATCCATACACACTGGGGTTGCTTCATTCTGTTCCAAGGTTGGACCAACCTCGAAAGGAACGGCTTCAACCGATCCCTGGACAGCCCCCGGATTTAACCAAGATCGATGACGGTTGTTCATTTCGGCCCAGATGTTCTTTCATGATCGGACAATGTGAAAACACGTTCCCTTCGCTGGAACAAGTGAACAATGGGCACAACACAGCCTGCTGGGAACGTGAAAAACTGATGCAAAACCAAAACTGATACCCAGAAAATCCTTTGAACCATGTTGTATAAAGGCTGAAATTGTCTGAAGCTGGATCGGAAAATTTCCTTGATGTTCAAGGATTAAAGATGCATTTCCCAATCTCCGAGGGGTTTTTCTTCAACAAGAATGTTTCCCTGGTGAAAGCTGTGGACGGCATCAATTTCACTATCAAAAAAGGGGAAACCCTGGGACTGGTGGGAGAATCCGGCTGTGGAAAAACCACCACCGGACGCTGTATCCTTCAATTGGAAAAAGTGACCGAAGGCAAGATCCTTTACGAAGGCCAGGATTTGACCCAGCTGGACTCCTCAGACCTTTCTCCTCTAAGGCAGAAGATTCAGGTCATTTTCCAGGACCCCTACAGTTCTCTCAACCCAAGATTAAAAATCGGAGATACCATTGCCGAACCCATGAAGGTTCATCATATCGAACCCGATCCAGGTGCCCGGAAAAAAAGGGTTGCTGAACTGCTGAACATCTGCGGACTCCCTTCCGTCATGGCAGACCGTTATCCGCATGAAATGAGCGGCGGACAAAGGCAGCGTGTTGGAATCGCAAGGGCGCTTTCCCTCAAACCCGACTTCATCATCTGTGACGAAGCGGTATCGGCTCTCGATGTTTCGATTCAGGCCCAGATCATTAATTTGCTTGAAGACCTGCGGGAGGAATTCAACCTGACTTATTTGTTCATTGCTCATGATTTGAGTGTCGTTCGCCACCTGTGCCACAAGGTCGCAGTAATGTATTTGGGCAAGATTGTGGAAATGGCGGATTGTGATGAACTCTACGACAATCCTCAGCACCCATATACCAAGGCATTGTTGAATGCCGTACCTGTTCCCGATCCTGAAGTCGAAAAACATCGGGAACACAACATCATGACCGGTGAAGTGCCCAGCCCAATCAACCCTCCATCTGGTTGTGTCTTTCACCCTCGATGTTCTATGGCCGTGGAGTCCTGTAAAACGGATATTCCGATTTTGGAAGATAAAAGTGCTGGCCACAGGGTTGCCTGCACCGAGGTCTAACTGCCATAGGGGCAGTTGGCGGGCGTCCTGCGCCCAAACGGGAGGTCATCTCCCTAAACACTCTTCGAAAAGGAGAAACTATGGAGAGATTAAAATTCACAGGATTGATGGCAGTTGGCATCGTACTGTCCATCATGATCAGCATGGGCAGTCCCTTACTGGCTGAAACACCTAAGAGGGGAGGAACTCTAAATTATATATTTGGGTCAAAAATCCCCTCCTATGATCTGCACCGTGAAACCACTTTTGGTGTGATTCATCCTTTCAGCCCCTATTACAGTTTGTTGATCCGGGTCAATCCCGACAATCCTTCCTCACCGACTGATTTTGTCTGCGACGTCTGTGAGGGAACTGTTGATCCTGCAGGAGAGGATGGAGGTAAGAAGTATACTTACAAGATCCGTCGCGGCATTGAGTTCCATGATGGGACACCACTCACGGCCCATGATGTGGTTGCAACCTTCAACAAGATCATTTTTCCTCCAGAAGGAGTCCCAAGTTCCAGAAAAGCTTTCTTCAAAATGGTCGAAAGCGTTTCAGCTCCTGATGATTTCACAGTGGTTTTCAAACTGGAATATCCTTCAGGATCCTTCATTCCAGCACTTGCGACCCCCTTCAATATCATCTATTCCAAGAAGGATTTGGATACGCATGGTTATGAATGGCACACNAAAAACATTAACGGTAGTGGACCCTTCCGATTTATTGAGCATCAACCTGGGGCATTTGTCAGAGGCGTTCGGTACGAAAATTATCACCACAAGGGACAACCGTACTTGGATGGAATCAAGGGTATTATTGCTCCTAAACTGGCGACAAGGGTGAATGCCATCCGTGGCAACCAGGCAGCCATCGAGTTTCGTGGCTTTCCTCCTAAGCATCGTGATGATCTCAAAAAGGCTCTTGGAGACAAGATCACTGTCCAGGAAAGTGACTGGAATTGTGTGCTTCTCGTCACCTATAACCATAAGAAAAAACCCTTCGATGACCCAAGGGTTAGGCGAGCCTTGAGTCTGGGTGTGGATNGGTGGGGTGGTTCGAAATACCTCTCCAAGATCGCAATCGTCAANACGGTGGGTGGTGTTGTCTTCCCAAATCATCCTCTGGCGGCAACTGAGGATGAACTGGTCAAGCTGGCTGGTTATGGCAAGGACATTAACAAAAACCGTGCAGAAGCAAAACGTCTCCTGAAGGAAGCAGGTCATGCCAATCTCTCGTTGGAGCTTCATAACCGTGGTGTCGATCAACCCTATAAGGTACTTGGCATCTGGCTGATCGACCAGTGGAAGAAAATTGGAGTCAAGGCAACCCACCGGGTACAAGCTTCACCAGCCTTTTATGCCACGCTGAGGAAGAAGTTCGATTATGAAGTTTCCATCGATTTTAACTGCCAATCGGTGATCAATCCGATTGCGGACATCACAAAGTTCCTGGGAAGTGCCGGAAACAACTACGGTCAATATGAAGATCAGGTCCTGGAAGATACTTATAACAAAATCGCCCGTTCTCCTGATCCTTCAGAACAGCGAAGGCTGATACGTCAATACGAAACACGAGCTCTGAGTGAGATGGCTCATATTAGCATCACCTTGTGGTGGTATAAGATCAATCCTCACCGATCTTATGTCAAAGGCTGGAATATTGCCCCAAGCCACTACCTTAACCAACAACTTGACAATGTCTGGTTGGACAAATAATCCATCTTTTTGGATCTCTCCTCTATAGAGGTTGAGAAGAAAAAATAAACGTGCGGAACCTTCAATTTTAGTAAAGTTCCGTACGTTCTTTAAAAAACAAAGTCNTTTCTGAATTTATCAACACTTCTATTCCATTGAATGTATAACTACATCCTGAAACGCATCCTGTTGATGATCCCAACCCTTTTTGGGGCTGCATTTCTGGTCTTTTTTCTGCTCCGTTTGATTCCAGGAGATGTTTGTGAACTCCGACTCGCCGGAACCGGACTCTATGTCGATCAGGAAACCATTGACATTTGCAGGGAAAAACTAGGGCTTCACGAGCCCATGATTGTTCAATTTTTTGATTTTCTTCTAGGTATAGTGACTTTTGATCTCGGCGAGTCCATGTGGACTGGAAGAGCCATTACCTACGAAATGGGGCTTCGGTTTGAGCTTTCATTACAAGTTGCGATCATGGCAACCGTAACTGCAATCCTGATTGCCATTCCCCTTGGAACCATTTCAGCCATCAAACAGGATACCTGGATCGATTACATCGTTCGCACCATTAGCATTGCAGGAATTGCCATTCCTTCTTTCTGGTATGGAATCCTAATTATTCTAGGAATATTGATTTTCACCCAGAGCTGGTTTGGGGAACCATGGATGCCTCCCCTCGATTATGTACCGATCTGGGTCGATCCCTGGCGAAACCTATCACAATTGATCTGGCCTGCGATTGCCACTGGCTATCGATATTCCGCAGTGGCCACCAGGATGACCCGTTCGGCCATGCTGGAAGTGCTTCGTGAAGATTATATCCGAACTGCCAGGGCCAAAGGNNTNCTGGAAAAAGTCATCATCAATCGTCATGCCCTGAAAAATTCGTTGCTTCCGGTGGTCACCATCATCGGCATCGAATTCGCTTTTTTGATGGGTGGACTGGTTGTTACGGAGCAAGTATTTAATCTGAATGGGCTGGGCAAGCTGTTTGTTGAATCAGTAATGAGTGCTGATTATTCAATGACACAAGCNTTGGTGATGGTGGTAGTCATCGTTTTTGTTTTTACGAATTTCATCGTCGACATCATGTATGCCTGGCTGGATCCCAGAATCCGTTATGCATAACCTCTAATAGCCTGAAACACTCTTTCATTAGGTCACATCATGTCCGTAGCGGAAATTCAGGTAGAAGCCGATCTGGAAACCTTTGATGATAAGGATCCCTGGTATTCCGTCGCCATTGATCTGATCAAGCGCAAACCGCTTGGAGCAGCCGGGGCACTGATCGTCCTGATNATGATCATCATGGCATTGATGGCGGAACTGATCGCTCCTTTTGACCCAGAATTGAATTCCTACGAATACATGCTTGTAGGTCCAAATTGGACTTTTTTGTTTGGAACCGATCAATTTGGCCGTGACATCTTTTCTCGTATCGTCTTCGGTGCCCGAACTGCATTATTCGTTGGTTTTGTTTCCGCTATAATTGGCTCAAGCCTGGGACTAGTATTGGGCGTTACCAGCGCTTATTTTGGGGGTAGATTCGATTTGATTTTCCAGCGCATCATGGACATTTTTATGTCTTTCCCGTTGATCATTCTTGCTCTTGCAGTTGTCTCAATCTTCGGGACAGGCACCCAGAATGTCATCCTGGCGATCACGATTCCCTTCATCCCACGTTGTGCCAGAGTGGTACGTTCCAATGCCCTTGCCNTCAGGGAGGTCCCTTACATTGATGCAGCCAGGGCCTGTGGATTCAGTCACACCCGCATCATACTCAGGCACATGGTCCCCAATGTGATGGCACCCTATCTGATCATGTTCACCGCATTCGTCGGACAAGCCATCCTTTTAGAGGCTTCACTGAGTTACCTTGGGCTTGGAGTTCAGGAACCGGTAGCTGCCTGGGGNNTGATGCTTCAGGGGGGTGCCGAGGAATTTGCGGAAAGCGCACCCTGGATTCCGATCTTTCCGGGAGTGGCGATCAGTCTTGCTGTTTTCGGCTTCAATCTTTTCGGTGATGCCATTCGAGACGTCTTGGATCCAAAGCTACGTTCACGATAATTCAATCCAGATTCCAACTCCATCTCGTTTCTTTCCTTCCCTGGATATCCTTTAGTTCTAGAACGCCATCTTAAGTTTTCGATGAACCCATCCTGTTGCGGTTGAAGAAGAAAAACAGGGGTGGGGTCAAAACCGAGAGAAGAATCAGTCTGTAAAGGTGAAGAGAACCGACGATCCGCATGTCGGCGCCCAATTCATCTGCAATCGCGGTCAGGCTGGCTGCACCACCTGGAACACTGCTCAACAGGGCTGTGTTGAGGTCGATGGCNGTCAGTTTGTGCAGCAACACTCCCAGGACCAATCCAAGGGTAACCAAAGTGATGATGATGCACCCTGCGGGCAGGATTACTTTCCTCANNAGTAAGATGGTTTNCAGTGTGATTTTGGAACCGATGGAAACAGAAAGAAAAACAATGGCGATCAGTTTGATGACTACATCAGGATCTCCAAAAGGATAGAGAAACAAATGAATGCTTCCCGATATCAGCAAACCGAAGAGCATGTGCCCCCCCGGAAANCGAATCNGATGATTGAGAACGAAAGTAACAANTCCAATCATTCCAAGCAGAAGATATCCGGTGNAATCCATTGNGTTTGAAACGACTTCCGTTTCCTTCGCACCAATTTCNAGGAGGCCAAGAAAAGGCATCAGCAAAGGCATGGTCAACACGATGATGGTTAAGCGGAAATAATGCACCACNGCAACGATCCCAACATTCTGNTTCANATCNTCTGCCAGACTGGTCATCACCGGCAGNCCACCCGGAAGNGAACTGAGGATCGANGTGCTNCGNTCCANNGNAGTCANACGGGAAAGAAGCATGCCCATCAAAAANCCNGCNGTCACCAAAATAATGATNTGNAGNAANATCGGAAGGGNCGCCAGTTTCATNGTNTCCAGGTTTTCCTNGCGGAAGGAAGTGCCGATCAGGATTCCAAAAATGATCTGGCCGATCTGATTGTACATCCCGGTCAAAGCAATTTCTGACTTCACCATAAAACGATAGAACCCGCTGAAAAGCATACAACCCATGAAAAAACCGGCAGCAATACCGATTTCCTGAAAAAGGAGCCCC
>NYUB01000114.1 GCA_002683785.1 Deltaproteobacteria bacterium
AAGCATTTGAGAAGTATCCTCAGAGTTCATCTGGGTAAATACCATCGCCTGATACTGAGGAGGGATCTTTTGGATCAGAGCAACCTGCTTATTGAGAGGAAGACGTCGGATGAATCCAAAATAATCGACTTTTTCTTCATCTTCCACTTCAGAGGATGCTTCATCCATAACATCTGCCGGTCCAAAATCCTCTCCCGTGTCACTCTCTTCGGGCGCCATTCCTTCACTGGCAGATGCTACTTTCTCCAGAGACCCCTGCAGGGGATGCCCTGACGATTCTTCGGTTTTGCTGCTGCGCGATACCAGAAAAAAGACTCTAGCTAAACCCAAGAGAAGGATGAATAAAAGCCCAAACATCAACCATTCCATCGAACTGATTCCAGATTCCGAGGCCAATAGGTCCTGCTCGATCAGTTGATCGATGCCGATCATTTCATACCCTGATGGAAAAGCAGTACTGATTTCAGCAGCGTTTTTCAGTTTTTCCCGAGCTGCTTCGGTCCTATCTTCCCGAAGGTCCTCACGTGCACTGACCAGCAAATCCAGATAATCCACAAGCCGCAGGGAAAAATCCTGCCGTTCTATTTTAAGTTTTTCTGTCAGAACGGATTGTTCAAAACGGTCTTGAGGTTCAAGCACTTCGACATCACCCCTGACACGCATCTCAACCTGATCCAGGTCGACTTCCTGGTTGACGGTCAGGATCACGGTACGATAACGAAAAACCAGGTTGCTCTCCGACTGCCCTGAGGTAATTTTGACCCCAGGAACCAGCTTTGAATCCTCCTGCAAGGCTTCGCTACTCAAAAGGGAATGCTGAATGACAGAGACATCCAGATATTTTTCAGGAAGTGATTTCTGAAGAATTCCGTGGATGCGTTTTTTGAGTTCCGGATCCGGTCGACTGCGAATCAGGTATTCCGCATTCAAAGGCTGAAGGCAGCATATCAGAAACAACAATATACCTAATAATCGTTTCAAATATTTTTGCATCAGCCCTTGACCCGGTTTCTTGGTTTCATAATATTGTTTTTACCCCTGGAATTTTAAACCGAAAAAGCCTCAAACTCCTATTATTTGTTCAAAAAGCAGTATCATACTATAATTATTTATGAATTTAAAAAAAACCTTCTCAAAATCTTGAGTTTGTTTCTGGGGCTTCAGATCAGGTCACTCTGGATCAAAAGGCTGAAAATAAATGCAAAAAAGAAAAATAATAAATCAAAAAACTGTATTTGTCTTATTTTCATCAGTTCCAGCAGACCCCCTGATCTGGAACAATCCACTGATGTCGACAGCTGAGGGAAGGCCTTCATCGGTTCCATCCTTCATTTCATTGGGGCATTTTTTTTGGAAGTTGGAAGGTTATCCAAAAATTCATTTTGAAGCGATAACCAATTCAGGTGCTTAACTTTTATTCCTTATACAGAGAACCTTTTCCAATACAGAGAACCTTTTCCATTTTCTGAAAAAAAACCGGAACTCCAGGAGCGCTTTCCTCTACATCATGTTTGTTAAGTTGATGCCAAAATGCGCCCATAGCATGGGAGAGAATGATAGAGGGCATGAATTGTTTGGATCGATAATTTTAACACCGGAAGAATATCTTATGAATTGGCCATTCATCATGAAGGAACCGAACTTGCACTATTTGAAATGTTAGGTTAAGAATGCATGTTAATTTACATTTCTTCCGATTATTTTTGGAATGAACAAATTCATAATTCTCATATTTGTCATCCTCTTACCGCTTCTCCACGGTTGCGGTATGTTTGGTACTGCAGAACCTGAAGCAACCGAAGAACAGGCTTCTGTTACTGAAGCTCCATCTACTCCAACTCCTGAAGAGCCTATACAATCTGCTGAAGAAATCGAAACTCTTAAAGATGAAGAACATCGTCAGGAAATTGAGTCCAAGGAAGAAAAAATTGANCAGCTTCTTNCAGAACAAGACTCTTCCACAATTAATACGGAAAAAGAAGAACCTTCCCAAGAAGATCCTGATACTGANGATGNATCTNTANAAGAAACTGAGGAAGTTGAAGATACCGAACAAACAACTGAAGCAGCCCAGGAAGAACCATCGGANAGTAATTCCTTGCTGGGTTTGATTTTCGGTTCCGATGAGGATGAAGTACAAACAGAAGGCAACGATGATTCTGAAGAAAGTCCAGCAATTTCTGAAGAGGAAGAACCAGAAACCCCTTCAACTTGGTCAAAAGTACAGGGTTTTTTCGAAGTCAGCGCCAGTGAAGATGTTCCTGTTCAAGAAGAACCATCAACATCTCCNTTGACCGCATCCCTTTCTGACTCTGATGATATCTGTGAACGTGCTCCTTCGATGATCGCTGAGATGCGGCAACAATTGGAGGAAATGGAATCATTGCCCGATCCTAGACTGAGGGATTCTAGAAATGATGAACTTTTTCCTACCATCTACTTCGATTTCGACCAAAGCCTGATCAAATCTGATTTCAAAGAACAGCTTCAGAATCAAACACCTTGTGTCTTGGAGGAGCTTGAAAAAAATGATGATTTGATTGTGCAAGTGGAAGGTCACGCTGACGAACGTGGTAATGATGAATACAACATCGCCCTCGGACACCGTCGCGCCAATTCCGTACTTGGACTCGTCAAGGTTTATGTTACTGATCCCTCGAGGATTCAAACCATCAGTTATGGTGAAGAATTCCCCTTAGTCCAGGAATCCAACCGTGAAGCCTGGTCCAAAAATAGAAGAGTCGTTTTCACGCTACTGTTGAAATCGCAATAGTCTTGAATGAATGCGATTACGCAGCTGGTCCTCTCTGACATCGGTCCCCTGGCATTCTCAGTCCTTGCCCTTCTGCTGCTTTGCTCAGTGGGCGTCTGGATCGTTTTTTTGCTCAAAACGCTGAGTCTGACTCGCGGACTCTATCTTCAGAAAAAAGCACTCCGGCTGTTAGAACGCATTCCAAGTCAGGAAGAGCTGCGTCTGCGTTTTGCAGCCATGCCTGACAATCCTCTTAAAGATCTTTTTGAAATCAGTGATGAGGAATTAAGCGGATTTCTAAAAAGCTCNCCGATGGCCGGGCATCATCGTCGTGGAGAGTTGATGGACNTGCTGGAACGGACCTTGGAAGCACAAATCCTCATGGCAGAAAAGGGACTCCAGCGAGGACAGGCTTTTCTTGCAACAATCTCCGTGACAGCACCTTTTTTGGGACTTTTTGGAACAGTGATTGGTGTCATTGATACCTTTCAAAGCATTGCGGATCTGAATTCAGTAGATCTGGCAGTCATCAGTCCTGGCATCGCTGAAGCCCTGATTGCCACAGCAGCCGGTCTTTTTGCCGCCATTCCAGCAGCCCTGAGCTACAACCTGTTCCGTGCATTGATCCGGAGCATGACGGAAACGATGGATTTTTTCGCCCTTCAACTGCTCCGTAGAATACAACTCACCCTTTTGTCGGCCCATGAGAAAGTTTAGGCATTCCCGTAGGCTGCAGGGGGATCTACTCTCCGAAATCAATGTCACTCCGTTTGTTGACGTTCTACTGATATTGCTGGTAGCTTTTCTCATCTCGGCACCTTTACTGACCCATTCACTCCCCATCCGGCTCCCTGACGGCAAACTGAATCAACGTTCCCCTGAATTTGAGAATGTGCTTCGGGTCAGCATTGACGACAAAAAAAATATCATTCTTGATGACGAAATATTCAACGTTGAATCATTAAAACTCCAGCTCCCCATTCGTGCTGAATGGAAAAACCGTGATAGGCCGGTTTATCTACAAATGGATGAAAGGGTTCCTTACGGATTTTTGATTGAAATGATGATCCTCTTCAAAAATGCCGGATTTCCCCGGGTAGGCCTGGTTTTCCGAAATCAGGAAAACTGATCTAACCATTCCTTCTTGATCTCAAAGCGCCATTTGCAGCGCTGCTGAAGTCTGTTGATGAAACTGATGCTGGTTGCCGGTGAAGCCTCCGGTGATGTCCATGGAAGTGCTCTTTTAAAGGAGTTGAAAGCTCTGGTTCCTCATCTTGAAACCTTTGGAATTGGAGGAAGAGGAATGCTGGAGCAAGGACTGAGGCCTTATTTCATGCTCGACACGATGCAGTCTCATGGGATAACAGAACTGGCGCTCCACCTGCCCCGGCTCTTCCGTACCCTCTGGTTGATGCAGGAGGCCTTGGAGGCCGAGCGACCGGATGCGTTGATACTCATTGATTATCCAGGATTCAACCTCAAACTGGGTGCCCATGCAAAAAAACTGGGAATCCCTGTGATCTTTTTCAGCAGTCCCCAAGTATGGGTCTGGAGAAGCGGAAGGATCAGGAAAATNAAAAATACTGTGGACTTGATGCTCGTCCTCTTTCCTTTCGAGAGTAAAATTTACGAAAACGCAGGAGTTCAGGTTCGTTGGGTCGGTCATCCTCTGCTGGATCAAGATCCCAGTCCAACAGAATTAGAAAACTTCCGTGAAGAGTATGGATTGAACGGGTCTCAGACCGTTCTAACGTTAGCCCCTGGGAGCAGGCCCAGTGAAATTCTGAGTCACCTGCCTGTGATGCTGCAAAGCCTGGAACTGATTGAGAAAGAAATNCNTCCTCTGAAGGTATTGATTCCGGTTGCTGAAACAGTAGATCTGGAACAAATCAANAATATAATCTCCCAATCGCCTGTAGANATCACGCTGCTTGAAAATCAATTTCCTTATTCTGTAGGCGTTTCGGATCTGGCAATCGTTGCTTCAGGGACCGCGTCTCTGCAGACAGGATTGGCCTTGACCCCCTTTATCATCATCTACCAAGTTTCCTCCCTGACTTACTGGATTGCACGGCGNCTGGCAANGGTTCAGCACATCGGCATGGTCAACATCCTGGCCNGCAATGAAATCGTGCCGGAACTCCTGCAGGCGGATTTCAATCCGAATCGGCTAGCAANGGAAGCCATCCTGCTCTTGAAGGATNAGGAACGCCGTGCCACTATGATNGGGCAATTGAAAGATATCCGCAGCCAACTGGGTGAACCCGGCGCTTATCACCGTGCGGCGCAAATTCTGAGNGAATACATCCAGCTTCACTGAATCNCCCGCAANNATTTCTTTGTCCACNATTNNCTGANCCNATGAAACAAACCGATCTGAAAATGAAAGAATCCACATTCCTCGATCAGATGAATGGATCGGTAGAGGCTTCTGTGAGCAGGGTNTTTGAGGAACAAATGGGAATTGATGAGAAAGTCTTGGATCGTTTGCTGAACCGGGCACTCGACCAGGGAGGNGATTTCGCCGATTTGTTTTTCGAATATAGCNTACGTCANTCGGTGGTGATGGAAGAAGGAATCATTAAAAATTCTGCGGTAGCCATCATCAGCGGCCTTGGAGTGCGTGTGGTGGAAGGAGATCAGACCGGTTATGCCTACAGCGAGGACCTGCAGTTCAAAGCGATGCTTCATGCCGCCGGTACCGCCTCGGCCATCGCCCATACCGGGAAGGTTAAACTCTCGGAGGCCAGGCAGTTCAACCAGAAGGTTGTTGATAATCATTACCCCGTGCTAAAAACCATCAGTGATCTGGAATTGACCAGCAAGATCGGGCTGGTCCAGCAAGCTGAGGAAGCAGCTCGCCAACATGACTCACGAATCATTCGAGTCACTGTAGCTTTGGTTGATGCCTTGAATCTGACCCAGGTCGTCACTTCGGAAGGAGGCATCCTCAGGGATACGCGGCCAATGTTCCGTTTCAATGTCCACTCCATTGCACAGGANGGGGATCAGATCCAAAATGGAACNGCAGGGGTCGGAGGCCGGGTTGGACTCGATTTCTTGGAATCCTCNNATCACCCCGAAGAACTTGGGACCAAATCTGCGAAGGAAGCCATTCTACTTTTGGGNGCTAAACAGGCTCCTTCCGGCCCAATGCCAGTCCTGCTGGGGCCTGCACAGTCGGGCATCCTGCTTCATGAAGCCGTGGGTCATCCGCTGGAAGCAGATTTCAACCGCAAGGGGACCTCAGCCTACAGCGGACGGATAGGAGAGAAGGTGGCTTCGGAACTTTGTACCATCTACGATGCAGGAACGGTGAACCATGATCGAGGCTCCCTCAATTTTGATGATGAAGGAAGTCTTACCAGGGAAAATGTCCTAATCGAACAAGGGATCCTCAGAGGTTATATGCATGACCGCATCAGTGCGGATTATTACAATCTGGAAACCACCGGCAACGGCAGACGTGAATCCTATGCTCATTATCCTCTGCCGAGAATGACCACAACCTACCTCGCAGCAGGAGAATCTGATCCAGAAGACATCATCCGTTCTGTGAAAAAAGGAGTTTACTGCGCTTCTTTCAGTGGAGGGCAGGTAGATATTTCCAATGGGGATTTTGTCTTTGTGCCGACCATCGCCTGGCTCGTGGAAGACGGCCAATTCAGTCATCCTATCAAAAACTTCACCCTCATCGGCAATGGCCCGGATGCCATGTCGAAAATCAGCATGATCGGCAATGACTTTGCGATCAGTGAAGGAATCTGGACCTGCGGCAAAGATGGGCAAAGTGTCCCTGTGGGAGTNGGACTGCCGACGGTGCTGATTTCTGAAATGACCGTAGGAGGCATGTGACTGGAAAAGATCTGCGATTCTCAAATGCAATGGGTGTTTCTGGAAGAAATACCTCCTTAAAAATTCTTCACTAAAAAATTGATTTGATCGAACGTTTTTTAAACATCGCAAAAGAGGTGATGGATTTGTCCCTCCGTCATGGAGCCGAGCAGGTATCCGTCTCTTTAGCCAATGCCACATCCTTTCAGCTAGAGGTCCGAAACCAGCANATCGAAGCCNTGAAAGAGGCAGGTTCTTCAGGGATTCATGTNACCCTTGCTAAAAAACAAAAACGTTCAACGCTTTCCTCCAATGATTTTCGCATTGAAACCCTGGAGCCTCTGATCCGNTCNACCCTTCAAGCCCTTCCTTTGATGGNCGAAGATCCCTTCTATACCCTTCCCGACCCTAAACTTCAGGGAAAGGCCCCAATCGATCTAGGATTCCGGGACCCTGACTTTGAAAAAAATCCTTCCAAGCAAAAAGTGGAAGAACTCCTTCTTTTGGAAAAGGAAGCACTTTCCATGGATCCTCGATTGCAAACGGAGGAGGTTTCTTATTCGGATTCAATTTCCTATATGGTACATGGAGACAGTAACGGNTTCCTGGAAGGGTGCTGTAAAACCCTTTACAGTCAGGGAGCNTCCATGTTTGCAGAAGACCAGAACGGGGAAGATGAAGGATCTTCCCAAAGTCTGAATTCGGGCCGCAAGCAATCCGATGGATGGTACTCCAGCTCCCGTTACCGAAAGGATTTGGAAGCACGACAGGATTTAGCACGTAAGGCAGGAGAACGCACCTTACGCAAACTCGGTGCAGTTAAACCGAAAAGCTGTGAGGTTCCAGTGGTTTTCAGCACTGAAATGGCACAAAGCTTTTTAGGAAGTCTTGCCTCCGCAATGATGGGGGAAAACGTTTTCCGCAAACATTCCTTTCTCAAGGACAGTCTGGGAGAGTCTGTTGCCAGTCCAGANATCCAGCTCAGCGACGAACCTCTTCTGCATGGAAAGTTAGGAAGCCGGCACTATGACTCTGAAGGAGTAGAAGCCAAACCGATGAAGCTGATTGAAGAAGGNAAACTGCTGAACTTCATGTGCTCAACCTATTCNGCCAACAAATTGAGCCGACAAAGCACCGGGCATGCAGGAGGCATTTCCAACCTGATGCTTCAGCCAGGGACTTATCCTGAAGAAGAACTGATTGCAAGCATCGACGATGGACTGTATCTGACTGGAATGTCAGGTCAGGGAGTGAACCTGACAACGGGAGATTATTCTCGAGGTGCTCAGGGACTCTGGATACGTAACGGAAAGCTTGCCGAACCCGTATCGGAGTTCACCATTGCCAGTACCTTCCCGGAGATGATGAAGGGAATCAACATGATTGGAAATGAAATCGATGAACGCAGCACCATCCTGGCGCCTGCATTTCGAATCGACTTGATGAATATCAGCGGCAGTTAAAGGAGGTAATTCCTCAGCCCAGCGAAAGCATGCGGTTGAGAGCATTCTGGGATTGCTGCAGGAGGGAGGTCCTGTAATTTTCCCCGGACATGCCTCTTTTTCGGAGATCCGCAGCAGCTACCTTAAGGTCCTCCAGATACTGCGTTACGGCAAAATCAGAAACTTTTCGGTTTAATAATTTTTCTGTACCTTCATACATTGCCACCAGCATCGTCTGATGTTCCGAATCCCCAAGCGTTTTCACCATCGTGGAGGTTTCCTGTTCGAAATTCTGCCGCATCCCTCGAATCTGATCGAGGCTCCAAGCCTGGGAAGCAATTTTCGGCTCGGCTTTAAAAGAAGTTTGAGGAATGGATGAAGAAGTTTGTGTTCCTGTAACTTGAACGGTCATGCTGCTCCTGAAAAAATGGGCTGTTCATTTCTGAATTCAACAAACATGTTTTCTATGCAAAACCTGTGAAAAATTAATTTTTCGAGTCAATCTGGTGCACCAACCAAAAAAGATATTAATCATACGTTTCAGTTCCCTGGGAGACCTGATTCTCACCAGCCCGATTTACCGAGAGCTGAGAAAAACGTATCCAGATGCGCATCTGACCCTGCTGACCTCTTTGGGTTTCGGTGATGTATTGGACAACAATCCTCACCTGGACTGTATCATCAAACACCCCCGAAAAGAAAGCTTCCNGGAACTCAACCAACTGATTCAGAATTTGGAAGCAGAGAAATTTGACCTCATCTACGATGCTCACTGTTCCATGAGAAGCCGTTGGATCGTAGGGAGGCTGACTGATTTCGGGATNAAAAATAATCCCATCATCTGGAAAATCAGTAAACGAACACTTTATCGGCAGATGCTTATCCGTTTTGGCTGGAACCATCTCAAGAACGGATTATCCCAAAGGGAACAGTGGCTCCTTCCTCTCAAGCAACAATCTCCTGGAGACTTTGATGCTTCCACTCAGCTTTTTCCCGGAAAAAAAGAACAGGCCAGGGTTGATAAATTGATGCGTCAGCATGGGCTCGAACCAGGAGGTTTCATCGCGATGGGGCCTTCCGCTTCACAACCCCTCAAATGCTGGCCTTTAAGCCATTTTCGTCAACTGACTCAAATGCTNNTCGATTCCAAGTGGCAGATCGTTTTGGTAGGGGGACCTGACGAACCGGAAGCAGAACTTCTCGAAGAAGAATTCAAAAACGAGATCATCAATTGTGCGGGTCAGTTGAGCCCACTTGAGTCTGCAGAANTGCTTCGNTGTGCCAAATATCTTGTGGCCAACGACACCTCACTGGTCCATCTCGCCGAAGCGATGGGAACCCCTTCAACCGCCATTTTCGGACCCACCGTCAGAGAATTTGGTTATGCTCCGTTTCTTTCAGAAAGTCAGCTTGTGGAAACAAAAATGTCCCTTCGATGTCGTCCATGCAGTGCCAACGGCAGTGGACTGTGCAAGAACCCCGAAACCTTGGCCTGTCTTGACTCGATTTNCCCACAAACGATTTTCAAATCCTTAAATCTGGATCAAAANANTTGAANGCANGCTTGTCAAACCGTTTGCTAAACNCNGAGNANGGAAAAGGATAANAAGTTTGGAGTACCTTGGTTATCACGGAAGAGGGTGCCTGTTGGTACGTGGGTGAAAGATGGTAGTAGGCTGAAAGAACTGGGAGCATCAGGAATTTATGTTGATAAGTTCAGAAATTCAACCTATCCAGTGATAAACTTTGATTATCCGATTTACCTACTACAAAAATGATTGCAACTGAAATTAAAATGATAAACCACCAAAAAAAATATATTAGAACCCTATATTAATAATAGGCATAAAACCCGCTCCTCCACTTCCGGAACTTATATTTATGAGTCCAATTTGCATCCCTCTTAAACTTCCAGAAACTCTGTTAATCCATCCGAATTGAATTCCATTTAGATTTTTAGCATTATTATAACCACAACATTGAAACCCATTGACAATTGTAGTTGTATTTATTGCCCCAAGTTGGAAAAAATTAGCTTTTTCAGCTTCATTGATTAAACCTAATTGAACTCCAGTTGATTTGTCAGCATTATTCCAAATTCCATACTGAAGGCCCATGACAGCCTTTGATGTGGTATATAAGGCACCAAATTGTACCCCAAGAATTGTTTCTGCTATACTCCACAAACTGAATTGCAACCCAACCCCATTTTCCATTTCATTAACTGCACCAACCTGAAAACCGTTCATTTTCTTTTCTGCTTTGTTCCACCCTCCCAATTGAAAGCCTCCAACTTCTTCAGCCACGTTGATTCCTCCAAACTGCAGTCCAAGTGCATAACCAGCAGAGTTAACTAAGCCTGTTTGAAAACCCTTAAGGTTTTTCTCTGCGTTATTCCAAAGACCAGTTTGTAGCCCAAGTGTATTTTGAGTATCGTTGATTCCTCCAATTTGAAAGCCAGTCATCTCCTGCGATGTGTTCCATCCTCCAAATTGGAAACCGTATGCTGAATGTACATTATTAATCAAACCTAATTGAAACCCAACTGCTGTACCAATTTTATTCCATCCGCCAATTGCAAGGCCTGCTGAAAAATTTGATGAATTAACTGTTCCAATATCCAAACCCCAAACATTATCATTTGTTCCGTAACCCAGGTTAATCCTAAGTCCATAAATATCTGTATCAGATTCTGATAGTTGGAAAAAAGGCCCAAATCCTAATCCTATCAATCCAGGTCCAGGTACTTCAACCCATGCTGAATCAATTTGCCCTTTGTGGGGTTCTGTAATGTGATGAATTGAATGATCTGCATAAACAGATGAGACTGACAACATCATTACAACAAATAAGACAAGGACGAACTTCAAACAGGCCCTCTGGGTAGGTTGGAAGGGACCTCATGTTATGCATGATCGATTCCTGATATCACGTTTTCATGATGTTAATATCAATAAGTCACCTCATTGAATTGGTATCACCAATATATACCCCAAAAACCTGTGTCCCCATGAATTCCAACATCTACCAGTCTTCCCCATTGTACCTCACATGGGTTTCAGAGATGATCTAAAGGGAGGTACTGGAGTGGACTGGT
>NYUB01000115.1 GCA_002683785.1 Deltaproteobacteria bacterium
GATCGCAAGAACTGGAAAAAGATCCCCCAGATTCAAAAGCTTGTGGAACGTTATGCGATGGAGGTGGCCCGGTTTTCAANNCTGNCGAAGGACATGAAAAAACCAGGCATNGTCGGGATCAAGCTGGTGGGTGCNGTGTTNGGGCATGANGAGACTCCNGGATTGAATCTGGAGTCNAAGGACGGCAAGGTCCAACTGTTTCANGTCGAGTACGAAGAAACCGCAAAGCCCAGGGCAGAAGGACGTTTTGGCTGGGTCAAATACCTTTTGTATGCCTTATTGGGAATTGCTGCGTTATTGGCNNTGATTCCGTTGTTGAATCTGGATTTTCAATCATCTCAAAACTCNTCGAAAAGAGGCACTGGTCACATGTGCAACAACCGGTCAACAAAGCCCTATCTTCAAACCCTGAAGGGACTGAGGAGGGATCTGATGAGTGATTTGAAGGGGCTTCCAGAATGGTCGAGACTTCAGAGTTTGAGCAGGCTCTGCGCAGAAGCAGCATCAGGCATTCAAGAGCAGGAAATTGTTTTCCTACGCTGTCTCCTCAATGCACGTGAGGACACTCAAAAGCTAGGAAGCAAGAAAATACCAGGGATTTTAAGGATGGAGGGCTGTGCAGATTCTTTATGTGGTGAGAATCTGCAGCATTTGCAACCTTATTGCAGAAGACTTTGAGATCTAAGAAGACGAAATCCTTGGAAGGAATTCGGGTTATGCGGCGAGACTGCTCCAGAAAAACCGCAACTGTTCCGGGTCGCCTTTGACTTCTTGAAATTCTTCAATCAGTTCCGTCAATCGGTCCAGGTCTTCTTTCCGGATGGCTTCGACCATCTGCAGCATCACGTGGAGTTTGTCCATTGAAATCCCAAGCAGATCACTGCAGTGGAGGATGAACTCACGTTCTTTGGGATGAAAATCCTCATCCGACCAGGCCACAAAAATGAGATCCATCATCAGGCTGTAACCACGTTTGTCGTAAAACGTGGCCATNGTNTTNCGCATNTCATCGGTTTCAGGAAGTTGGACGAATTTGATCAATTTTCCAACGGTTCCATTTTCCAATCCGAAGATCTGGACCATTCTGCGGAGGTATTCGATTTCTTCATCAAGGATGACGTCATCGGCGTCAATCAAAAGCGTGAGTACCTGGAGATAGNGGTATTTGTCCTCATCAGGAGATGAGACCATGGGGTGGGCCACGACCTGGGCGGGCCATGAAGGGTAGAGTTGTTCTTTGAGATCCGGCATCGATGAACTCCTGAATTTTTTTACAGGGTTTCTGTTTGAATGTTNTTGGATTGAATTCTACTNATTTNNAAATGCTCTTCTGGTTTAATTTTCCAATGCGATGCGTCTGACTTCGTCATAGTGTTCGACAAAAAAGATTTGCTGATCTTTTTTCAGATAATCNGGAAGTTCATCATACTGCGGTTTGTTGGCCCTGGGCATGATGATCTGTTTCATTCCTGCGAGTCTTGAACCGACGATTTTTTCCCGGATTCCCCCGACTGGAAGCACCTGTCCTGTCAGGGTCAATTCACCCGTCATGGCCAGTTCCCGTTTCACACATTTTTTCAATGCCAATGAGTGCATTGCTGTTGCCATGGAGATGCCTGCCGAGGGTCCGTCTTTGGGAGTTGCACCTTCGGGGACATGTAAATGCACGGGATGATCCAAAAGGNCTTTGTTCTTCTTTTGCTTGCTCAGGATCGATCGGATCAAGCTGTGGGCGATGATAGAGGATTCCTTCATCACCTCGCCTAACTGGCCTGTGAGTTTCAATTCGGCTTTTCCTCCCTGAAGCGCAATCGCTTCGATNTTCAGGATGGTGCCACCACTCGGAGTCCAGGCAAGCCCCTGAACGACTCCTGGATGGCCTGAGGCCTTGAAGGCTTCTTCCGGAAACGGTGCAGGACCCAGCATGGATTCCAAATCTCCAGGGTTGAGGCTGATCGTTTCAGTCTTTCCACGTGCAACTTTCAGGGCGACNGCACGGCTCAGGGCTTTCAACTGTTTCTCAAGACCACGGACTCCTGTTTCTCTGGTAAACTCCTGGATCAGTTTTTCCAGCGTTTTCCGGTGAAGCCGGAACTGTTCCTGTTTCAGTCCCGATTCATCCAGAACTTTGGGGATCAGGTATTTGGTNCCAATCTGGATTTTTTCTTCATTGATGTAGCCTGAAAGGGGGATGATTTCCAACCGGTCTTTCAATGCTGGTGGAATGGTGTCAAGAACGTTTGCNGTGGCAATGAAGAGGACATTGGAAAGGTCATATTGAATGTCCAGGTAATNGTCCATGAATTCACGGTTNTGTTCNGGATCGAGCACTTCCAGCAAAACCGATAGCGGNTCNCCACGGTAGCTTTGCCCCATCTTGTCCAGTTCATCNANCAGNATCACGGGGTTGCCGGTTTTGACGGATTTGAGAGCCTGGATGAAACGTCCNGGCATGGCCCCGATGTAGGTCCTTCGATGACCTTTCAGTTCGGATTCATCGGTNAAGCCGCCGACGGAAAAACGGTAGAATTCCCTTCCCAAAGCCCTTGCAACAGAACGTCCAAGGGAGGTCTTGCCCACTCCGGGAGGTCCAACGAAACACAGTATTGCCCCCTTGGTGCTCTTCTTGAGCTTGCTGACGCCGATGAACTCCAGGATCCGGTTTTTGACTTTCTGCATGCCATAGTGGTCCTGGTTCAGGATTCTTTCTGCCCGTGTCAGGCCGAGTCGATCACGGCTGTAATGTTTCCAGGGAAGTGATGCAATGCAGTCGAGGTATTGGTGAACAACTTGAAGTTCCGGAGACTGTTCATCAAGCATCGCATAACGCTGNATTTCTTCATCAACACGTTTTTTGGCTTCTTCATTCAAATCCAGATTATCAAATCTTTCCCGGAATTTTTTCAGTTCAAGGCTTTTGCGATCCTGTTCGAGACCGAGTTCCTGTTGNATTTCCCGGAGTTGTTCACGGAGGAAAAAATCACGCTGCTGTTTTGAAACACGTTCATCGATCTTTTGGCTGATCTGTTCNTTGAGCAGGCTCAGGTCATATTCTTCACGCAGTAGCAGCAGGGTATTTTCAATCCGCTGTTCCAGGTTTTCTGTTTCAAGGATTTTCTGAAGATCTTCGCTTTTGGCGTTGGTCATCGATGCCGCCAAATCTGCAAGCATCACCGGATCGTTGATGTCCACCTGGTTCAACAGATGAAACATCTCCTGTGAAAAGGTTGGGTTTTGTGGAATCAGTTCCTTGAGGGTTGAAACAATTGCTGCTGCNCCTGCCTTGAGTTCTTCAGTGAGTTTGATTTTCTCGTCCTCGAAGTAACTGATATCGGCCTGATAGTGTTTTTGTTTGCGTTGATACCGTTCGATCTTGATGCGCTGCAGGGTAGAAAGCATGAACTGGCAGCTTTGATCCGGNAGTTCAACCCAGTTCAGGACGTAGGCCAAAGTTCCCAGNCGGTAGAGTTGTGAGGCATGCACCAGCATGTCCTGATTTTCTTTGAGTTTGTGTGGTTTGACCATGACCACGGCAATCATCTTGTCTTCACTGATCTGTTCCCGAAGCCATTGGCTGGTCTGGTTGTCTACACTGATCGGCGAGAGGATGCCCGGGAAGATCGGACGATGGAAAGCCGGCAACACCGGGACTTTTTCAGGAAGGTCTGAGGTGGTGACAACGGTGCCTTCCGAATCCACNAACAGAATCCTGTCTCGTTTGTTTTTATTTTTGCTTAAACTGGTATTTGATTGCTGGGCCATGATATCGGTTATGCTGTCCCATGGATGAGTTTTGACAACAGCAGGCTGAATGAAAGATTGCTGAGTCCATACGGGTCTGATTCCGCTGAAGACGATCTGAATGTAATCATAGTGTCCGGGGNAGGTATGTTCCGGTCAGAAAATTCTTATAACAATATGATAACCCTAATAAAGGGTCAATGAATAAGGAACATGCCTCCTGCAGGATTATTGAAAAGGTTGCATTATAATTTAAAGGAGGCATANCTTTTTGGGGTCCATTGTTTAAATTTTGGGACTCAGATTGTTTTCCGTGTTAGGGTATCGTTTCATCGAAAAACCACAAAAATCTCCTGAAAATAGAAGGCATTGTCTAAAGCAAATCAGGACAGCATCGGCGTGATTGGTGCAGGAGCTTGGGGNACCGCTCTTTCATGTTTGCTGGTTGAGAAAAATCCNTTCGTGCAGCTTTGGGCATNTGAAGAACAAACCGTAAAAGACATCAACGGAAACAGGGAAAACAAAGTCTTTCTTCCAGGAATCCAAATTCCAGAGACGGTGCAACCGTTCTTGGAAATAAAAAAGGTCGTCNAGGATTGTAAAATACTGGTGGTGGTGACTCCGGTACAGAAAACACGTTTCCTGATCCAAAAACTCAAAACCGTTCTGACTCCTGAACACCGGTTTGTCCTTGCAGGAAAAGGGATCGAGATCAGCAGCAGCTGCCTGCTCAGTGAAATGTTCGAGGAGGAACTTGGGACTNCCGAAAATGTNGCAATTCTCTCNGGACCGACCTTTGCNTTGGAAGTNGCACAGNAAAAACCAACCGCTGCAGTGGTTGCTTCCTCCAATACCGGATTGGTGAAGCAGGTTCAGGATATGATGCACAGTCCGTGTTTCAGGCTTTATCGAAGCAATGACGTCAAGGGGGTTCAGTTGGCAGGTGCAGTAAAAAATGTCCTTGCCATCGCGGCAGGCATTGCCGAAGGAATGCAGTTGGGGCTCAATGCAAGGGCCGCCTTGATCTGTAGAGGACTGGCCGAAATGACAAGACTCGGAGTGAAAATGGGCGGGCAGCCAGAGACTTTTTCAGGAATGGCGGGGCTGGGTGATCTGATATTGACTGGAACCGGTTCACTCTCCAGGAATCACGAATTGGGAGTCCGCATCAGCCAAGGAATCTCTCCGGAGGATTTGTTCAAAAATCAACATACTGTCACAGAAGGTGCTGCCACCTCGATTTCTCTCCAAAAACTGAGCCGTGATCATCAAATGGAAATGCCGATTTGTGAGTCAGTGTATCAGATCCTCCATCAGGGGCTTGCCCCGAGGGATGCTCTGATTCAACTTTTGGAAAGACAGATTCCTGAATCAGAAATGAGGGATTGGAACCAAATTTCATCAGCAACATGAAAAGATATTTTTCAAGCCCGGTACTTACACTCTTCTTTACCTATACCCTTTTTATTTCCAGCACCTTTACCATTGCAGGACAAGATGCATCCATCATATTTCTGTATCTGCTTGGAATCTATAGTTTGATCCGGAATAGAAAACTACCGGACATGAGTCATCCGATGCTTTGGATGTTTCTTCTATTTACGGCTTTTTCTCTTATTTCAGGGGTGCTCAATCAGTACGAAGTGGATGCATTAATGAACCTGAGAAGCAACTGGAGGATGCTGCTGCCCTTTGTCCTTTTGACGGTTCTGCACATGGTGGATGAAGAAAATCTGCTCAAAACCTACTATGCATTTTGGCTATTCATTGCAGTATACGGAATCGTTCAGTTTTTCAATGGAGCGGACTGGTTTCGACCGCAAGAATCAAGTGTGTCAACACCGTACATGAGCTCCGGTGGGGAAAGCGGAGTTTTCCATGCAAAAGGAAATTTCACACATCATCTCACTTTCGGAGGATCGATGCTCATCTGCAGTTCCCTCGCAGCCTCATTTCTCTTCATAAGGGGTCTGTATTTGACCACCCGTTTGCTGATGATCCCTGCCGTTCTGATATTGTGGTTATCAACGGCAGCCTCTCTGGGACGCAGCATATGGGTTGGGTTGACGGTGGCTCTTTTTCTGCTGCTGCTCAGGATTTCACCAAAACTGATGATTATTGCAACCGTTTTGCTGACGGTAACCGCGACCCTGTTGTTCATGAATTTTGGAGAAGGACTTTTGTCCACAGGAAAACCGGAAACCCGAATCGAGATTATCCAGCATCGACTAGCCAGTGGGTTCAATCTTAAGTCGAATCGGGACCGTTTGTTGATGTGGAAAAGTGCTTGGCATGGGATTCGGGATCATTTCTGGCTTGGGATCGGGTTTCAAAAAGATGCTGAGGTGATGGAGCCATATCGGGAAAAAATCATTCAAGAGACGGGTCATCATTTTATTAATTCTGCCGGTGTTGGGGTACACAACATCTACCTTCAGACTTGGCTTAATTTTGGGATATTCGGTTTCATCTCCTATTTGGGAATATGGATCGTTTTTTTCTATCAGGTGGTGAAAGGAATCAGCAATACCCAAAAATTTGATTACTCCAACTGCATCCTCTGGGGAGCCCTGGCTGGAATTGGAGGATTCATGGCGGCAGGTTTCTTTGAGAACAATTTTCGCGACGGAGAGGTCCAGACATCGGTTTTGCTGCTGGTCAGTCTTGCATTGTATGAAATCCAGAAACAAAGATCTCTGTTTCCAAAAAAAAGGTCCTCTATGACAATGAACAGGATCTTGTAAAAAATTATCTAGAAATGAAATGGCAATGATTGAAATCCAGATACGAGAAGCAGGGGGCCCGGAAGTGCTGGAGCCGGTCGAAGCATCGATTCCGAAACCGGGTGAACAGCAGGTTTTGATCGAGGTCGAGGCAGCAGGAGTGAACCGTCCTGATGTGATGCAGAGGAAGGGGCTTTATCCTCCTCCTCCGGGTGCGAGCAGTATTCCAGGGCTTGAAGTTTCTGGAACGGTGCGTGAGATCGGACCCGGAGCAGATCCTGGTCTCAAGGGCAAACCTGTGTGTGCTCTTGTCAGCAGCGGGGGATATGCCGAGTGGTGTGTCGCTGATGAAAAGCTTTGCCTTCCTGTGCCTGAATCCATCTCATTACGTGATGCCGCAGGAATTCCTGAAACCTTCTTCACCGTATGGACCAATGTTTTTCAGCGTGGTCGATTGCAGAAAGGAGAAACCCTTCTGGTCCATGGAGGAAGTAGCGGCATCGGCACCACCGCGATTCAGTTGGTCAAACTTTTTGGAGTAACAATCTTCGTCACTGCAGGAAGTGATGAAAAATGTGATTTCTGCCTGAAACTTGGTGCTGATGCAGCCTTTAACTACCGTACCAGTGATTTTTGGGAGGAGATCAGTAAACAAGAGAAAAAGGGGATNGATGTCATTTTGGACATGGTGGGAGGAGAGTATTTTACGAAAAACGTTAAATTACTTGCAACCGAAGGTCGGCTGGTTCAGATCGCATTGCAACAGGGATATCGTGCAGAATTGGATTTGAGGGCTTTGTTGATGAAAAGGGTCTGCCTAACTGGTTCGACTCTACGTCCACGGACAGTGAACCAGAAAGCGGAAATAGCATTGGAACTTGAAGAAAAGGTTTGGCCTCATCTTGCTTCAGGAAAAATCAAACCTGTGATCCATACCACATTCCCTTTGCCTGACGCTTCAGAAGCCCACCGGCTGATGGAGGAAGGATCTCATATAGGAAAGATCCTGCTCAGCACCAAAGTTGTTTAGTCATTAGGACCATTTCAGAGAAGAACAACTCTGAAATGGATTACATGACGGCGCCCATCTGCCATGGGAGGAATTCATTGTCNCCAAANCCCTGCGCTTCACTTTTGCTTGGTTTGCCGGAAGCCGTGTCCAGGATCAGTTGAAAAATCTGCTCTCCCATTTCCTGGATCGATTTTCCTCCGTCCAGCACTTCTCCGCAATTGACGTCCATGTCCTCTTCAATATGACGGTACATCGTTGAGTTGGTTGCCAGTTTCAGGCTCGGAGCAGGTTTGCAGCCGAACACCGAACCGCGGCCGGTGGTGAAACAAACCATATTTGCTCCGGCTGCGACCTGGCCTGTGACCGATACGGGATCATAGCCTGGAGAATCCATGAAAACGAACCCCTTGCTCTTCACGGCTTCTGCATATTGATAAACTTCCTGAAGAGGAGAAGTCCCGCCTTTGGCCACTGCNCCAAGGGATTTTTCCAGGATCGTGGTCAATCCTCCCGCTTTGTTGCCTGGTGAGGGATTGTTGTTCATTTCACCCTGATTTCGNTNGGTGTAGTCTTCCCACCATCGGATGAGGTCNACAAGTTTACGTCCGACTTTTTCACTGACGGCACGTCGGGTAAGCAGGTGTTCAGCTCCGTAGACTTCTGGTGTTTCACTCAAAATTGCAGTTCCACCGTGACGGACCAAAAGATCTGCGGCTGCACCGAGGGAAGGATTGGCGGTGATTCCTGAATAAGCATCCGAACCGCCGCATTCGAGGCCGAGGGTAAGATGGCTGGCGGGAAGGGTTTGCCGCTGGACGGACTTTAGGTCAGAGATCATTTCTCGAACCATGCTGATTCCTCTCTCCACCGTTTTCCGGGTACCACCACTTTCCTGAATCACCATCGTTTGCAGCAGGGAGCCAACTTCCAGTCCGGCTTCTTTCAGCCAATCTGGGATCTGATTCACTTCGCAGCCCAGTCCTACCACCAACACTCCTGCAAGATTCGGATGGGANGCATACCCGGTCATCGTCCTTCTCANCANNNCNANGCCGTTGCCCTGGATGTTCATNCCGCATCCGGTTCCATGAGTGAAAGCNACCACTCCATCCAGGCTTCCCATGTCCGTNTCAACACCAGTCGGGAAGGCTTCACCGATGTATTTTGCAACCGTTGCNGAACAGTTCACAGAAGTCAGGATTCCAATATAATTTCGGGTGCCCGCCCTGCCGTCAGGTCTTAAAAAGCCTTCAAAGGTTACAGGTTGGGGTCTCTCTTCCGGAGTTTTGACATCCTTTCCAAATGCGTAATCCCTTTCAAAATCACGTAGGCTGACATTATGGGAATGGACATGTTGCCCTGGAAGAATCGTCCGAGATGCAAATCCGATGATCTGGTTGTATTTTCGAATTGGCTGGTCGATATCAATCCTTTGTTGGGCGACCTTGTGCCCGGCAGGGATCGGAGCCTCAGTAACCACGCCGGAATCACCGGCACCTCCACGNCCNTGNAGGAAGGGTTTTGACGGCTACAGCGACATTGTCTTCCGGATGTAGTTTTAAAGTCGATGAATTCATTGATGCCTCATAAAGAAAGTCTGTTTTTATAACAGGGGATGATACACCCTTGGTATGCGATGGTTCAAGCCGGTCAGGATTTCACAAGGAATCGTACCGAGTTCTGTTGCCATTTTTTCTGCACTGAGGGATAGGTTGCCCTGTTGACCAAGGATTACG
>NYUB01000116.1 GCA_002683785.1 Deltaproteobacteria bacterium
ACCTGAACCCAAACCTGAACCCAAACCTGAACCCAAACCTGAACCCAAACCTGAACCCAAACCTGAACCCAAACCTGAACCCAAACCGTTGGTGGAAGCCGCAGTTGAACCCGAACCCGTCCAGGAATCACCAAAGGTGGTTGAACAGGAAAGCGTCAGTGCAGAGGAGCTTCAGCAAAAAGCCGAAAAGGAACGCAAATCACTTCTGCTGAAATCGGTGCTTTCTGAAGAAGTTGAAAAGATTGAAGTACTTTCAGAATCAGCGGATGACGGACCAGGACCTGAAACATTGATAGGAGAAGAAGATTCTCCTGAAGTTTTTGAGGAGCTAGAAGGCCAGCAGGATTTACTGGCAAAACCACTGGAAAACCTATTGGAAGAAGACAGTACAACGATGGAACTTTCCGAATTTGACAGTTCTTCAACTCTACTCGAGTCTGGAGTCAATTCGACCCTGGAAGACTTTTCAAGTTCGGAAGGAACTTTGTCCAGCCTTACTGAATCGGCTTTGAAGGACCTCGACAATCGCTCCCTCTTTGAAGCTCCTAAGCTAGAAAATGTAAGTGTTTCCAGTACTTCTCTTTCAGAACTCAACCAGACCAAATCGGCCTTGAGTCATGAGTCCTCGGGGGCTCTCAGAGAAAATACGGTTCGTTTGAAGCAGCAGGTTGAATTCTCTGAAAAAGAAAGCAGTGTATTGGACCGTGCGAAACCTGAACGCATGGAAATTGCGAAAAAGGATCGTGCTTCAGAAAAAACCGTTGAGACTCCCAAGGAAGAAGCATCAGCAGAGATGGAAGTTGCAGATGCTCCAGAAACAAATTTTGAGAAGGAAACTTTTCCTGAAACCAAAACAGGGAGCGATGCTTCTTTCTCCAAACTGCAGGAAACTCAAACAGCTGAAGAACCGACGAAAATTCAAACTGCCTCAAAACTGGTTCAACTTGAGCGGAAGACCCTGAGAAATGAAGAATCACTTCAAGTGTCAGGAAGGGAAATTTCAGATGCACCTCAACCCAAGGCATCAAGGGTTCAGGCTGTAGAGCCTAAATCTCAACCTGCTTTGGTGGTACAAAAAGAAAATGTGGGATTAGGAACAGGATCCGGGAGTCAATCCAAAGATAGTGGAGCCGGAGATGGGAATGAAATCGTGATTGCCAATCTGGATCTTGAGGATCTGGAAAACCTGTCCCTGGATGATCTGAAAGAACTCGAAAAAACCTTGCCGGAGGGCGGCACATCCGGAAATGTGAACCTGAAGGATGTTCTAGGCAAACTTAAACTCGGTAAGATTGATCTGAAGAAAATCCGCAAACGTGGAAAACTTTCCAAGGAAGAAACAAAAAATGCGGTAGAGGTGGTCAACAAAAATGCGGCCCTTTTTTCTGCGGGTAAATCCAAGATACGGGATAAGATCAAACCTCTGAACTTGCTTCAATATCGTGAATACCTGATGAAAGTCGATCCGCTTTTGAGACAGAAGTGGAAGATCCCACTCGAGATTTCTGCAAAACTCGAAGTGCGTGTGAAACTCATCGTGGACCGAAAAGGAACGATTCTCCAATATGCATTTGTTGATATCTCAGGAAATAAGATTTTTGACCAGTCGGTTCGTGATCTCCTCAATGAACTGGAAGTATTGCTTCCACTTCCGGAAGNATTTGAAGGTTCATTGACCGAAATCGGCATTAAATTCAAACCTAAATGATAAATTTGTCCTTTCTATACCATAACCCCAAATCGAGAAAGAAAATGAAAATGAAATTTGCTTTGAGTGTTGGTTTATGCATCCTTGCCGCTTCGATGCTGCATGCACTTGAATTTTATGATGTCTCTCAACCGGACATNGCCAAAATCAAATTGAATATCTCGTCAANATCTGACTCGTCNAAGAATTCGGTTTTGATANAAAANATGCAAAGGCAATTNANACACTCNTTGCTCTTTGAAAATGCTTCTGCAGGAGATGCAGAATATTTGCTTGAAATCGAAAATACGATTGAATCGGGTTCGATCATTTCAACTCTGAAAAGTTCTGCGGAAAGTGGATTCGAACCCCTTGTTTTTGGNGTGAAATTCAAGAAGCAGGACGAAACGTACATCTCACGGAAAAGCGCCCAGGTCAGTAATCTGATGCTGAAGCAGCTTTTTGGCATTAAAGGGTCTCTGGGAAGTCCAATCATCTATTCGGCCAATGATAAATCAGAAACCCAGGTTAAAACTCTTTTCCTTAAGTATCACGGAGATGATGGCTTAAAACAGTTGACGTTCAATCTGTTTTCGAATTATGGAGCCAGTTGGNATCCGAATGGGAAAACCATTCTCTATACTGCAATCACAGCTCGTGGAACAAGAGTCTTCATGCAGGGATTCCGTCCGCTTCGAGTGAAAAGTGTAGAGGTGTTTTTTGATGAAGGAACCGGCAGTGCTGCAGAGTGGGGTTCCACCGGGAGAGTATTCATTTCAAAATATGTGAATCGAAGTAACACTGATATATATGAGTATTATCTTGATGGGGAAAAAATATATGGCATGCCAACTCCGAAACTACGAGAATCGGACAGGATTACCAAAAATTCTGCCATTGAAACAGAGCCCGCCTTGTCTCCGGATGGGAGGTATCTTGCTTTGATTTCGGACCGGACGGGAAGTCCTCAGGTCTATGTTCGGGACATGCAAAGAAAAAAAATGAACCGAATTACTGAAACAGGGAAATACAACGTGTCTCCTTCCTGGTCACCNGATGGGAAATTTATNGCTTATGCNAGCAAGCGTGAAGGGGTTTCTTCAATCTACAGGATCGATCCGAAGTCTAAGGAAGAAAATCGAGTCACTCCCAAANGCATGAATGCAGAGAGTCCGACCTGGTCCCCCGACGGTTCGATGATTGCGTTTTCAGGCAAAAAGGGTGGGGANTGGAAAATATACTACTCCCTTTCCTCCGGAGGAGAAGCGGTCCGGTTGACAAATTCCAAATCAGGTCTGCAGGAAACGATGCCTTCCTGGGGGCCTGCACTGCGATAATCCTGATGGAGCCCCGTCGTGTTTGAACGAAAAAATCTGATTGCTCTACTTCTGATCTTTGGTTTGACTCTACCTTCTGTCTTGTTCGGACAGTCGGCGGACCAGGTCAAAAAACTGCAGCAGGCACTTATCAAAATGCAGTTGGAAATGGAGGAGTATCAGGGTGAGTTGCAGGATCAGTTTTCCGAGCAGAGACAACTCGTTGAGGAGTCAAAGACTGAGATAGCACANCTGATCCGATTGAGTCAGGAGTTACAGGAAAAGGTAAAAACCCTGGAAACGGAACTTGCCCTTTCCAAACAGCAGATTGAGGAGATGCGTGCCTCAAGCAGCAAGGCACAGTTCAATGAATTAAGCCTTTTGGTCAGTTCCCTGATGCTTGCGGAATTTGGTGATTCTTCCAGCCTTGAGGAGCAATTGCTGGAAATGCTCAACGAAGGAAGCAATCTTCCTCCGGACCAACTGATCCTCATGCTGGCAGAATCCCACAAACGCCGAGGAGCCCTGGAAGAAAGNNTGGGATTTTANGGACTTTTGATTTCGGACCATCCNGAAAGTGACTTTCTGAACAAANCCATCTTTGATGCCAGTGAACTGCTNGGGAAACTCGATCAAAGTGATCAGCAGTTGGCTTTATTAGAATCCCTTTCTGAAAGCAAAGGGGAATATGGAGAAAAGGCCAGAGAAAGACTGGCATCCCTTTCCAACTGACTTTCGTCATACAACTCTTCTGTGGCCTTCTGCATATCNTGAATCGTCCTTTTTTTATCTATCATGAACCTTTTATTTCTTCGCAAAAAACTCCTTTTTTCTCAGGATGAAATGAAAATGCCTCAAGGTTGGATTTTTGTTCTGGGATTGGTGTTTTTGTGGATCACTGGCTGTGCTGGTATCGATCCGGATTTCAAAAAAGCCCAACAGGAAAACACCGAACAGGCCTACCTTGCTTTCATCCAGAAATATCGTGATCAACCGGATGCTTTGGAACAGGTTCGTGGAGCACGGTTAGGGATCATCCATCTCAAATTACAGCAGGCTCAAGAACAGAACTCGGTGAAGGGGTTTGATGCCTTTGTGGATCTTTACAATCAAGACCCGTTGGCTGCAGATCAGCTAGCTGAAGCGGAAAAATCCATCGAAAGTCTGATCTTCGAAAAATGCAGACTCAGCAAGGATCCTAAAGACCTTCGAAAATACATCGCACGATATTCGGAGCGTCCCATGGTACCCGAAAACTTTGCAAGTGTGATGAACTGGCTCAGATATCATGATCTGAACCTGGCCAAGAAACAGGATTCCCTGATCACCTATTCNACATTCCTCTCGAATTATATGAAACAAGAGGATGCGAATCAGGATGTTTCCTGGGTCAGAAAACGAATCCGTGAACTGCAGTTTAAAAATACAAAGAAAAGTAATACTCGAACGGCCTACAAAAAATTCATCCTCCAACACCGTAACGATCATGATGCTTCCGAAATGGTGTCTTTTTCGAAAGGTGCAATTATCCGGTTGGATTACGAAGATGCAGATAAAAAAGCTAATCGTAGGGCATATGAAAATTTTATCAGGATTTATAAGAACAAATTACATGAATCTAAATTCAATAAGAATCTCCCGACTTATTTTTCCAATATAGAATTAGAGCTTCAAAAACTTGATTTCGAAAGATCCATTAAGTTTCGAAACCGCGAAGGCTATAAGAGTTACTTGACTAAATATGAAGACCAAAAGCGTTTTTCAAAAAANGTTAAGTCAATAAAGATGTTGCTTAAAAGCGAAGAAGATCTGTTTTTCTACCCGGATGGTTCGAAAAAATATGTNGTTAAAGTCAAGGACGGGCGTNTTCACGGGCAGGGTGTTTTTTATAACAAAAAGGGAAAAGTCATCTATGCCGGTGAATTCCGAAATGGACAGCGTGAAGGTCCAGGAAGGCTTTTCTGGGGTACAGGGAAGTTACGTTACCATGGGGAGTTCAAGGCAGGAAAGTTTTCTGGAACTGGAAAGCTCTACCATGAAGACGGAAGCCTGAGGTTGGCAGGATCTTGGACCGAAGGACAGCCCGATGGTTTGATGACGGTTTATGACCCTTCAGGCAAGGTCATCTATGAAGGAACCCTCAAATCAGGCAATTGGGTTTATCATGGTTCTGGGACCCTCTTCAGTGATCAGCAGTTGGCGGTTTATCAGGGTAATTTCGAAAATGGTCAGTTTTCCGGACCAGGAAGGCAGTTCAATGCCCAGGCTACTTTGATGTACGAAGGGCTTTTCCGCGATGGACTTTTTCATGGAAAAGGGACTTTGTTTAGAACGAATGGGGGTAAATACATTTCAGGAAACTGGGTATTTGGAAAGCCTCATGGCTCGGTGAAGTTCTACTTCCCTGAAAAAGATATTCTTCAATATGAAGGAGAGTTGAAAATACTTTCACAGGGAGGTTATGCCTTCCAAGGGCAGGGGACCCTTTATGATCTACAAGGGAAAGCTGTTTACCAAGGNGTTTGGGAGGACGGAATCCGTTNNGGAAATGGTACCTCCTGGCTTGCTGACGGTTCAATCTATTCTGGCAAATGGATGGATGATTATCCTGAAGGAAAAGGGACCTACCTCTTTGCCGATGGAACAGAATATCATGGGGGCTTCCTGCGTGGAAAAAAACATGGCAGAGGGATCTTCAAGGAAGCCGATGGTTTCGTCGGTTACGATGGTGAATGGAAGGATGGTCAAAGGTTTGGAAGAGGCCGGGTCAGCAAACGCGACGGATCAAGTTATGAAGGAGAATGGCTTCAGGGTAAACCCAATGGCAAGGGGAATTACACTTATGTGGATGGCCAGGTATACACTGGTACCATGAACCTTGGGGTNCGCCAGGGAAATGGAGAACTGCGACGCAGTGACGGGAGCATGGCTTACGAAGGGGAGTGGGAAAATAATCTCAAAGAAGGAAAGGGAAAAGCCTTTTCAGTATCAGGACTACTTGTCTATCAAGGAGACTTCCTTGAAGGCTTTCAAAACGGGAAAGGCAGTGAGTACCGGGATGATGGAACCCTCTATTATGAGGGAGGTTGGAAACAGAACCAGAAACATGGTTCAGGGAAGATTTATTCCGCCTCTGGCGCCCTTATCTTTGAAGGATCTTTTGATTCGAATGAACCTCATGGTGAGGGAAAGGAATATCGTGAAAACGGGTATCAAGTATATCTGGGAAATTATGAAATGGGACTCCGTCATGGGAAAGGATCTCTCTACAGTTTGAATGGGAAACTGCTTTATCAAGGTTGGTTTGAATCAAACCAACGTCAAGGAGCAGGCAAGGCTTTTCATGAAAATGGGAATTTAGCTTTTGATGGGTCATGGGATAACAATCTCAAAACCGGATTAGGAAAACTATACGGTGAAGATGGAGTACTGCTTTTTGACGGAAAATTTTTAGATGATTTTCCAGATGGAGAAGGCAAGCAATTTCGTAAGGAGGGGTCTCTCCTTTATGCAGGTCTTTTCAATATGGGTTTGCGACAAGGGTTGGGTAAAGTCTATTTTCCTGATGGTAAAATTCAGTTCGAAGGTCATTTTGTGGAAGGAATTCAACAAGGCAACGGAAAAGAATATCGTACCGACGGAACTTTGATATATGAAGGTAGTTGGCATAATGGAAGACGTGATGGACCAGGGAAACTATATACCAATCAAGGGGTCATCCGTTTTGAAGGCGGCTTTGTAAAAGGATTAATCGAAGGAAAAGGGAGTGAATTTCGGGAAGATGCCTCTCTGGCATATGAAGGAGATTTTCTCAAGGGGCAGCGCCATGGCAAAGGCCTATATTTTCTTCCAGGAAATATTCTCATTTATGAAGGAGATTTTGCAGAAAACACCCGGCATGGATACGGTACTGAGTTCCGGGAAGATGGTTCGAAGGTTTATCAAGGAAACTTCGAATACAGTTCAAGAGATGGTCAGGGAAAGATTTTTTCTGCAGACGACAAAGTTCTTTTTGAGGGACTCTTTGAAGATGGGAAACCACAGGGCATTGGCCGGGAGTATCGTTTCGATGGTTCCCTGGCTTATGAGGGGATGTTTGAAAAGGGGGAAAGAACCGGAAGAGGCATCGTATACGGGACAGACGGAAGCAGGCTCTTCGAAGGGAATTTTGTCAAAGGGAAACGTGAAGGCCAAGGGTCGGAGTATCGGGAAACTGGAGATTTGCTTTTCAGCGGCAATTTCCTGAAGGACCAAAGGCACGGGGCCGGACAGATCTNTGGGCCTGATGAAGCTGTCATTTTCAAAGGAGATTTTGCAGAGGGAAAACCCCATGGGCCAGGACAGGAATTTCGCGACGACGGAACATTGGTCTATGAAGGCAGTTTTGTCGAAGGTCAAAGACAAGGATCAGGAAAGCTCTATTCGATGAGGGGTGAAAGAATTTTTGAAGGAGAATTTTATGGGAATGTAAGAGAGGGGCAAGGAGTTGAATACAACGAAGATGGCATCAAACTCTATGCTGGGGAATGGAAACAGGACCTCCGTGAGGGTCAGGGAGAACTCTTTGATTCCCAGCAGAATCCTGTTTTTGCCGGACTTTTCATCAAGGGGGAACCAAGTGGTCAGGGGAAGGAATTCCGCAAAGACGGTGGTTTGCTCTACGAAGGAGATTACCAGAATAAAAAAAGACACGGTCAGGGGACATTATTTTTCAGTTCGGGAGAGGTCCTTTATCGTGGAACTTTTGCCGATAACCTGAAATCTGGATCGGGGAAGGAATTCCGCAAAGATGGCAGTGTTATCTATGAAGGCTCTTGGAAGGAAGACAAGCGTCATGGGGAAGGAAAAATCCTCACAAAAGATGCAACCCTGGTCTATCAGGGAGGTTTTAAATCCGGCAAGCCTGATGGAACTGGAAACGAATACCGAAAGGATGGGCAGAAATTCTACGAGGGAGACTGGAAAGCAGGCCTAAAGGACGGAATGGGGAAGACCTATGGGCCAAAAGGAAGCCTGGTTTANGAAGGAGGTTTTCAGCAGGGAAAACCACATGGAATGGGTAAAGAATATCGTGGAGAAAACCTGCTTTTTTATGAGGGTGAATGGCAAAATGGGAAAAAATACGGATCAGGTATATTATTTTTTCCTGATGGAAAAATTGCCTATGANGGAAATTTTGTCAGCAACCAGCGTGAGGGANNGGGAAAAGAATACAGAAAATCCGGTGNTTTGTACTATGACGGGAATTGGAAAAANGGGAAGAAAGACGGGGCAGGGAATCTCTTCAACAGTGAAGGCAAGAAAGCCTTTTCCGGTTTGTTCGCCCAAGGAAAACGTGAAGGCCAAGGCAAGGAATTCAGAGAAGACGGCAGTCTGTATTACGCCGGGGAATGGAGAGAACAACAGAAACATGGCCAGGGTGCGATCTACAACAAAGAAGAACAGTTGGTNTACTCAGGCCAGTTTCGCCAGGGAAAACGCCAAGGCAAAGGAAAACAATACCGGGCTGACGGAACGCTTTATTACGATGGACTCTGGAGGAACAACAAAAAACATGGTGATGGTTCCCTCTTTGCCAAAACGGGTGAGCAGGTTTTTTCCGGGAGTTTCAGGGAAGGAAAGAGAGTCGATATCTGAACTGAGTAAATACCCTCCTCCCATTTTAAGCGGATTCTTTTCAAGCTTCTTCATCCGCTTCTCACAAGTTTCCATACCTCCAATTCTTTGCTTTAATATCAGTGGATGACAAAATGTGTAGTCATGAACAGAGGGTTAAACCTCGATGCAGAACACACTCCTGATGATTGCTGAAGTCCTTCGCCGTAAAACACGAACCGTGATGGTGGGCAAAGTCGGCGTGGGTTCGAATGAACCAATCCGGATTCAATCGATGCTCACTTCGGAAACGACCGACCTCGATGGAGTGATCAGAGAAATACGTGCCCTCGATCAGGCATCCTGCGAAATGATCCGTATCACCATTCCGAATCGGAAAGCATTGGATGCAATTCCTGAGATTCGCAGGAGGATGTCTGAAGATGGGATCGAACGTCCCTTGATTGCTGATATTCACTTCAATCCTCAATTGGCGGTTGATAGCTGTGAACCTTTTGAAAAGGTCCGGATCAACCCCGGGAACTATGCAGACCGGAAAAAATTCGAAATTCGGGAATACAGTGAGCTTCAGTATGCCGAAGAATTGGAACGCATCGAAGAAGTCCTGATGCCTTTGNTGAAAAACCTNAAATCCTATCAACGTTCATTGAGGATTGGAGCGAACCACGGTTCTTTGTCCGACCGAATCATGAACCGTTATGGTGATACTCCGGAAGGGATGGTCCAGTCCGCATTGGAATTTTTAAGAATTTTTATGAAATACAATTTTCATGACACGATTCTCTCGATGAAATCGTCCAATCCACTGGTGATGAAAGAAGCCTATCGTCTGCTGGTCCTGAGGATGGAGGAAGAATCGATGGACTATCCTCTCCATCTCGGAGTGACGGAAGCAGGTAATGCTTCGGAGGGACGCATCAAAAGTGCGGTCGGAATTGGAGGATTACTCTGTCAGGGACTTGGAGATACGATCCGGGTTTCTCTGACTGAACCAGCAGAAAATGAAATCCCTGCCGCCAAAGCCATTCTCCGAGACGTGGAAGCTTTGATGAACAGNGTTTCGGGAAATATCAGCCATGCCTCTCTTTCTGAGAAAAAGGAAGTTCCTGGCGAATCATCGGCATACTTATCAACAGGGAATCCGTTCTTTTCGAGAGCAAATCTAAGAACTGAAAATTTTGATGATGTTGAAACCATTATGCTGAAGCCATCGGGATGCAGGATCGGCCCTAGAGAAAGTTTCAAACTAATGGCATGGGCCGGGAAAAATTCCTATCCTGATCCCCNAAAGGTTTTTGATGCCAGGCTCGAAGAATCGACCCAAGAGCAAATTCTTGCTTTAGAGGATCATGCAATCGAGGCTGGTTTGAATGAAGTGAACTTTGAGGAATTTCGCTCAAAAATTCTGCTTCTGAAATCTCAGAACCCTCTCTTTTCACTCCAAAAATTTAAGCAACGGGTCTNGCCAAAGTTAATGCCGTTGNTGGTTGGATTCGAACTTCCTGTGATGGATTCGGTAGAGGATCACCTCGGCCTTGCTGCGGAATTAGGTGAGCTGATCACTTCAGGGCAATTGCATGCTCTGGTCTGCAAGGAAGATGATCCGGAATCGATCTCAGCATGCTTTGCAAAAATCCTGATGCAGGCTGCAAGGGTCCGTATGTTTCAGGCAGATTTCATTTCNTGTCCATCNTGTGGGCGGACCTTCTTCGATCTGCAACAGACCACCAACCTCATCAAACAAAGAACCGCTCATTTGACCGGGATCAAGATTGCCGTGATGGGGTGTGTTGTCAACGGACCAGGAGAAATGGCCGATGCGGATTATGGTTATGTNGGGGCCGGTCCGGGAAAGATCCACCTCTATCATGGACAGCAGTGCGTTGAGCGTAATATCTCCAGCCAGGTCGCAGTNGAGCGTTTGATTGAATTGATACGCAGTGAAGGGCAGTGGATCGACCCGGTCGAAGCTTCAACTGCCTGAGGAGTTGATCTCCTCTCCACCACTGTTCTTTTTGTTCCGACTGCATTAAGCTGTTTTTTTATTTTTCTTAACACCTTTTTGAAAACTGACATCACCCATGCCTGTTGCCAATCAACTGCGTGAGTCCATGACTCGTTCCTCCTGGATCCGTGANATGTTCGAGGAGGGNGCACGTCTAAAAGCCATTCATGGCGAGGAAAAGGTNCATGATTTCAGTCTTGGAAACCCNATCCTTGAACCTCCNGAAATNGTTCATCNNCAGTTGCTGGANATGATNAGNCANCCTCAGCCNGGGATGCACCGTTACATGCCCAATGCAGGCTTTGATCAGACCCGAAATTTCGTTGCGGATGAACTGAAAAAGGAAACCGGACTNGAGTTCGAAGCCGNGGACACGGTGATGTGTTCTGGTGCAGGGGGTGGACTGAATGTGGTGATGAAAGCCTTGCTCGACGCTGGGGACGAAGTTCTGACCCCTTCACCGTTTTTTGTGGAATATGGAGCGTATGCGACCAATCACGGAGGAGTGCTGAAAACGGTCTCGACCACGGAAACATTTCAACTTGATTTGGAAGCCTTTGATGTTGCATTGAATCCCAAAACAAAGATCGTCATCATCAATACTCCGAACAATCCCACCGGAGTCATTTATTCCCAAGAGTCGTTAGACCAACTNGGAGGACTGATCCGGAAAAAGGAGCAGGAATTTGGGCATCCCATCATCCTTGTTGCAGACGATATCTATCGCAGGCTTGTTTTCGACGGCATGAAGAGCGGAGATGTCCTTTTGAGTCATCCGCATTCGATCCGTGTTCATTCCCACTCCAAGGATCTTGGACTTCCAGGGGAACGCATCGGCTTCATTGCGATTCATCCTGGTATTCCAGAACGTGAAACCGTTCGTCAGGCGTTGGTTCTTTCCAACCGGATTNTGGGTTTCGTCAATGCTCCCGCACTGATGCAGCGNATTCTCCCCTTCATGGAGGGGGCCAGCGTCGATGTTTCCGTATATCAAAATCTCCGTGACCGGTTTTATGAAATGCTGACTGGATTGGGGTTCGATGTGGTTCTTCCGCGTGGGGCATTCTATTTGTTTCCAAAATCTCCCGAACCTGATGATGTGGCCTTCGTCCGAAGGGCTCAACAGGAACAGATTCTGGTGGTTCCAGGATCCGGATTTGGAGGACCAGGGCATTTCCGGATTTCAATATGCTGCACTGAGGAAGCCATAGAACGTTCCCGGTCTGGATTTGAGCGGCTGGCGCAATACTATGGACTCCAGGACTGAAATCAAAAAAATTTGAAAGTTTGAGAACCAAAATCCAACCCGAAAAGGATTGAATGTCCCTGGAACATATCATCGGTCAGGAAAAGGCGATCCGTTTGATTCGGATGGCGATCGGTCATGAAAGGATCCCTCATGCCTGGCTTTTCAGTGGAATGGCGCATATAGGGAAGTTCAAGGCCGCGGTGGCGCTGGCGCAAACGCTGAACTGTCAAGAGGAGGGAAAGGACGCTTGCGGGCATTGTGATTATTGCCGTCAGATCGAGCTGGAGCATTTTCCTGATTTTCGGGTGATAAGACCGGAAGGAAAGAACATCCGCATTTCTCAGGTCCGGGATGCTCTGGACTGGCTCCATCTCCATCCGGATCGGGCAAAATTCCGTGTGCTGATTTTTGATGGGGCCGATCAGTTCAATCGTGAATCAGCCAATGCTTTTCTGAAAACCCTGGAGGAACCTCCTNCCGATACCCTGATCCTGCTCATCACCCTCAATCCCCAGAATCTCNTGGAAACCATTGTTTCACGGTGCCAGCACATCCGCTTTCGTCCCCTGGAAAAGGACAAGGTGTTCGAAATCCTGAGCAGGGAAACCGAGTTGAAGGAGGAACAGCTCGAGTTGCTAACCTCATTCGGGGCAGGAGGAGTCCGCAGTGATCTTGCATTGCAGGTGGAGCTCATGCAGAATATCCAGGATTCGGTGATCGGATCTCTGATGGACCTTTCAGCCGAATGCATGGAATCGATTCTGAAGAAAACGGCCGAATGGGCNAAATCGAAAAATGAGGAATGGCGCTTAACCCTGGATGTGTTGGAAAACTGGTTTCGGGATCTGGCCTGGATTAAGCATCGTCTTCCGGAGCAGAACCTGCTTTATGCCCATAAAAAAAAGGAACTTGAGCAGTGTTCCAAACGTTATCAACTCGAGGATGTATACCAATTCAGCAGAGACCTTGCGGAAACACGGAAAAACATCGAACTCAATGCCAACCGGACTTTAGCACTGGAAAGCCTGTGGATCCGACTCAAACATTATGCCGTAACTTGAAACGCCTGGTCTTGCTGGTGCTTCTGGCCCTTTCTCTGGGAGCTCCAGTCCTGAATGCCAGGCAGCCTACACCGGCGGAAATGGAGGCGATCAGCAAGGAGACGCGGCTGGTCTTTGAAACGTTTCTCCAACTCTGGCAGGAGGAACGCTATTTCGAGATGTACGATTTTGGCAAAAAACAGTCTCGAGAAATCCTTTCCCTGGAGGAATTTGCCACACGCATGGTGGAACTGGACTGGGTCCCGGTTGGCCTTTCTCAGGAAAAACCCTCGGAAATTTCCTATCGTTACCGGACCCTGCTCTACATGAATGCTCATATCGTTTTTCGGCACAAAAGCTTCTATGACCTGCAGTTCACCAAACCCAAAGCCTTCCTGCTCCAGAAAGAGGAAGGATCCTGGAAATTCGACCTGATTCAGATGATCCGTTCTCCCTATTATTCTCCTGAAGATTCNTGATCTTAGCTTGATGGGAGATTGGGAAATNGANGATCCCTTTCGAAATCATGAATTTCATTCTATTTTTTGCATTCATAAATTAGGGTCTCAAAAACAAACTCAAAAGAAAAAA
>NYUB01000117.1 GCA_002683785.1 Deltaproteobacteria bacterium
AAATTATTGTCATTACTCTATCCTTTCATCCCTGTGAATAAGAGAATCAAATATCAACTATCGTCAATTTACATCTTCCGAAACATTCCAGTTCCATTGAAGAGAAACGCTAGACCCGCACTTCAACTGAGTTGGAGGAAATATTTCCCGTTTTTAAATTGGTTAAAATACTGNTCCACCAGNGGGTGTTCTATGGGTGCTTGAGATCNATCAGNTTCCANGTTCCTTTCTGCNACATAGGTCATNNTGNCGGATNGATCCACCAACACATGATACCANGGCTGGTCACGGGGTGGCTTGCTTTTGGCCATCTGCTCGTACCATTCTTCAGTTCCCTGAAAAGTGGCATCGACATCATAAATCACACCCCGGTAATCGAAACGTAAATGATGGATGATTTCACCAATGCTGAATTTGCATTTTGAATCCATTGGTATGCCTGAAGGGATTANGATAAAATGAATAAAACCTTATTANGAATTGNGACANTTTAACTGAAAAAGATCATCNTCGGAAAGACGGGAAAGCATGATACGCAGTATTGAAAGAATCATCAGTTCTACAAAGGTTATAGAAGGAGGAGGTTTTCCTGTCAGACGTCCCTTCCCTACCACGGAACTGGATCAGGTCGACCCCTTTCTCCTGCTTGATCATTTAGGTCCCACGGAATGGGGACCCCGTGAAGCCATTGGGGCTCCAGATCATCCCCACCGTGGTTTTGAAACGGTGACCTACCTCCTTGCCGGTGAAAATGAACACAAGGATTCCAGCGGTCATCAGNGCCTACTTCGTCCAGGTGACGTACAGTGGATGACTGCAGGTTCCGGAGTGGTTCATTCAGAAATGCCAGCTCCAGAATTCTACGAAAAGGGTGGGACTATTCATGGATTTCAGATCTGGATCAATCTTCCAAGGGATCGTAAGATGATCCCTCCACGCTATCAGGATACTCCCTCAGAAAAAATTCCCGAAGTGATGTTGGAAGATGAAACAAGTCGAATCCGGGTGATTGCAGGAGAGTTCCGTGAAACCAGGGCTGTGATCCAAACCAATACTCCGATCCTTTACCTCCACGTGCAGTTAGAACCGGGCATTGAAATCACCCATCCCAGTCCCCATGATCATAATACGATGGCCTATCTGATCAGTGGCAATGGTATCTTTGGAAAACAAGATGATGCCCGGAAAGCCGAAGAGGGTCAGTTGGTGCTGTTTGCTCACGACGGAGATGAGGTCTTNATGCAAAGCCCTCAAGATTCNAGATTAGACCTACTGCTTCTTTCGGGCAGACCTTTCAATGAACCAGTCGTTCGTTATGGACCTTTCGTGATGAACAGCAGGGAGGAAATCCACCAGGCATTTCAGGATTATCAGCAAGGCAGAATGGGGGAAATCGAATGATACGGATCGGANTTGACCTTGGTGGAACCAAGATAGAAGCCCTGGCCCTTGATCAAGAAGGCCGTGAATTGGAAAGAAAACGGGTTCCGACTCCGAGGGGAGAATATCAGGGAACCATCAAAACCATCGTTGAATTGGTCCGATTTCTTGAAGAAAAAACCGGCGAACAGGGAACGGTGGGAATTGGAATTCCTGGAACCTTNTCCCCAAAAACNNGATTGGTGAAGAACGCCAACTCGACCTGGCTTAATTGNAAAACCCTTCCACCTTGATATGATGCAGGCCCTCTCNCGTGAAGTTCGATTCGCCAATGACGCCAACTGTCTTGCGGTTTCTGAAGCTGTCGACGGCGCAGGTCAAGGGGCTCATGTGGTTTTTGCCGTGATCCTTGGGACAGGAAGTGGNTCNGGCATCGCCATCAATGCGCAGGTGCACTCGGGACAACATGGGATCGCAGGCGAGTGGGGTCATAATACGCTGAATTTTTTGGAAGCCGATGAATTTCCCGGTCCTGATTGTTATTGCGGGCAAAAGGGNTGCGTTGAAACTTTCGTATCTGGAACCGGTTTCGAACTGGAATATGAAAAACAGTCCGGAAAGCAACTAAAAGGTCCTGAAATCATCTCCCTCCAGCAGAACGGAGACCCCATAGCAGAGGANGTCCTAAAACGCTACGAGTCAAGGTTGGCAAGAGGATTGGCCATGGTCGCCAATTTGCTGGATCCGGACATATTCGTACTTGGCGGTGGAATGTCCAACATTGAGAGGCTCTATCAAACCCTTCCGGATCTGATTCCAAAATGGACCTTTGGCCACGAATTCAGTGCCCCGGTGGTTCCTGCGAAACATGGAGATTCCAGCGGAGTCCGGGGAGCGGCTTGGCTTTGGAACGACACTGGATCGAATCCAGTTTAAACCTAACTTGGTTCAACCAACCTGTCCCAACTTCTGACCCGTCTTTTCCCAGTCNTCCAGAAAAGCCTTAAGCCCCTTGTCGGTCAAGGGATGTTGCAACATTTGCCATATTGCTTTTGGAGGGGCCGTNACCACGTCNGAACCAATTTTTGCCGCCTCTATAATGTGCATTGGACCACGGGCAGAAGCGGTCAGGATCCTGGTATCGAAATCGTAGTTATCGTAAATGATACGGATGTCCTGAATCAGTTGCATGCCGTCGCTGCTCAGGTCATCCAGCCTGCCGACAAAAGGACTGATGAAGGTAGCCCCGGCTTTCGCCGCAAGAAGTGCCTGGCTGGCAGAGAAGCATAAGGTGACATTGACTGGATGGCCCTCGCGGCTGAGTTGGTAACAGGCCTTGATGCCTTCTGCTGTAAGAGGAACTTTGACAACCATATACGTNTCATCAATCTCCCTCAGCCATCGTCCTTCCCGAANCATACCCTCTGCGTCNGTGGAAACGGTTTCACCCGAAACGGGGCCACGAACAACATCACATATTTCTNCGAGNACTTCCCGCAAGTCCCTGCCNGANTTTGCAATCAGNGTNGGGTTNGTGGTCACACCATCGATGATCCCAAGATCGTTCAGCTTTTTGATTTCTTCAATGTCGGCGGTATCTGCAAAAATATCCATGTTCAATCGGTTAGAAAAAATTTAATATTTGAAATTTACTTGAAATCCTCCCAATGCAAGCCCCGTCTGTCAAGACGGACAACATCTCCAATTTTGAATCCAATCAATTTGTCCTCGTGTAACCCGTCAGTTCAACGTAGCCCTTTCCATTCAGGCTGATATCATTCTGGAGACTTTGGACTTCCACTGCTCCCTCCCAGTAATTCACGGAAGTTCGGAGTTCCTGATTTTCGATCAGGGGCTTAATTTCAAGATCCAGATTTTCTGAAGGGATATTCAGTTTCCATCCTGATGGATATCGGATCCCNGTTTCAGGACTGGNCCAACTAGAAAGGATTTTAAGATCCAAATCCTTCCATTCGAGTTTGATGGAATGACCACTCTCATTGATGATCACTCCTTTACTGGTCAGATCTGCCTTTCCATTGTCACGACGGATCTGGTAGAGCATGATCTCTCTTCCATCGGAAAGTTGCAGAGCAAACCAATCCCAACCTTTTTGACCTTTTTCCAAAGCACTCGTGCTCCATTCACGATCCATCCAACTGCTTCCATGAACATTGAATTCACGATCTCCTATTTTCAATGTCCCNTGGGTTTGCATTCGGGTAAATGAATAATAATAGGACGCATTTCCAGGTCGACTCCCTTTTTGACTGTGTCCTTGGTTTCCCTGGAGCACAAGAGGTTTGCTGCTTGAAAGCTCTAATGAAAGAACGACATCCTCTGTTTGGGCTTTGATCTGTTGAGGAAATTTCTTNTTTCCTGCATCTCCAGTGACTTCCCAATCTTCGAGCCATANTCGGAAAGGAACTGTCATGGCTCCTGCAAGCTGAGCATTTCCCCGGCTGAACCTTTCACTGAAGAAAAAACGNTTCTCTTCGACATCGGTCAATGCAAAATGCCCCATATAAATCTGGTTNGTCCTCCAGTTGGAACTATTTTCGAATTGGACCGGACTCAGGGCATTTCTGAAAAGGGTGAATTGGTATCCGAAACTTCGCCCAGTGNAGTCTTCCAAGTTACCGGTGTAATACCACCATTCATTGCGGAAATTCGGATGAGGCCCATGGTCTTCAGGAAAGTTGAATGCTACCGGTTTTACTGCCAGAGCAAATCCTTCCGATACAGATTCCCCGAGCAGTTCGGAAACCTGAAAACCTGAGTCATTATTGACATATTGTGACTCATTTCGGGCCATCAACATCCAGGTGGAAATCAAAAGAAAACCCAGAAAAACTCCCGGGATAAGAACCCATTTCTTTTTTGATTTCATCTCCGAATTCTTGGAATTCCANTTATNTTTATTCATTCTCCTCTGAGAGCCAGAGCTGGTGAACTTGCTGACATCTTCAAGACTGGATATATCCCTGCGGCCAAGGCAGCCACAAAAGCAATCATTATGCTTTTGTAAATAATCTGCGAATCGATCATTAATGGAAAGGACCAACCGAATGAGCGTAAGTTGATGACTTGAATCAGAACCTTGGCAAGGAGGATTCCTGTCGGCAATGCAAACAAACCGGCGAGGATACCCATCAATGCACATTGTCCATAGACCATTTTCCCGATTTCAGACGGAGTCATTCCAATCGCACGNAGCACCGACAGTTCCCTGGATCTTTCNANTTGAACTGACATGAGAGCACTGAAAATTCCAATCACGGCAACACCTCCAAGCAGAAGTTTAAGAATGCCTGTGATCGCAAATGTTCTGTCGAAAATGGCCATACTGGATTGACGAAGTTCTTGGTTGGACCTCACATTCAAGGGTAATTCAGATGTATTTGATACATTGCCGGATGTTTCGATCAGATCGTTTTCTAACTGCTCTACCAGTTCTCTGACATTGGTTCCCGGTTTGAGATAAAGCGCCATCGAATTGACGGTTTGATCCTCCCAAAAACGCATCAGATTCTTCCTGCTCAGTAGTGCAAACCCTTGTTCAGCAGCATAATCGTGAAAAATTCCANCCACCTTGAAAGCCTGGGAGCCTTGTGGGGTTTCCAAAACCAAGTCGTCTCCGGATTTTAAATTTTTCCTAAATGCCAGAGGTTCAGAAACAATCACTTGGGAAAGATTTCGAAAATCCTTCCAGTCAAAACTCTGGAGTTTTTCCTTGAATCTAAATGCCTGCTCTCCCTGAGGAGGAAGATTCACACCATGNACATGGATCCTGCTACCATTGCTCTCAGTCTGAAATCTCCGATAATAAGAAGTAAAGTCAACTTCAGGAAGTGAGGAATATTTGTTTACCAGCAAATTGTCGATGAACTGGCTGTTTTGATTTGAAAGCAAACTCGGAGGTGAAAGATAGATGTCGGCCCTTAGTTGAGATTGCAACCAACTGCTGACTGCAGTCCGAAAACTGGAGACCATCAGATCCAGGCTGTTGGTTGAGGCAACTGCCACGGTTAAGGCAGCAATGGCCACTCCAGTTCGGCTGAGCTGGGATTCAATTCCTCTCAGAGTCATGCCTCCAAAAACTCCAAATATCCTCGTACTCAAAGGTTTGAACAATCTGCTGAAAACCAATGTCAGGAAGGGAACCAACAAAGCACTTCCAATGATCAGCATAAAAACTCCACTGTAACTCACCCATAGCCCTTCATTACCCCATTGTAGTGTGACAAATCCTGCCAACATTCCTAGAAAACCGACCCCTCCGAGAATCATGAAGCGTATCTTCTGATGCTCCTCGGTGAGAGATTTTTTCAATACCAGCACAGGCTTCACGGAAGCTGCCTCCCGGGCAGGAAGGTATGCGGCAATTAAAGTGGCACCCACTCCAAGGGCAATCGATTTTATGAGGCTGAACAAACTGAAATTCAAAGAATTGACGGTTTGGACAAAATACAAATCGTTCATCGTTTGGGTCACCTGATCCAAAAGAATGCCGGCCAGTGTCACTCCCAACACCAGACCTAAAACCGTTCCCAACACCCCGATCATCAATGCTTCCAGAAGGATCCAATTNAATACTTCTGACCGGGTCATTCCGATCACACGCATTCTGCCAATTAGGTCAAATCGTTGTACTACAGAAAAAGTAACGGTGTTGTAAATTAGAAACATTCCGACCACTAAGGTCAGTAGGCTTAAAGCCGTCAAATTGACCCGGAAGGCTCGTGTCAGTCTCTCACCGGCCTGCAAATTCTCATCAATCGATTGAAGGCGAGTGCTTTGCGAGATTCCGCTCCTTCGTTCTTCACGAAGGACATCTTCCACCAGTGGATCCTTGAGGATAAGATCAATTCGGCTTAATCTGCCATGCATCGTATAGAGATCTTGGGCTGTGCTGATGTCCATGATCATCAAGTTACGAAGCACCTCAGCAGAAAAATCGTTGGATGCCTTGAATAGCCCTGCCACCTTGAGGATGATCATTCGAGTTCCTACCAAAACAGGAATTTCTGATCCAATCTTGGCATCCAAATCTGAAGCTCCCTGTTCTGAAATCAGAATCGTATTCGGCTCGGTCAAAAGGGAATTGATGATGCCTGGNGTTGGGGNCTGGTGAAGGAAATTTNGAAAAGGTCNCTCNGCAAANGGATCGACTCCCAAGACCCGAAAAGGTTTGGACTCCTCTCCAATGATTTTGAGGTATCCTTCAATGACAGGAGCCGAATTTTGAATTCCAAGTTGGCTGCGCAGANAAAAATAGTCTTCTTCTGGAATAGTTCCAGATGCAGAAATCAATCTGTGAGTGGTTTTCCCACTAACGGTCGTTACAGAATGTTGGAAGGATTTAAGGGCGCTGGAATTGGTCAGATCGATTGCTGTAACCACTCCCACTCCAAGCATGATGCCTAAAAGCGCGAGAATAAATTGTGAGGGATGTTTCTTCCAGTAACTGAGTCCTGTTTTGATGATCAGACGAAAACTCATGAGGCGAGTCTTTTCATCGCTTCAGTACTTTTCAATTCAATCAGAATTCCATCCTCGATATTGAACACACGGTCCACCCANTCAACCACCTTCTGACTGTGGGTTGCGATGATCATGGTGGTCCCGGAACGGTGGACAAAATGGTTTATCAGTTTTAGTGTTTCCTGACTGGTCTCCCCATCCAGATTCCCAGTTGGCTCATCTGCAAGCAGCAGAGANGGTTGATGCATGAGAGCCCTGGCAACAGCTACTCGTTGCTGTTCACCCCCGGAAAGTCGATCCGGGTAACTCTCTTCTCGACCTTGAAGATTCAATCCANCAAGCATCTGAGGGATGATTCCAGAATTATTCGGTATCCCGTTCATCTCCAAAGGAAGCATCAGGTTCTCTTCAACATTCAAGGTGGGAATTAAATTGAAGGATTGAAACACAAAACCTATTTTTTTTCTTCGAAGCAGAGTCCTTTTTTTTTCAGACAACTGCCCCAGACTTTTACCCTGAATTAGAACTTCTCCCTGGTCGGGCAGATCAATCCCNGCAATGAGATTCAACAGGGTAGATTTCCCGGAACCACTGTTNCCCAAAATAGCTATCGTCTCACCTTGCTCAGAGTGGAGTTCTGCACCTTTTAANATGTGGTGAATGCCTGACCCGTCCTGATAAGATTTGTGAAGATTTTTAAGTTCTAAAAAGTAGTTTTGCATTCATTGTTTTTTGATAATCAACACCCCAAAGTTACGATTTAGATTCTATCCTGGTTCATATCTGGAAAAATGCTGGATTCCAATAATTTCTTTCTGGCATTTTAGGAAAAAGGCAAACTTCTCAATCACAGAATGATTGAATCATCCAATTCCATACCCTCCAGCTCTTTCAAGGGAACGGTTGAAAAGGCATGTTGGAGTGATTTCAAATCATTGATATCTGTATCCGGCAGACCAAGCCAGCAGGCAACGCCACGATAGACGAACCCCGGATCCGAATTTTCCTGCTTCAAATCTTTCAGTGAATACGCTCCTTCACTTTTAGCGTATTTCTTCCCCGTTGAGTCTTTGAGCAGGGAATGATGGACGAAACAAATCTCGGAAAACGTCGCCCATCCGAGTTTTTCAGCAACTGTTTGCTGGAAAAGAGAGGAAGGATAAAGATCNATNCCACGGACAATGAGGGTGGATCGGTTTTTCATGTCATCAACCAGAGATGCAATCTGGTAGGAAGGAANNCCATTTCTGCGAAGCAGAACCGCATCACCCAAAGGCTTTGAAGAACTGTCTTCTTCTGATGAACCTTCAAAAAAAAACGTATCGGATAAAGCTTCTGATTCTGATTTAAACCGCCATGTTATTTCCGGCTGATCCAAATCGAGTTTTTTGTCACGACAGGTTTTTGGGTAGAGACCATCTTCCGATATCGCCAGATATNGCTTGCGGGAACATTGACAGGCATAGAGAGATCTCAATTNTCTCAAGGAAGAAAGAGTTTCCCTGTAATCTTCTATTTTGAGAGTCTGTGAATAGTGCTTTAAATGCTCCTCAGGTCCTTGAGGNCCTGAGTCATATTCCAGTCCAAGCCACTCCAATTGAAGAAAGATATCCTCAAGACAGTCTCGTTTTAGACGCGCTGAATCCAGATCGTCGATCCGCAACTGAAGTTTCCCTTCCAATCTGCGCACCAGCAACCATGTCAGTATAAAAGAAAATGCGTTGCCCAGATGCAGGTATCCACTCGGTGTCGGTGCAAGCCGAGAAATCGTTTTCGGGAGAGATTCGATGTTTTTGGAAGACTTCAATTTTCCCAAGGTTACCTGACAGTTTTTTTAGANTCATTCGTTTTTGATCCAGAATTCCAGTCTCCTGCCACAAAATCCTAGATTTTTTATGCAATCATAGCTAATTTACAGTCCTAACTATACAGAATCTTTTATCATTTTTTTCAGTTGGAGATAACGCGGTGTACGACACTTCTGATATCAGAAANGGTTTAAAAATTGAACTGGATGGCGAACCTTTCACCGTTGTTGATTTTCAGTTCGTCAAACCCGGCAAGGGAAATGCCTTCACCCGGACCAAAATCCGGAACCTGATCAATTCGTCGGTGCTGGATCGGACCTTTAAAACGGGAGAAAAAATAACNCCCGCCGACACTGAAGACCGGGAAATGCAGTTTCTCTATAACGATGGCAGTTTCCACTTCATGGACAGTCAGAACTATGACCAAATCAGTCTTGAATCAGAGTTGGTTGGAGATTCCGAAAACTACCTGACTGAAAATATGGAAATCANTGTCAGTTTTTACAAAGGAAAACCCATCGGACTGACTCTGCCGAATTTCGTCAATCTTCCCGTCACCGAAACTGCACCTGGTGAAAAAGGCAACACGGTTACTGGTGCATCCAAACCTGCAACTCTCTCAACTGGCTACAGTGTTAATGTTCCCCTTTTTATCAATGAAGGAGACATGCTGAAAATCGACACGAGAACCGGAGAATATGTAGAAAGAGTTAAAGTTTGAAACTCATAGGTTTTTTTAAATCCCTTTTTTCATGGCGGAAAAACCACCAAAACCTCACTCAGACGCTACCTCAAACTCGTCTTCTGCTGAATTAGACCAGCAGGACCTGCTTTTAAAAAACCTCTGTTTCACGATTCCNGGACAGAATCCGGAATCGTATTTAACAATCCTTCAGTCTGTCCTAGCCAATCTCTCAGGACATCATCTGAGGGATCTCTTAATCGATTGTTTTTCCAATCAANAACTTCAGGATTTCCAGAACCAGATCAGGATGGAACTGGAAACGATGAACCGTGTGAATCATGCCAGGATGAAGAGTCTTATCANTTTGGCGGAACCAGGTTTGCGAAAAGCAGTTCATGAGTCNCTGTTGCTGTTTGACATCAATCCCGAAGAAATCGGAATTCTGAACCTGGAAAAAATCTCAGGCTATGATGATGCTGGTAAACCCATCATTGAAACCAGTGAATTCAAAGTCTTCCCANNCNATGCAGCTCACGGAATTGCTGAACGTGAACGGTTTCTTCCATCANAAATGCTCGAGGGACCCGAAGGAACCGCATCCTTCCTTCANCAGGAATATCCCCAACTCAAAGACGTGGGACAGCATGAAGAATCCGAAAAACAGAAGCCCCTCATNGCATTAACCACCATCGGCAGCCTCGGAGGAATCGGNCACAAGTTTGATTCCGATATGGATGCGCAGGTCATCATCAGCACCGACCCTGAATATGAACAAGGGTGGACCGATGGAGACTTTATGCTGGCCCTGATGCTTCTGATCCAGAAAAGGGTCCGGAAGCATTATTTTTCGAACCTGCTCGACAACAAAGAACGGAGCAAACTCGAGATAGGTGCTCTTCAAGAACTTCGTTCCGTTTGCAGCGAAGGATTGAGNGAGGAAGAAATTCAAGTACTGCATGCAGTATTTCCAGGGACTTACCAATACATTTTGGATCGAAAGATCGACCTTGAATGGAATCTTTTACCGGAAAAACAACGTTTTAAACAATATCACCACGCCATTCTCTCAAACCTCAAAGAACATCCAGAATTTTACAATTTCACCAATGAAATCAANCAACTGTATCCATTTCTTTTGGATTTAACCCCTGAAGAACAGATTGAAAGCTGTTTTCCAGGGTCTGCAGCAACGGGAAGNAGGGAACTTTTGCTCAAAGTACTGGCGGATCATATTCGAAACAAGGGAGACAAACGGCATCAAAAAAACAATGCCCAGCAGCTAATTCTGAACAAAGAAAAGTCTGGAAATGACTCCCCTGACCAAACTGATGCCNAAATTCTGGANCGTTTGAGCCATTCATCCGAACCATTGAAGGTCATCAAAGGTTTTCTGCTCTGGCTTTCACGACATTGCACTCGTGAGAATTTGANAGGGATTCCCCATGTTCTGAAAATGCTGAGTGCCGAATTCNCTTCCATCTCGGCAGACCTCCTTGCCCTCGACATCGAAGAACTGCAAAAGCAGTCCAAAGACGCGTTGATGGATTCATGCTGCAACCTGATCACGACCCACCGCGATATCTATTCACAACAACTGGAATCACAAACCGAATACAACCTCCTTATCAAAATCCAGAAGGTCGAAGAATTTCTGACTGAAAAATATCCTGATACGGAAGTTCATTATTTCCTGAACATTCTCAGAAGGATGCGCAGTGGAGATCACACCCCCTTTCTTGTTTCCCCAGAAGGCAGCCAAGCCTATTCAATGATGCTGAACGACTTNCTGCTCAACCCAGCAACTATGATCGCAGGGATCACTCCTCTTCCTTTTGACCTCCCCCAGAATTTCCGGATCCTTGCCAAAGCAGGAATATTCGAGGGAGAGGACTGGAATTTCAACATCGGAGAAGCGGNTTCAGGAAAAGGAAAAGCCCTTATGGATTTTCCAGACTGGGGGAATGTCAACATCCCACGTGGTTTTTTTGNCAAACACGTNATTCCTATTTTCCTCAGGGANAGTGAGAAAGTCAGTCACAGAAATCTCCCGAAAGCCCTGCTTAACTGNTGGTGGGTGGAAATGCTTTTGCTTCAAGACCCTCCTGATAAACAATTGACCAGCATCACCCGTCTGCTATGGCATCCTGAACAACGTCGGTTTGTTGTGGAACAAAGTGAAGGCCGTCATGTAGAGAAGATCCTCAACATGGAAAAGGCATATCCGGAATTGTGCCTTGACCCCTGGTGGCTGAAATTCACGGAAATGCTCACACGTTTCAGTGATTCCCTGATCCAGGCCGAGATGGTCTTTTGTTTTGCCCAACACATGCGACTCCAGAGTATCATCGAATTCGAGACAGGTGAACCAATCTACGTCGAGAAGGAGGGCTCCTGGCGCAATAGAGCGATGGTTGATTTCTACAAGGCTTTTTTTCCTGATGAAAAACAAAAAAATCTGCTCATCCGTTTTGCCCAAGGAAGAGATGATGTNGCTAATTACATTGAAAAGCAGTTGAAAAACCGATTTGTAGAATCCATGAAACGTGTGGAACAACACCTTTGNCTCGAAGGTAGAAAAAAATCCCTTCATCAACTCACCCGACATCTGGACAGCGGGATGAAACCCGAAAAGGATCAAAAAAATCTTCAACAGTTCCTGGAACCACTCCTTGATTCCGTCTTTCAGCGTGTTCCTATTGAAGACCGTACTGTTTTGAACAAATTAAGAAATAAAGAAGCTCTCAGTGCACTTGAAAAAATNCAGGCCCGCAGCATTTACCTTGATCACCAGCAGTTGAAAAAAGTTAGTACACAGATTCTTGAACATGCCGGACATGAAAAAACAAATCTGAATTTGCTCGAAAACCTGATCCTTCAGTCACGAATCCCGGTTGCTGGAGATGTCCTGGAAAATGTTATTTTTAAATATCATTTCGAACGGAATTTCGAAAGAAAGCCCTTTCAGATTCAACTNCCGATTTCGAAAAGTCTGAGCATCCCTAGACCTCTGGTGGTCATTCGGCATCATCCAAAAACCGACCTCTGGAAGTTCCTGGCCATGGTTTCTCGTCATGGAACCGGACANGGGAGTCAGGGCAACATTCTGGAAATGTTTGAAGCAAAACTGACTGANGGCATTGCCCGCTGTGTCTTTAGCGGATACATCGGTTTCAGCGCGAGGGCTTTGACCACATTTCAAAAGGAAGCAGCAAAATTCCAGACTAGAGTCTCAAACAACCCATTTGCAGCTGATGANGCACAACAACTGGCCCAGTCAATTGAAGAATTTTTCACCGAGCTATCCTTGCTTCCAAGTGAAGTNCTCCAGCATGTTCATTACATTCGAGACATCTTCATGGTTTGCAATGTTGATCGTTTCATGACTTTGTCGCTTATTGTCCGGGACAACCTTGGAAAAACCTTTGTCATCGACTATGACCTATCACAGATCCATGTTAAGTCCCACGAAGAAGATGTAAGCGGGGATCAAAACCAACACCCAGAATTTTTTTTCAACCGCTTAAAGTCCACCAAAGCCAAAGAACTTTTCCTGAAGGAACTGGGAAAACTGAAAATTCCTCTGGACCTGAAACGTCCCCCTCGTTTTGGATTCTGGATCAATACCAGAAATTTCAATCTTCCGGCCAATTCAAAATACCATCGGGTTTATCTTGACGGCATCATGAACCGACTGATGCCTGCAGAAGGAAAATTTGCTCCCTGGTTNCCCTATNCCCCNCGGATTGAAGAAACCTTGGACCAGATTGGCAAACAGGCCATCCAGGAACATCACGAAAANCTTGAGCAGGAACGAAANCGGAGGGANAANGAACTNCAAAAAGTCCAGATAGATTCCAGAAAATATCTGGACCGNGTCCAAAAAGAAAGAGCCGCAAGGATCAAGGAACTGGAGGGATGAACCAGGATTTGGAAACCTCCTTTGAGAAGTTGNAGACCGGAACCTGGTATGCCAGGGTGATCCGCCATGAAACAGATGATATCCCAGGACAGACACTTTTAATTGAAGACCGAGAATATTTTTTCGCGGAAGATGACCCCAGTCTTTTTTTTAAGGAAGGTTCTTGGGTCAGGGTAATCATTAACGAGCAGGGAGGCCATGAACTTCATCTGCTTCAGGATGCTCGAATCCCACTTACTGCTTCTGGAGATAGTCTTCGCTGGCGTCGGCCTGGTCAAATGCCCTCCCGCATGAACCTTTTAAAAAAAAGGCATCAGCTCTTGCTTGAAACACGAAAGTGGTTCGATCAAAACAGTTTTCTGGAAACCGAAACTCCACTGATCGTCCGTGGACCAAGTCCAGAAGCCCACTTTTCCTTGATGCAGGTCCATGGAGAATCTCAGCAAAATTCAGGGTTCCTGGAACAACAACCTGCTTTTTTGATCACGTCCCCTGAGTTTCAAATGAAACGNATGCTGGTGGGTGGATTTGAAAAGATTTTTCAGATTTGTCGGTGTTTCAGGAACAGTGAAACTGGACCTTTGCATCATCCGGAATTCACCATGCTCGAGTGGTATCGTGCTCATGCAACGCTTGAAGAACTGATGGATGATGTGAGTCAGCTTTGTAGACATCTTTCAGGAAAGATCCCAGGTTTTAATTATAACACCGATGAGCCCTGGCCAAGACTGAAGGTCCGGGATCTGTTTGAGGAAAAACTGGGGATTCCATTGACTGGGATGGAAGCTCCAAAAGAACTTCTGAATAAGGCCATGGATTATGGAATGAACTTCGCTTTGGAAGATCTAGTACATTTCCAAATGAGTTCCGAAGAGTTGAATTATGAAAGTGTTTTTTTCAGACTTTGGGATCAGATCGAACCAGAACTTGGAAAAAAATGTCCCGTTTGGGTCTGTGAGTGGCCGATGCCTTTGGCAAGCCTGGCGCGCCCCCTTCCTGATTCTCCAGGGTTTGCAGACCGAGCGGAATGCTACGCAAATGGGATAGAACTGGCGAATGGATTTGGAGAACTTACAGATCCTGAAGAACAATTGAGACGTTTTGAAAATGATCTTCAACAAAGAAAAAAAGCATCCCGCACAACTGTTCCGTTGGATCAAAGGTTTCTCGAAAGTCTTCAGGAAGGTATGCCTCCTTCATCAGGGATGGCTCTTGGTCTGGACCGTCTGTTGCTTTGGCTGACAGGAGTCAAAAATATTCAACAGGTGTTATNATTTTCCTGGGATGAAGTCTAAACCCGATGGATGCCTTTTCCGTCATGGAACGGACCCTGGTCCACAATTTTTTACATGTATTTGTCCTAGCCTTGGCTGTATGGATTTTTTATCGTGAGGATTGGAAAAATTCTTTCCTTTTGTTGATGCTCACGATGATCGTTGATTTAGACCACCTCTTTGCGAATCCTTTCTTTGATCCTCAACGCTGCAGCATCGGATTTCACCCTTTGCACACTGAAGTTGCAACATCCCTATATGCTTTGATGCTTTTGCACCGTAANTTCAGGATTTTTGGCTTGGGCCTGCTCATTCACATGTCTCTCGACGGTTTGGACTGTGCTTGGATGGCTTCCATGTCAACGAACAAATGAAATTTTGTTCAACCCAAATTTAGTTTAGCTATTTTATCTATAGTTTTAGGAAACTAATCCTCCTTTTTAGTACTGTTGTCACTACGGAAATAATTCAGCCACTCAAAGCGAAANACATCACGTAGAATGCCGGGTGCCAGTGAAAGAGGATTGGACGATTTTTCCGGATCATCGATGGAACCAGTGAGTCTGAAATCGAGTGCGATCAATCCTCCCTTGTCCGTCCCGGTTAGGATGGTTCCCAATATAGGAATCCACCTCACCAGCCTGGAGAGGATATAGGCAGGTGCAACACTGCCATTGATATCCAACTCATTTCGGTCCAGATCGATCCAGCCGGAAAAGACGATGCCGCTGGAAAACCCTACAGCACTGGCTTCATGAATCGTGTAGCGTTTGCCTGCTACGGTTACTTTCCCGTATCCTTCGTCGTAGAAAACACCATCTCCCAGCAACTGCTCAAGCAGGCCCGTCGGGCTGATGAGGGAGAATACATCGACCAGGAGAGGAGCTTCCTTGAGGGTGAAATTGCTGAGATGGATTTCAGAATCGTGGTAGCTCAGGTTGTCACCCTGGAACTTGGTACTCAATTCAAGCGTCCCTCCAGAAACGGCATTGCTCAGATCCAAAAAACGGAACATTTCTCCNGCATCCTCTGATTCCAACTCAAGTTCACTATTTCCTTTGCTATCCGGAGCAAAACTGAAACTCAACGGATTTGCTCCGATCCTTCCCTCCCCTTGAATTTCTGGGTTTTTTCCGGAATGCTGAATTTTGAAGTTTGCATCATTGAGCATCGTCCTATTGTCCATCAGCAATGAACCCTTGTGCTCTGCATGAAACGTCCCGTTGTCATAAAGCCTTCCCTTCAGATTTCCGGAAAGAGCTACCGACTGTGATAGTGACATGGATTTTGAATTTAATTCGAATATCACTGAATGGTTTTGGGGAGAATTTCCAGTACTTGTAACGATCAGTGGTTCCAGATTAAGTTTCGGACCCTCGATTTGAATTTTCATGGCCCCATCCTCTTCCATGAACATCTGCATTTGATTGACACTTGTTTCAGGAGCATGCAGATCCGTGATTTGAAGTTCAAGAAATTCTCCCTTTTCATCCAGGATCATTTGTGATCTGAGTTTGATTTCCTGGCTATCAACCTCAATGAAAGGAATCGATTCGATCCTTCCGCTTTTGATGTTGGCCCAGCCACGAAGCGCTGCTGCTTCACCTTGAGGNTTTGCCCAGCCCATCAAGGGAACGGANACATTTGCCTCTTCCAGCCCCAACTGNAGTGCGATTCGGCTGTTAGAACCGGCCGATTCCGCAAGTACGAGGTTCGCCGAAGCTTTGCCATTGATTTCCAATCCAGACAGTTGNCCAATAAGTTTGGCCATTTCCCGAGAGGAGGGCGCGACCACTTTAGTATGGGATGGATTTTTCCCAGTTTTCCTGAAGTCAATCTCAATCCCAGCTCCAGAAATTTCACCTTTTCCTGAGACCTCTATTTTCTCGGAATCGGCTTCAACCTCCAAACGGCCATTTTCCATCGACAAGTTCAGAGGCATTCCACTCAGGATTACATCCTCCAACTGAGCTTTTGCAACGAATCGAAAATCCTCTTCGAGCCTATGATCTAGAGGAAATTCCATACCCAACCTCAAACTGACTTCTCCGGAAGTGTCCGTAAATGGCAGCANATCTTCCTTCAAAATCGCCAAGGCAGGATGTTCCAACAGATCAAGAGCCTTGGGCAGGGGTCCCGTACTTTTAAAAACCATAGTTGCTACAGGACTCCCCTTTCGAAGAGGAGCAAATATCAACCGNCCATTATTGAGTTGGAGTTGCCCGATCCTTCCTTGGTGAAGCTCGATCTCCACTTGATCCGGATCGATGCTAACTGTAGCGTCAACTTCAGTTCCACGAGGGAGATTTTTATAATAACGAACACCGGCATCTTTGACCTGCAAAATACTATTTAGAGACTTCAATTGCATCTGGCCTGCACCATCCTTTTCGACATGGAGGTTTAAACTTCCTTCTTCAACCTTCCCGCCGGAAAGATGTTCGATNAACCATTGCCGTGTTTCAGATGCAACATCAGGATGCCAGATTCTGGAAAGTGAATCGATTGGGACTACAAACGATTTTGCGTCCAGAACCAAAGAATTGAATTTCCCCTTCTTCCACTTCAAAATTGCTTCCGCTTCCAATCTGCCCGAATCATCGAGTTCCAACATAAAATCTTCTATTTTCAGTTCTGAGTCCTTCCAAATGCTGCTGACATTGACTTGCCGAATGGGTATTGATTCTCCGGAATCTCCCAAAACGGTGCTGCCGCCGNAAATGTTCAGTTTCGACTGCATCTTCTGGATCTCCAGTGAAGAATTCATCTCAAAGTTCAGTTCCCCATTCATCTGTGGAAAAACACCAGAAANAACCGGAAAAGCTTTNTTTTCAAATTCAACGGCAACCTCATCGAAAGAAATTTTGCCTGACACATTATTCAAATCAGGAAGGGTCCCTTTTTTCTTAGAAGGAGCTAATTCAACTTGGGTTTCAAGTTTTCCAAACCTTTTTTCACCTCGTTTTCCAAGCAAAGACACTGTGATATCATCTGAAACTCTTTTTAACGTATCTGAAATCAAAGATCCCAGGGAAAGAGGTTGAACCTCAAGAGCGAAGACCCCAGAAGGGGATTGGAGAGGATTTTCGAGATAACCAGATCCGGAAGCTTTCAATCCGTTTTTCATCGAAGCTTTCAACTGGNTGATTTCCACACGGTCTTTTTTAGCTGACCAGCCTCCTTCCATATGTGCACCATCAAAAACCCTTTTTCCCAAACCTGGGAGGATGATGTGTCCAGAAGACAAATCCAATTCTGTGTTCCATGAATAAGGGCTAAGTCGTTGATCAACCTCAATACTCAAGCTCCCGGAAACCATGGAATCCAACCAAAGATCCCATCTTCCTCCAGGAATCCACTCTGCGAGTATAGGCCAGCCAATTTTTCCAAGTCGAAAGAACCCGGAACCCTTCTGTTCCTGGATCTGCCATTTTCCTTCAAATGATGAGCGGCTTCTTTGTTCTCCCTCCAGAAGTTCAAAGGATGCTTGAATGAAAACCGATCCTTTTTTTCGTTTAAAATCAAGCCTCACATTTTTGGTTTGGNTAACACGCCCACTATGTTCATTGGTGATTTCGATCTCCGCATCATAGAGGGTGATTTTTTGCAGTTTTTGAAACTGTTCAGGCACCAAAAAATCTCCCTCCATGAGTTGAGAATCAGAGTCCCAACTTTGAAGAGGAAAGAATGGAATACCCGTCTTAATCGGATTCCAGCGTAACCTCGGTTTTTGAAGGCGTATCTCCTGCGGTACCAGTTCGGCGAAGACCAGTTCAGTAAGATCCAGACCCACTTCCAATTCAGGTAAAATGAGTGTTCCTCCNGGGGTTTGTACNTCAGTNTGGTAAAGAATCACCCCAAGCGGGTTTTTCCAGTCAGACCAGGTCAGTCGTGCAGATTCCACCTCAATTGAAATTTCTTGTTCAGGCATCGACAGCACAGAGGAAATACCTTTGGAAACCTCGGACATCGACATTCGCCCTTCACTCAGTCTCCAGAAAAGGACCATTGCGCCCAGAACCACAAGAAGCGCTCCCAATAAGAAAAGACTCANCAGCCAGAGAAAAAGTTTGTGGAAAAATTGCGTTAAATTCATTGATAGAAATGCTGAGAAAAACCCGTTAATCATTCTCTGAATAANAAAGATTTCATCAACCTCAGTTCAAGCGTGATGGANAAAGAAAATTTCAATCTCATTCAAATATNATTTGTTTATCATTTTCCGTCATCAGAGTTGCATTGGAAAGTTTTGATAAACCAAATNGCAGGGATTGACGTAGTTTGGATTGCTTAAACAATAATAAATTGGAATTATTTTTTTTTGAATTTTCAACAAATGGCCCAAATTTTCTTTAAAACATTGTGGCTATGTTATAGCAAAATGTTGTGAGATGTTTTTCGTAGAAATGAATGAGCAATCAGCCAGCAACGCATAAT
>NYUB01000118.1 GCA_002683785.1 Deltaproteobacteria bacterium
TTGGCCGATTCGAAAAAAAAACATTTCTAAGACCGGGAATCCTATAAAATCTCAATCCAACTGGATTTCGATGGGTTTGAGTTCTTACGGGGTCATCAACCTTCATTCAAGCAAATTGAGGTTTTCAGGAACTAAAGGGTTTTGCTCCAGAAGGTGCTTCCACTCGGAATGTCTTGCGGGATCATTGAACTCGGCAAAAACTTCCTGAAATCTTGTAGCGGATTCAGCAAGCTGAAAGTCATAATTCCGGGCAAACTTCTCAGCCATGAGCCTAGAACCTTCCGGCAGTTCTTCTGTCAGTGATAACTGCTGCATGAATTCCTTCTGCACGAAGGTGTCGTTCATCAATCCAAGCAAATCCTGAAAGCGTTTCAAAGATTTGACCGGGGCCTGGATGTCATTTCTGGAATAAAGCGGGCGGAAAGCTTCGAGGAGGTAACGTAGTTTTTTACAGGTTTTCCGAAGTTCGTGAAAGGCAAGGTGGGCTTCTTCATCCGGGATCCTTCTTCCTTCCTCCAATGCACGCTGCCAAAGCCTGTGGATCCGTTTGCTGACTAAGGGTTCGATACTCGGTAAATCCTCTCCGGAATCCAGAGGAGGGACTTGCCCATCCAAAAATGCTTCCCAACTTTGTGCAAAAACCTGGAATCGTTCCGATTGAAGATGGTCCTTCAACAGGGTTTGTTCTTCATCTCGTCGACCTTTGATCCATTGCAGAATAGGATCAAGAACCTCGGTGTAGAAATGATTCAATGTGTTTGGTTTCTGCATTTTCTGTAAGAGCACATCCAAATCTCTGACAGGACTCGTCAATCGGCTAAGCCATGCAAAATCATCAAGAAAGGGTTGGATCGTTTTTTTAGGAAACACCGATTTCAACTGTGCCAGGATCGAACGTGAACGTCTGCAAGACACCCTGAAATCATGAAGAAACTCAATGTCTTCTCCCCAAAGTGTTCCCAATAGATTTTGTTTCATTGCTTGGAACTCGATGGAAAGAACCCGACCTACGGCCAAAGGAGCATAAAGCCTGGAATGGAGCTGGAGAGGATGTTTCCTTTTCTTTTCGATCTCCCCCAATCCCAGCATCTGGGTGCTGAGAGTAAAAATATCCGTCTCCAAGGGCATCAGGCCGATCCGGATTTCGATCAGTTCCTTCAAACCTTCGAAGTCTTTGCCATGGCCCCGGACTCCATGAAGCCTAAGGTGTGGGTACCCTGTTCTTTTTTTGATCACCACATCACCGGGAAACCTTGAAGGCCTGAAAAGTTCCAGGTCCTCATCCATTAGAACAGAAAGGATTTTCTTTCCTTCCGAATTCCTACAGATCCAAGTTTTTCGTTTTCGGTGAATGCGCAGTTGCGGCAGCAGGGGACGGGGTTCCAACAGAGGCAGGATCTTCTTTTGAAATGCCTGTGAGGGTATATCCTCCACTCTAAATGGAGTTTTAGGACATTTAATGTTGTGCTGAGTTCCTGATGTGTCCTGAAAAAAAACCCTCGGAGTTTGATCAGCTTCTTCTAAGGTCCAAAGACGGATTCCTCCCTTTTTCAGCCGCTCATCGTAACTGTCCCAATATTGAAACCACAGATCCTGAGGTGTTTCAGGATTCAGATGATCCTGCTGATCGAATAGTTCTTCTATCGGAGCAAGATCAGGACTTTGGGAAAGTGAATAAATCCGTTCGAAGGACATGATCCGTGTTGAATCAAAAGGAGCTCCGGAAAATGCTTCAATACACTTCGGGAACATAAAGGTGCTCCTCCTTAGGAGGGCGCGCCACATGTTTGACGGGTTTTTTACGTTTAGGCAATTTCTCAACCCGAGGGAGGACATCCTTATAATGCACCTTGCTCAGCAGGTGATGGATGCAATTCAGACGGGCTTTGTGTTTGTCATCACCTTCAACGGTATACCAGGGAGCAAAAGGCATGTTGGAGAACTCGAACATGGCATCTTTGGCTTCTGAATACTGGTCCCACAGATTCCGTGCTTCCATGTCCATAGGACTCAACTTCCAGCGTTTTGCAGGATTTTTCACCCGTTCCTGAAATCGTTTTTCCTGCTCTTGGGAACTGACTGAGAACCAGTATTTGATGAGAAGGATTCCTGAGCGTGTGATCAATCCCTCAAATTCTGAAACACTACGAGAAAATTCTTCATATTCTTTGCCGGAACAAAAACCCATCACTTTCTCCACCCCTCCTCGGTTGTACCAGCTTCGGTCGAAGATGACGATTTCACCTGCAGAAGGAAGGTGAGCCACATAACGTTGGAAATACCACTGGGTTTTTTCGGTATCCGAAGGTTTCCCTAGTGCAACCACTTTGCAGCCACGAGGATTCAATGGTTCGGTGATGCGCTTGATCGTTCCACCTTTGCCTGCTGCGTCTCGCCCCTCGAAAATCAGAACAAGCTTGAGTCCCTTTTCCTGGACCCAGGTCTGCATCTTGACCAACTCGAGTTGCAGTCTGGACAGTTCTTCTTCATATTCCTTTTTGGGTAGCTTTTCCCCATTTTTGGAATGCCCTTTATCGTTCTCATTCTTGTGGGAATGATGCTCTTTATGTTTCTCTTTCTTGCTCATTCGTCCTCCCTATGGATCAGTCTAGTGAATCACCCCATGAATATTCCTGATAAATTTCCAACCCAAACCTGTCAGGAATAATAACATTTGGATTTTCCTCAAAGTTTGATCCATCATCAAGACGAACTTAGGTCGAAAACATGCCATTTTAAATAACAAAAAAGTTGAAAGAAAGACTCTCCCATTGGTCAATCATGACGTATTATGAGCCTTGATTGAAGAATCATGTCTGTTCTTTCTTGATTCATTTTCTTTTCTAGGTTTAGCATTATGCTATTCTAGAAGTAATTACCATTCACTCAAGACCCCTTAAAGATCATGATCATTAATGAATTCATTAGCATCCTGGTAGAAATCCTGATTTATTTCCTGGTCAGCCTTTTTTGTCTTTTCATCGGGCGCAAGGTACTGGACTGGATCACTCCCTATGACCTCAACTACCAGACTGGAGAAGTGGACAATACTGCAGTGGGTCTAACTCAAGCCGGTTTTTATCTGGCCATCGGCATCATCGTCCATGCCTCGGTTTCCAGCGAAGTGAACTATGAACTGTTCACCTTCATTGATCCGGAAAACCCATCAAGGCTTAGTATTTTAGGAGCAGAATTGATCACCACCGGAATCTACGTCTTTCTCGGACTGGTTTGTCTCAGTTATGGACGCAGGGCCTTGGACTGGCTCACTCCCTTTCACCTAAACAAGGAAATTGAAGTGGACCGAAATAATGCTGTTGGACTTCTTGAAGGAGGGTTTTATGTTGCCATGGCAGTCATCATCCATGGAATCATTGGATGAATCCTGTTCCCATTTCCAAAAATAAAATTCTTTACAGACGGCAAAACCGAATGCTTTGGGGATTCCTAGGACTGGCAATGATGGTCCCTGGTCTGTTGAATGCTGCGGATCCTGATGATTATCTGAAACTTAAGGAAACAGGAGTCTGCAGAAGGTGCAACCTGGAGCGGGTGGACCTTCAGGGGGCTCAGTTGAAAGGAGTCAATCTGGGTGGAGCAAACTTGAGAAATGCTGATTTAACCCTGACCAACCTGGAATCGGCCAATCTGGGAGGAGCGGACCTGCGTGGAGCAAAATTAGACCGGGCCTTCATGAATGAGGCGATCCTTTGTAACACCATCATGCCTGATGGTCACATCGAATACTCTGGTTGCCTACTTCCGACCCTGAAACAACTGCTCAACGCTTTCGAACAGCGTTGAGCCTTGGGCATAGTTTCTTTAAAAATCGATCTCAATTGACATAACTGCGGTATTCCTCTTCCAGAACTTTCAGACCATCCACCGTCAACTGGTCCAGGGGCATTTCGAGGATTCCTTGGGCCTGGGTTTCACTCAGTCCATAATCCGATTCGAGTTGGACAAGTGCAGCATCCCGACCAGATGCATTGAGGATCACATCCAACACCTCCTCAATTTCTCCTGAAAGCATGAGAACCCCAGCTAAGACGTGAGGTCTTGCAAGGATATGCTCTACCGGGACCGAAATATGTTTGTGATAGGGAGATCCGAAGCCTGTGGAAGAAAGCTGTTCCCAGCCTTTGAAAGCGGACTGGCCGCTATTGGAATTCCGACACCATGTCTCGGATTCACCACAGGGAGGGGTACTCCAGGGAAAAGCCATGACAGTCGTGCACAGAAGCAGACCTGCTCCCAGAAAAACGAGCCTTTTCATTGATACTCCAGTCAGATTAGATTTTCAAAAAAGGAAGAAAATTGTTGGAAGGATAGTAACACCCTGCAGGGTCAAAAGGCAATGCCCAGACCGGTCATGATCACTCCCACAGACCGGTCATAGGATTTGGCAATCCTTTCTGTGCCGCTGGAAGTGCTCCTTTCAAAATCACGAACCTTGTACTGGGACGCCCTGGTTCCAATGATGAGTTCCATGAAACCAAAGACTTCGATGCCAATCACCGCAAAATAGGATGGAGTTCCGGAAATCGTTTCGGCCTTCCAACTGTAGCCTGTTGAACTTTGGTAGGATGAGGCCGCGGATGCTTGACTTAAATTTCCAAAACCCAGGGTCAGGTTCAGTCGCTGCCCAAAGGTGTAGGAAAAATCGTTATATTTCAACAAGATCCGGTCGCTGTAGCCGCCGACGGTTTCATTGATGTCAACATAGGAGCTTCCTATCCCGAATCCATGCCAGGACAGTTGATAATTTGCCCAGTAAAGATTTTGATTGGTCTGGATTCTGTCACCGGCAAAATACCGAAGCCGGATGGTATTTCCTGTCTGTGCGTGAAGTTCGGTCAGGAAAAATCCAAAGTAATAAATTCCCAGCAATGGAAGGATCCATCCCAATTTCAATGATCGAATTGTCACTCTCTCAATAGGTAATCATTTAAAAATGATTTCATCATGAACAACATTTCCATGATTTTAAGCGGTTCCTGATTCATGCAACGTATATTCCGATGTGTCGAAAGGATTTACCTCACACGTCATTTTCGATAGAATCTTGTGTTAAACAACAGTTTCGGGACACCAAACACATCGACTGGTCTGATCACAATTAAAATGAATTTTCTGCGGATTCTCTCTCTACTCTTTCTTTCGAGCCTACTTGCCCTTCCGGCAATGGCACAGTTCGATGATGGGATCCCGGAACAGGTTCTTAGCTTCCAAACTTTGCTGGAACCCAAGGATCCCCGCCCCGGAGAACATGTGCGGCTTGTGCTTGCCTTTGATCTCCATCCGGGATGGCACGTCTATTCGATTGTGCCTGCAGAAGGAGAATTTCCACCGATTCCCACCTCGTTGACCCTCCAATCGGGCAAGTTTGAAAAAGTAGGGCCGATTTTTGAGTCAAGACCCGTCACTGCCCTTGATCCAGTGCTCGAACAGGTTCTCAGTTTTCATGAGCATCAGGGACGGCTCTATCAAAATCTGAAGGTGGCCAAGGAACAATCCACCGGAACAGAAACGATGCTTTCCGGGAAATTCCGTTACCAAGCCTGCAGTGAAAAGGTTTGCCTGCCTCCCACAACAGAAGCATGGGAAATCCGAATACCCCTTGCTGATGGACCTTTGCGGGCACAATACGCCTCCCCTCAGTATGCCGTAGATGATCTCCGAATTGAGGAAAATGCCATGGACCAGGCCCTCAGTGGCGGATTCTGGAACTTCCTGGGAATTGCCGTCGTTGCCGGTTTACTGGCTCTGTTGACTCCCTGTGTCTTCCCAATGATACCGATAACGATCGCATTTTTCAGCAAACAGGAAGAAAAAGGTACAAGCAGCACGCTAAGGCTTTCGGCTCTCTTCGGCGCAGGCATCGTCGGCACCTACACGGTAACCGGCATGGGGCTTTCAATGGCCCTGGGTGCAGGGGGTGCAGTACAACTGGCAACCAACGGCTGGATCAATATGGCGATCGGGCTGCTCTTTACTCTGTTTGCCTTCAGCCTGATGGGTTTTTTCCAGCTTCAGCTTCCGGGCTCACTTGGGGATCGTGCCGATCATTGGTCCCGGAAACTTGGCGGTCCACTCGGTGTGATTGCAATGGGATTTGCCTTCACTCTCACTTCATTCACCTGCACCGTTCAGTTCGTGGGCACGCTGATGATCGCTGCGGCAGAAGGGCAGTGGTTCTGGCCTCTTTTAGGGATGTTCGTGTTTGCAACCGTTTTTGCCTTTCCGTTTTTTTTGCTCGGATTGTTTCCCCGTTTGATGTCCACTTTCAAATCACGATCCGGGGACTGGATGCAGCAGCTCAAAATCATCCTCGGATTGCTAGAATTGGCTGCTGCCTTCAAATTTTTCAGCAACAGCGACTTGGTCTGGCAGTGGGGGGTGCTCGATCGTGATTTCGTGCTCAGTGCTTGGGCCGTCATCTGCATTATCAGCGCCTTCTTCTTGCTTGGATCGGTGACCATCCACCAATCCCGTGTCCAGAGCGGAGGCCCCCTAGGATTCGCGGTTGCAGTTGCATTTCTGATGCTTGGTCTATACTTCGGCAAAGGGCTAGGGGGAACCTCGCTCAATCCCTGGGTCGACACCTACCTTCCGCCAAAACTTCAGTCCTCTGGTGAATCCAAATCAATGCTGGGAAATGCCGGTGAGGACACCCACAGCCTGCCCTGGCTGGACCGCCTCGACCAGGCATTGGTTCAGGCAAAACGTGAGAACAAACTCGTCTTCATCGATTTCACCGGCTACACCTGCGTCAACTGCCGTTGGATGGAAAAGAACGTTTTTTCGGATCCACATGTGATGGCGAAGTTCCGTAAAGACTTCGTCCTGGTTCAGCTTTACACTGATGGAGGAGAATATGCAGAGGCCAATCAGAAGCTGCAGATCGACCGTTTCAAGACGGTGGCACTTCCACTCTACGTCGTTTTGGATTCTGATAACCGTTTGCTGACACGTCATGCCGGGATTCTGGAACCTGCAGAACGTTTCCTCCGTTTCCTCAGGCTTCAGGATCAGGGTTGAGGTTTCCTAAATTTTTGAGAATCAGCAGTTTGCTTCTGCTGCTGGGAGGGTGTTCGGAGTTTGGATTCTACTGGCAGGCAGCCAGTGGTCATCTGGACTTGCTATCCCGCAAACACGACATCCAGGAACTGATCCGCAATCCTGAGACCGATCCGGAACTTTCCAGGAAACTGAAACTGGTGCTGGAAGTTCGTGAATTTGCGGTTTCCAGGCTGTCTCTTCCGGAAAAGGCCGGTTATACCGGATACGTAAACCTCGGCAGACCCTATGTCACCAAGATCGTCCGGGCGGCTCCGAGCCTGAAACTGGAGGCTTATCAATGGTGTTACTGGTTCATCGGCTGCCAGGAATACCGGGGATATTTTGATGCTGAAGAAGCGATGCGCTATGCCCAGGGCATGGACGAAGATTTGGATGTTTCCGTTCGTTCGGTTTCCGCCTACTCCACACTCGGGTGGCTGAACCAGTCCTGGATCCCAGACTACTTTTCCGATCCCGTGCTGAGCACCTTTGTCCAACGCAAAGCCCCTGACCTTGCCGCCACTTTGATTCATGAAATGGCGCACCAAGTGGTTTACGTAAAAAATGACACCAGTTTCAACGAATCCTTTGCAACCTTCGTGGAAGAAGAGGGATTGGAACAATTCTACAGAGAACGCACAGGCAGCGGATCGTCCGAAATGATCTGGTACCGCAGTGCGAGACGGGACCGTGAGCGATTTCGTCAACTGGTTTTAGAAGCCTACGAAAAACTCGAAATTTTGTATGGTTCCGATCTGGGAGATAGCGAAAAGCTGCAAAAAAAGAAACAGATTTTCAGTCAGCTCAAACAGGCTTTTTCACAAAAGAAACTTGAATTTGAGGTGCTCCATTACAGCAAATGGTTCAGCCAGGAACTCAACAACACCCACCTGCTTGGTATCCGACGTTATCATCGGGACACGGAGGGCTTCCGCAGGCTTTTTGAAAATGAAGGCCGAAAATGGGAACAATTTTTTGTGAAAGTTCTTGAACTTGCAGACAAATCCAAGGCTGAACGGAAAATGCTGCTGAGCCCTAAGCTGTGAAAAAGCCTGAAAAAATACGTGCGATTCTGCTCGACCGTGACGGAGTGGTGAACGAGGAACCCGGTCCGATCCTGGAACCCTCCACCTTCCGTTTCATTCACGGGAGCATCGAGGCCATCGCCAGGATCAACAAAGCAGGATGGCTCTGCCTCCTGGTCACCAATCAGGCGGCTTTGGCTCGAGGACAAATGAACCATGCTGATCTGTCAGCAGTAACCCAGAAGATGAACCATGGGCTGCTCCAAGGTGGTGCCCATATCGATGCAATGTATTTTTGTTCCCATCATCCTGAATGGGATTGTGGACGGAAACTCGCACAACCGAGACCCTGCGGCTGCCGAAAACCCGAACCGGGCCTGTTGCACACGGCCTGCGGGGCCCACGGGATTCAGCCCTCGGAAACGGTGATGATCGGTGATACCACCAAAGATTTTGAAGCATCCCGACGTTTCGGATGTTTCAGTATAGGAGTCCACACCGGGCACGGCGGTAAAGATGGAAACTGCAACACCGAACCCAACTGCTGGAAGGATGATCTGTCATCCGCAGTAGATTGGCTGATTGACACCGAGAGGGACCTTGCCTGAAATGACTTGTGAGATATCCGTTTCGAGACTAATTTAGTGGTTTATTTGTGACCAATTTTTACACCATTTTTCACCTTCCGTTTTTTCAGGCTCCCTAGAGCAGAACTCAATCCATCGAATGACATGATTTTCAGGGCCCAATGTTTTTTTCTGTTGCTTCTCCTTCCTTTTTTCACGATTCAGGTATTTGGTAGCGAAGAACTTCAAGACGGTTTATACGCAAAAATGGAAACCTCCAAAGGTGTCATCCTGCTGGAACTTCATCACCAAAGGGTACCTCAAACCGTGGCCAATTTCGTGGGTCTTGCCGAAGGCAGCAAGTCCTGGAAAGATCCGATTACAGGAAAATCAAAAAAATCCCATTTTTATGACGGTCTCATTTTTCACCGAGTGATTCCCGATTTCATGATTCAGGGAGGAGACCCTCTTGGGACAGGAAGCGGCGGACCAGGATACCGGTTCCAGGATGAGTTTCATCAGGATCTCAAACATACGGGACCTGGCATCCTCTCAATGGCGAATGCAGGTCCAAATACCAACGGCAGTCAGTTCTTTATCACCCACAAAGCAACACCCTGGCTCGATAATAAACATTCAGTCTTCGGCAAAGTGGTAGAGGGTATGGAAACGGTCAATGCGATCCAGAAAGGAGACCAGATGCAAAAAATCTCCATCATCCGCCGCGGGAAAAAGGCCGAAGCATTTGACCCTTCCAAAATAGAAGAGACCCAGCAGGAAAATCTAAAAAACCTCGCGATCAAGCAAAGAAAGGAACTACCTCCCATCAGCGGAGAAGTGGACCCGCTCAGGGTTCCTGGAAAAGACCAAATTGCTGCCGAAGAAGTTTCACTGGAACTATTGGTCATCGCCTACCAGGGAGTGCAGTCACCTTTACCAGCCATTTATTACGACAAAGCTGGCGCTGAAAAGGCAGCCAAACACCTGACCAAGCTGGCACGCCGCAAGGGCACGAACTTTGGCCGTTTAACCGACCAGTTTTCCGATCTCAAGCAACAGAAAAAAATTCCGCTGCTAAAGGCGAATACCCCGAACATGAAGCCTTTCCTGAAATCTGCTTTGAGCTTAAAGGAGGGACAGATCAGTGATCCGGTGGACTCCCCTTTCGGATACATCATCTTTCACCGCATCCCCCTTGAAGTCGTAACTGCCAGCCACATCCTCATCTCCTTTAAAGGGGCATCAAATTCACAGCAAAGCCGTAGCCGGGAGGAAGCGGTGAAACTAGCCAGTGAACTATCCAAAAAAGCTCAAAAAGGAGAAGATTTCGCGGAACTGGCCCGTAAGAATTCCGACGGGCCTTCGGGTCCCAAAGGTGGATTGCTCGGACGGTTTGGCCGCGGGCAGATGGTACCTCCTTTCGAAAAAGCAGCGTTTGAACTCAAACCCGGTCAAGTGAGTGGCGTCGTAGAAACGCCTTTCGGATTTCATGTCATTAAACGTGACAAGTGAAAGCAGAACCAAACGAAAATACCAGGTATCCCACCGCGGGCATCATCATCATCGGCAATGAAATCCTCTCCGGCAAAGTGGAGGATTCCAACTCCCCTTATCTCTGCAAGGAACTTAGGTTTCTAGGAGTCGATGTCAAGCGACTGGTGACCATTCCGGATGAAATCAATGTCATCGGAAACCACGTCTTTGAGTACTCCCAGGACTACACCTGGGTCTTCACCACCGGTGGTGTTGGTCCTACCCATGATGATGTGACCATCGAGGGAGTCGCCCAAGGTTTTGATGTGGAAATAGAGGAATCGGAGCAGATGATACAAGTTTTGGAAGGTTATTATGGAGACCGTCTGAACGATGCCCACCGAAGGATGGCAATCATTCCTCATGGAGCTGAATTGTTACAGTTGCCCTCGATGAGGTCTCCCCAACTCAAGTTCCGCAACGTATTTGTGTTTCCCGGAGTTCCAGAACTGGTCCGTAACCGTTTTTCATTCCTCAAAGAATTGTTCCAGAGTGGGAAAATATATCTTCGGCAGATTTTCCTCAATACCGAAGAGGGATACATTGCTGATGCCCTGGACTCCACCTGCTCTGAATTTCCTGAACTGATGCTCGGATCCTATCCGGCCCTTTGGAACAAGGATTACCGTGTCAAACTCACCCTGGAATCAAGAACGGAAACGTACCTGGAACAAGCCCAGGAGTTTCTGACCTCGAAAATTCCTGAAGAAAACATCATCCGAGTAGAATAATCCCCAGTATCCTTGAATTTTCTGGATTTTCATAAAATGGCGTCCAAAACAAAAATGAAGATCAGTTTTTAATATCGGATGGAAACTCAGCGATTGGTCGAAAAATTCAAGGGACGCGGTCCACTGGTCCATGTGGTCCTCGACGGCTGGGGAGTCGCACCCGAAGGCCCAGGAAACGCGATTGGTCAGGCAAATTTGCCGTTGCTTAGAAAATTGCAGGAAAAAAGCCCTTACACCCAGCTTTGGACCCATGGCCTGCATGTCGGCCTTCCTGGGAAAAAGGACCTCGGTGGGTCAGAAGTAGGACACATGACGATGGGTGCCGGAATGGTGATGGAACAGGGGCCGACCCTGATCAGCAAACTGATCCAGTCCGGAGAATTTTTNCAATCCGAAGCGATGCAGAGGGTGATTGGAAACTGCATCAACGAACAGGTCCCGCTGCATCTGCTNGGTCTCCTTTCCGATGGNAACATTCANAGCCATATCAGCCACTTCGAAGCNCTCATTCNNCATGCNTTCAGTTCCGGAGTNAAAAAATGTTACGTCCATGCTCTGCTCGATGGTCGGGATGTTCCAGTACAGTCAGCCACTGAATACACAGACAAGCTTGAGATGCTTTTTCAGGAATTGATGCAGCAGAATCCAGAATGCGATTATGCCTTTGCCAGTGGCGGAGGAAGGGAAACCGTGACCATGGATCGTGANACCAACTGGAACAAGGTTGAACTNGGCTGGAAGGTTCATGTGAATGGAGAATCTGAAAACCAATTCCCATCGATCAAAGATGCAATTGAGCACTTCCGTCTCTTGAAACCAGACATCATCGATCAGGACCTTCCGGAGTTTGTCATCACACGCAACGGGAAACCGGTGGGACCGATCGAAGACCGGCATTCCATGGTCTTCATGAATTTTCGTGCTGACCGTGCCATCGAATTCACCGAAGCGATGCTCAAGCAGGATTTTTCACATTTCCCCCGTGAACCCCTACCCAGGGTTTGTTTCGCGGCCATGACGCAATACGATCTGGACAACTGTTTCCCAGAATATTTTTTGGCAGGCACTCCGAAGGTGGAGAATCCCTTTGGAAAAAGACTTGTCGAAAAGGGCCTCAATCAGTTTCGACTCACAGAAACCCAGAAATTCCCACACGTTACCTTCTTCTATAATGGCGGTTATCGTGAACCGCTTGATTCAAATCTCGAAAAATACCACCTGATTCCTTCGGATAAAGTTTCCAGTTTTGCAGAAGCTCCAAAGATGAAAGCCGTTGAAATCGGAAAAGAAGCGGTCGATTTCATCCGTTCCGAAAATTACCAATACGGATTGATCAACTTCGCCAATGCCGACATGGTCGGTCACACTGGAAACCTGAAAGCTGCAGTCAGTGCAGTGGAATCAGTGGATCAGGCTTTAGGCCCAATGATTGAGGCCTTAGACACAGTAAATGGGATCATGGTCATTACTGCGGATCATGGAAATGCGGATGAGATGCTGACCATCAACCATCTCAACGGGGAAACAGAACCTTCGACCAAGCATTCCATAAACCCGGTTCCTTTTCTGATTTATGACCCATTGTATGACGGAAGCTACCAGTTGAAAGCCTACGGTGAAAACTGCGAAAACAATCTCAGCCAGGTGGCAGCCACCAATTTCATCCTGATGGGTATGGAGGTACCGGACGACCTGGCACCTCCCCTATTTCTTTAGTTATTTAAGGCAGAAACATGAGCAACATTTTATGCATCGGAGCTGGGTACGTTGGCGGACCGACGATGACCGCCATCGCACGTTATTGTCCGGAACACAAAATCACCGTTGTCGACATCAACGAAGACCGGATCAAGCGCTGGAACAGTGACGATCTTCCAATCTATGAACCGGGACTGGATGAATGGATCAAGGAAACCCGAGGCCGAAACCTGTTTTTCAGCACTGCCATCCATCAGTCCATCGCCGAAGCAGATATCATTTTTGTTTCGGTGAATACTCCCACCAAAATGTTCGGACAAGGTGCCGGACGCGCAGCAGATCTCCAGTATTGGGAAAAGACTGCAAGAGACATCCTCTTCCACGCAAGTCAACCGGAAGTGGTGGTGGTGGAAAAAAGCACCCTGCCCGTGCGAACAGCGCAAGCCATGGCACGGATCCTTGACTCTGGAAACAGCAAGACCCAGTTCGAAGTGGTTTCCAATCCGGAATTCCTTGCGGAAGGAACGGCCATTCCCGATTTGGAGAATCCCGATCGCGTCCTGATCGGCGGACGNGAAAGTGAAGCAGGCACCAAGGCNGCGGAAACGATAGCCAAACTCTACGCCCATTGGGTTCCAGAAGAGCAGATCCTGCTCACCAATGTATGGTCCAGTGAACTTGCAAAACTGGTGGCCAACGCCATGCTTGCCCAGCGTATTTCTTCGATCAATTCGATCTCTGCTCTCTGTGAAAAAACGGAAGCGGACATCGAACAGATTTCCAAAGCGATAGGGATGGACAGTCGCATCGGTTCCAAATTCCTGCAGACCAGTGTCGGGTTCGGCGGGTCGTGTTTCCGTAAAGACATCCTGCACCTTGCTTATCTTTGTGAATATTATGGACTTCCGGAAGTGAGTACCTATTGGGAAAGTGTGGTTCGCATCAACGAGTGGCANACGGAACGTTTCTTCCAGAACATCCTCAAGCAACAGTTCAACACACTTGCAGGAAAGACGGTGGCAGTGCTTGGATTCGCCTTCAAGGCAGACACCGGAGACACCCGGGATTCTCCGGCCATCCCTCTTTGCCAGAAACTCCTGGAAGAAAAGACCCGTGTTCGGGTTCATGATCCAAAAGCACTAGAAAATGCCAAAGAAGATTTACGCGGCATGCAGGGAGATGTGGAATTCGTCGAAGATGTCTATGACGCCTGCAAAGGCGCTCATTCATTGGCACTGGTAACACAGTGGCAGGAATATCGTGAACTTGATTTTCAACGGATTCATGATGAAATGGTCAAACCTGCTTTTCTTTTTGACGGAAGGAATCATTTGGACCATCAAAGCCTGCATCAAATCGGTTTCAATGTATTCCCACTTGGGAAAAAACCTNTGCTTCATCTCTGATAATTTNCGGCAATGCATTCATTGCCGGCCAACCTAAAACCTAAAATGGACTCCATGGGCCAGTTCGAAGAGAATCTTAAAAAACTCCCTAAAGCCGAAGAAGTGATTCTGATGAGGCTTTTCGATGAGAAAGATCAGTTGCTTTCTCTCATTCCCAATGTTGCAGGAAAAAATGCTGCACTTCGGGTTTTCTGCACGATTGCAGGCGACAAAGGACGGATCGACTCAGATTCAGCCAAGGAAGGACTCGAACTTTTCGGAGAATACGTTAGTAAAGCACAATCTCACCCAGGACGTCACAAGAAACTTGAACTGCTGATGAACCTCAAACCCGGACAGAATTTAAGGGTGGAGATACTTGGCTCCACCCATAAAAACCTGCTCCAGAACATCAGTGACCGTAAAGCCAGTGCTGAGGAATCAGAAGCCTTCATCGAACTTTTGGATCAGGGTCAGGTACGTGCTGCAGAAAAAGTCAATGGAGTCTGGGAACCGCAAACNTACACCATCGATGGGGTACTCAATTATTTTGGAACCCATCAGAATGTGATGATGGAAAACGGATACTACGATAAAATACCTTTGAAGACTGCCAACTATACTGAAGAGATGTTCGAAAAAGAGGGAGTGCGTTACGCACCTGGCTCCATCGTCAGGAAAGGGGCCTTCATCGGACCACAAACGGTTGTGATGAACATGGGCTTCATCAACATCGGTGCCTACATTGCAGGGAAAGGCTGCATGATCGATGGAGGAGCTCGTGTCGCTTCATGTGCCCAAATTGGTGAAAATGTTAAATTTGGNGCAGGATCCGGCATCGAAGGCATTCTCGAGCCTGCTGGAAGACTGGCCTCCATTGTAGAAGACCACGTGAAAATTGGAGCCATGTGTGAGGTGGCAGGAATCATTGGAGAAGGCTCGGTGATTGCCAGTGGAGTGGTGATGGCTTCAGGAAAGAAAATCTATGATGAAGATACTGGGGACCTTGTTCCTCCGATGGAATGCAAAGTCGGTGAACANAANTTTCTGCTGCCCATGATTCCCCCCTACCGGCTTGCGGTCGGAGGATCCCTGCCTTCAGGGAAAGGCAAGCACAACACCGATGCGATCATTCTCAAATCCGGAGACTTGAGGGATTCCTCAACGATGCGGCATTTTGCCAAACAGGGCATCCTTTATTCCTAAATCTTCAAGAAACTTTTGTTTTTAACCCGCGGAGGAACATGACCGACCTGATCCTTGCCCTGGACCAGGGCACCACCAGTTCACGCAGTATCCTTTTTACGGAAAAGGCAGAAATTCATGCGGTGGCATCGGTTCCTCTGGAATGTCGCTTTCCTGAATCCGGATGGGTGGAACAGGATGCCGAGGAAATTTGGGAAACCCAGCGAAGCACCATTCGGATGGTTCTCGATCAGGCAAAAATCAGTCTTTCTGAAGTTTCTGCGATCGGCATCACCAACCAACGTGAAACCTCCATTGCCTGGAATCGTGATACTGGACAAGCCCTTTGCCCGGCAATCAACTGGCAATGTCGACGTACCGCTGGGTTTTGCGACATCTTGAAAGAAGAGGGATTTGATGAACTGATCCGAAACCGAACCGGGCTGGTCACCGATCCTTATTTTTCAGGAACCAAGATGCACTGGATCCTCCAGAACGTTCCTGAAGCGACAAAACTTGCTCAGCAGGGAAAGCTCTGCTTCGGTACCGTTGACAGTTGGTTGATCTGGAAACTGAGTGGAGGAAAAACCCATGTCATTGAAATCAGCAATGCCTCCCGGACCATGGTATTCGACATCCAAAAGAGGTGCTGGGACAAGGAGATTCTCTCACGTTTCGGAATCCCTCTAGAAACCCTGCCTGAGGTGGTACCCTCGAGTGGAGTGATTGCTGAAGTGGACCATTCCCTCTTTGGTGGATCCATACCGATAGCCGGAGCTGCAGGGGACCAACAAGCAGCATTGTTCGGACAAGGCTGTTTTTCTCCAGGAATGGCGAAAAACACCTACGGCACGGGCTGTTTCATGATTTCAAACACAGGCAGCAAGCAGGTTCGTTCTCAAAATGGACTGCTAACCACCATCGGGTGGCAGTTGGGAGACGAGGTGACCTATGCCCTCGAAGGATCGGTTTTCATTGCCGGAGCCCTGGTTCAGTGGTTGAGGGACGGTTTGGAATTTTTCAAGGATGCCTCGGAAACCGAAGCCATGGCACTTTCGGTACCGGACTGTGGAGGAGTCTTTGTCGTCCCGGCCTTTGTCGGGCTTGGCGCCCCCCACTGGGATCCTTACGCCAGGGGATTGATGATCGGACTGACCCGTGACACTCGGCGCAGCCACATCGTGCGAGCCTCTCTCGAAGCCATTGCCTTTCAGTCTGCCGAGGTTTTGAACAGCATCAGTCAAGATACTGCCGAATCCTTGAATGAACTCAGAATCGACGGGGGAGCCGCAGCAAATCAATTTCTTTGTCAGTTCCAGGCGGACCTGCTTGGGCTTGATGTGAAACGTCCAAAAATCCTTGAGACCACTGCCATGGGTGCAGCTTTCCTGGCCGGGTTGGCTGTGGGCATCTGGAGTGACCTCAAAACACTGAGCGGTCTCTGGTGTGAAGAACAAACCTTCCGTCCCTCCCTCGATCGGGATTCTGCAGAAACCAAAATGCAGGAATGGATGCGGGCCGTAGAGCGTTCCAAAGGCTGGATTCTCTAAAATCTCACAGGTTTAAGGGCTTAACTGAAAAACTCATGGTTGTATCTGCAGATTTTCTCAGGTACGCTTGAATTCAGTCAGGTAAACGTTTTCCAAATCTTTTGACTGTTTGACATACCTCAACGGAGACTGATGATGGAAAAGTTGATTCTGGTCGTATCGACCCTTCTAGTCCTGCCCTTCTTTCTTTTCGCCCAGGAAAATTCCAGCAACCCGTATAAACCCAAGTTGGCTCCGCACCTGATTCCAGGTTACACCCATTACCTGATCGCCGTTTCGGAACGTGGGCAGAATATCGTCCATCTTCAATCTCGGGGAGCGGGTTCTTCGATCCTTTCGACTCCCGGAGCCGCAAAACGCAGAAGAAGTCCCCACGTCTACCTTCCCGACGGAACCCTCAACTACCGATATTTGAAGTCCAAAGTTAAATTTGGTGAAGGGCCCCAGGGCTAATCAGTCAAAAGTAATTGATCCTAATACGATTTTTTTAGGCCTGATCCCAGTTTCCTGAAGATTCATTCTAGACCNTNGAANTGAATCCGTCCNCTTTCCATTTTGGCACGGATCTGCTGTCCTTCCCTCACCGTTCCCGCAAGCATCGCTCTTCCGAGTTCGGTTTCCAGTTCCTTCTGGATCGCCCTTTTGAGGGGACGTGCTCCATAAATCGGATCATACCCGGCTTCGGAAAGGAACTGCACCACGTTGCCATCGAGTTTCAATTCAATGTTACGTTCCGCCAGGCGAGTCTGAAGACGTTGCAATTGGATCTGAATGATTTCCTGAAGATGGTTCCGACCCAACGGGTGGAAGACGACGAGGTCGTCGACACGGTTGATGAACTCGGGGCGGAGGTGTCTTTTCAGTTCCTGTAATAGGATTTCCTTCTGCTTTGCCAGTTCGACTGGACTCGATTCGGCATGATCATCTTCTGCCAAAGGAGAAAGCCTTCCATCTNCTTCCATCAGTTTCTCGCTGCCTATATTNGATGTCATGATGATGATCGTGTTCTTGAAATCNACGGTACGCCCATGGGAATCGGTCAGTCTGCCGTCNTCNAGAATCTGCAANAGCAGGTTGAAAACGTCGTAGTGTGCTTTTTCAATCTCATCGAAAAGGATCACACTGTAGGGTTTTCGCCGAACCGCCTCGGTCAGTTGTCCTCCATCCTCAAAACCAACGTATCCGGGAGGAGCTCCGATCAGCCTGGAAACAGCATGTTTTTCCATGTACTCCGACATGTCGATNCGGATCATGTTCTGTTCATCATCAAACAGGAATTCGGCCAGGGAACGTGCCAGTTCGGTCTTNCCGACNCCGGTCGGNCCCAGAAAGATGAAACTGCCCATCGGCCGGTTGGGATCATTGATTCCGGATCGTGCACGAACCACCGCGTCGGCCACGGCGTCCAGGGCCTCCTGTTGTCCGACCACACGACGATGGAGGTGTTCCGGAAGGCGTAGCAGCTTTTCACTTTCTCCTTCCATCATTCGGCGAACAGGAATCCCCGTCCATCTTGAAACGATTTCAGCAATGTCCTCTGAGCCGACTTCCTCTCGAAGCAGATGGGATTNATTCTCTTTTTCCACACTGGAAAGGGGAGTGAGTTTTTTTTCCAGATCCGGCAGAACTCCGTATTCCAGCCTTGCCGCTTCTTCCAGGTTGTAATCACCACGGGCCTGTTCGATTTTGGTCCTGGTTTCCTCGATCTGNTGTTTCAACCCACTGAGGTCNTGTAGTTCAGATTTTTCCTTCTCCCATTGAAGCTTGAGGCTGTTGAAATCTGCCTGCATTTCTGCAAGTTCCTGGCTCAGTTTTTCAAGCCGGTCTTGGGAGGCAGAATCTTTTTCTTTCTTCAAAGCCTCCTTCTCGATTTCGAGTTGGAGGATTCGTCGTGAGGTTTCATCCATCTCGGTGGGCATGGAATTGATCTCCACACGNAGTTGGGCCGCGGCCTCATCGATCAAGTCGATCGCCTTATCCGGAAGAAAGCGGTCCGAAATGTATCGGTGAGAGAGGGTGGCAGCAGAGATCAACGCACCATCCTTAATCCGAACTCCGTGGTGGATTTCATAACGTTCCTTGAGCCCCCGCAGGATGGAAATCGTGTCCTCTACTCCAGGTTGATCGACTTGTACTTGCTGGAAACGACGTTCCAGGGCTGGGTCCTTCTCAACATACTTTCGGTATTCATCAAGGGTGGTGGCCCCGATGCAATGCAGTTCTCCTCGAGCCAGCATTGGCTTCAGAAGATTTCCTGCATCCATCGACCCCTCGGTCTTTCCTGCGCCCACGACATTGTGCAATTCATCAATGAAGAGGATGATGTACCCCTCAGATTTTTGTACTTCCTGGAGAACGGCTTTCAGCCTTTCCTCGAATTCTCCTCGATANTTCGCTCCAGCAATCAGAGCACCCATGTCNAGGGANANCAGTTTGCGGTTCTTGAGGCTGTCTGGGACATCATTACGTGCGATACGCTGGGCCAAGCCTTCGGCAATCGCAGTCTTTCCAACTCCTGGTTCTCCAATCAATACAGGATTGTTCTTGGTGCGTCGCGAAAGTACCTGGATCAAACGTCGGATTTCATCATCCCTCCCAATCACTGGATCCAGTTTTCCTTCACGGGCCAGGAGNGTCAGATCGGCTCCGTACTTTTCTAAGGCCTCATAGGTATCTTCCGGATTACGGCTGGTCACNNTCTGTCCACCACGNACTTCTTCCAAGGTTTTCANNAATGNTTTANGAGAAACTCCNTGTTCGTTCAACAAACGTCCCGCGGNCCCNCCCTTGCCTTCCTCAAGAATCGCCAGCAGCAGATGTTCGACGCTTACATAATCATCCCCCAGTTTCTTTGCTTCATCATCAGAACGAACAAGAACCTGATTCATCCCCCCGCTGGCGGCAACCCTTCCGGAAGCACCATTGAAAGTCGGCAGTCTCCCTAACTCGTCCGTGACCCTTTCCTCCAAAACAGCTGAGTCCGTACCCATCTTCTGTAAAAGATTGTCCACCAGTCCATGCTCCTGCTTCAAAAGTGCCTCCAGCAGATGCAAGGTCGTTAACTCCGGATGGCCCTTTTTGATTGCTTCCACATGGGAAGCTTCCATCGCCTTCTGCGTCATCCTCTCTGCATTCATCTGTGCTCCTCGAAAACAATGCTGAAATTTTTTAGCACTCATTTTGCTAGAGTGCAAAAAATATTGGCAGGAAAAAGACTCATTAGATTGTTTTTCATTCATTATGTTATTGATATTATTTAATAATAATGATGATATGTGATTCTTTAAAGTTTAAGAAAATCTTATTAACCGGATGGGGAAACGCTCTTTTGAGAGAAAATCAGCTCATGCTGATCCCATGATTTGATCATACGTGGATTCTGCGACTTCGCTACCGCTCAGCGCAGAATGACAGGGTTAGCAAAGAGAGTTCATAGGAAAATTTGAATATTTTGGGAAGTTGATGAATCTCACAAAACTTATGGTCCTCAAATTCATTGTCGGCTATCCATCCTGTCATTCTGCATGAAGGACTTCATGTCCGAAGTAGCAGAACCCATCATCGGTTTTCCAATAGATTCTACGACTCTACTATGCGCCGCACAGAATGACAGGGTCAACAAAGAAAGCTCATAGGAAAATTTGAATATTTTGGGAAGTTGATGAATCTCACAAAAATTATGGTCCTCAAATT
>NYUB01000119.1 GCA_002683785.1 Deltaproteobacteria bacterium
GCCCAATTCAGGTTGAACCAAATTTTTCAACTCACGCCCGTTGAGTAGCCTCTCAAGATTCTGAAAAACTAGGTCCAGCGTCATAGCGACATAGGTGTTGCCATCATCCGCCGAAATGTGGGGTGTGACGAGCAAATTCGGAGTTGTCCACAAAGGNGANTCCGGNNGNAAGTGGNTCNGGNTCAAACACATCGATGATGGCTCCTGAAAAATGACCACTGTTTAGGTTGTCTGCTAGCGCGTCGTAATCCATTGTTCCTGCNCGNCCGACGTTGATGATCNCCGCTCCGGNTTTGATCAANGTTTGTTTCTGGCGGTCGAGNAGGTTTTCTGTTTCCGGAGTCAAGGGCGTGGCCATCAAAACAAAATCAGCCTTGGGCAGCACCTCCACCANTGCTTTCGGAGTCAGCACTTGGCTGAAGCCCTCTACAGGCTTACCGTGTCGGCTGATACCAATGACTTCCATTCCCAGCCTTGCACACTGCTGTCCGGCAGCACCACCGATGTTTCCAACCCCGATCACCACCAAAGTTTTTTCGGCAACCGGACTGGAGTACAACGATTCCCAATTTGCGNGACGCTGGTTTTCGACAATCGATGGCATGCAGTTGTTGAGCATCAGCACNGNCATCANNCCNAACTCNCCTCCTTTCGCGGCGTGAACTCCACGGTTGTTGACCACTTTTACACCTTCCGGAACCCAGTTCATCGGGCAGAGATGCTCGACTCCTGCGCCGATAATATGAATCAGTTTCAATCGTGGCGCGACTTTGGCGAGGTTTGTGGTCGGGAAATCCCATGTGACAAGAACATCGGCGGTTTCCATTGATTTGGTGAAATGCTCCAGATCCCAATCAATGAACGCCTCCACNTGCTCNGCGACTGCGGGAAAGCGTTCACAAGCGTCCCCAAACCGTTCCTCGGTGATGGTGAAGACTTCCTCGCTTTCAATGGTCGGCGGAAANGTCCCCGAAGAGGCGTGATTGTTCTTGATGTGAATACGGAGTTTATTGTTTGTCATTCCTATTTTGTAAATTTAGATAAATTTCGGTTGGATTGTTGGATTATCCTGTGGTTTTAGTTTCCAGTTCCGTAAGCCTCTCACCGACAAACCGCACCCGTTCATCCTCGTTTAAACCGTCGGCTTGATANTGCATTTTCATAAACGCATGAGCCAACTCGCTCAAAGTCTGTGATTCGTCCGGATNTCCNTTGCGTGGAATGCGTAGCACGGTGTCTCCGCCGTAAGTCGGGATCAAACCAGAATTCGCTACGGAAGCTCGCGCTGGAGTTTCCCCGTTTTGAACGGCCCGGATTTGCTCCCGCANNCGTTTGCGCATCAAAGTGATNCCCCGGTCNCTGCTGACAAGGTTTTCATTTTTGTGAACCGTTATCCGTCCCATGCCTTCGGTGGCTTCCGCGTCACCGGGNGAACGTTGGCGTTCCTCGTAAGTNCGGTCAAACACCTCNCCNTGTTCNATNAGTTCCGGNCCTTCCGGCGTGTTCCATTCGGGAGGATCACCCCGCTCACCGAAATTCGCCCACGCCAGTGCCAGCGNGTTTTCGTCGTCCACCGGAACAACCCAGCGACTAAAAGAACTGCGTCCGTACAAACGACGCTGTGTTCCGTCTGCGGCGAAAGCACTGCCCGCCTGTGTGAAATTTGGCAGAACCANTTCATTCACCCGGAACCAGACNTTTTCTCNCACCCGTCGGGTATTAACTCCAAGCATCCAGACATCGCGCTCAAAAAAGTCCATTTGCCCGACTTCGCCAAAACCCTCGGAAAACTGGACGCGTCCTATATTGGAATGNAGAAAACTGGTGTGCAACGGATCAAGAATGGCATCCAGCACCTGAAGCCAGTTACAGCGAAATGGAGCTTTATAAGGCACCATTTCCATCTTTTCAAATTCCATCGNATCAAAAANCGGAAATTCCGGCATTTCCGCGATTGGCCCCATATAGCTGAAAATCAACCCCTTGTATTCAACGACCGGATAGGCACCCAGCTTGATCCGNAGTTTCAGACGATCANTAAGATTTTCTGGTTGTCCCGGTGCGTCAAGCAACTTACCGTCGGTGTCGAAGTGCCAGCCGTGATAACAACAACGGATTCCATGTTCCTCACATTTTCCGTATTCCAGAGAAGCCTGCCGATGCGGACAACGCTTGTGAACCAGACCCAACGTTCCGGAGAGGTCTCGAAACAAAACCAGTTCTTCGCCAAGAATTTTAAGGGTAACAGGTAGATCACAGAGATCATTGGTGAGATAAACCGGATGCCAGAACCGTCGTAGATATTCTCCACAAGGAGTTTCCGGNCCGACTTGAGTCAGTTCCTCATCGGGGTGCTCTGACAAACGGGTTTCGTATCCGGCGTATCCTCTTAAACTGAATTGCTCTACATTCATCGCAATACCCCATCGAAATCAGTACAATCTCAAATATTCCTCGACTTCCCAATCGGTGACGGCTTGGTGGTAGCGTTCCCATTCGTCCGTTTTGTAGTGGAGGAACGAATTAATCATTGCAACACCAAGTACTTTCNGCGCAAGTTCATCACCTCGCAAAATTTCAATCGCTTCCAGCAAATTNCGGGGAAGTTGTTGGGCACCGGAGCGTTCAAGGTCTTCTTTACTCATGCTATACAAATCCTCGTTCAACGGTTCTCCGGGAGAATAGTTNTTGACGATGCCTTCGGTCATTGCGGCGGTNGTCAAGCCCAGCGAGAGGTANGGATTCATNCACATGTCCGCCGCCCGGTTTTCAATACAAAAACGACTCTGCGGCAAGCGTAACATGGCTGATCGATTGTTGTAGCCGTAAGTCATGTGAGTCGGTGCCCAGGTTACAGTGCCCCCTTCAAAACCGCCGACTCTTGGAACGAGTCCGTTGTAAGAATTGACCGTTGAACAGGCAATCGCAGTCAGTGCTCCGCCGTGTCGCAATAACCCGCCGATTGCATTAAACACCGAATCAGCCCAGCCTCCGGATTTGCTTTCAAAAAAATTCGTCCCCGGTTTATCAATCGGCTGAATGGAGGTATTCAAATGAGCTCCGGAACGCCAATCGCCGATGGTGGTTTTTGGCATAAATGTCACAAACATGCCGTGACGTTTGGCCACTTCCTTGAGCAAAACACGCAAAAAAACAAAGCGATCGGCCATGTGCAAAACATCCGTGTAATGAAAATCCAGCTCAAACTGAGAGTATGCACCCTCCGCCACAACATCGTGTAAATTCCATCCCAGCCCTTCAATAATGTCAATCAACTCTCCGAGGAAACTCATTGAATCAATTGAATATTCCACGTCGTAACCGAAAGCCTGTCGGCGCGGACGCAAACCCTGACCGGAATTCGGATCATTATCAAAGGCTTTGACAGGCTGTCCATCCTGCCACTTCATCACCATGAACTCCGGTTCAATTCCCGCCATAACCGCATAACCCTGATCTGCTGTATCCTTAATGATGCGCTTGAGTGCACTGCGCGGACAAAGGTTGTAAGGATGTCCCTCCCACCACAAATCGGCAAACATCCAGGCACAGGTTGAATCCCACGGGCAGATGATCAGGCTGTCCAAATCAGGAACCGGAATCTGATCGGAATCCGCCGGGCCGAGTTCAGGAACAAAGGAAATGGAATGAACCGCAAATTGAGGTCCCTTGCCCATACACAACAATTCAAAATCGCTGATCGGTACAGGTTTCGTTTTCGGTACACCCAACAGATCAATCCAGCACGACAGAATGTATTTGACTCCGGCCGCTTCAAGTCGTTTCTTTTCTTCTTTGACACGTGCCATTTCCGGGAGTGCGTCCGCAAAATTTTCGTGATAGCTCATGCTCATGCTGTTCTCCTTCTTGAGTTGATAAAAAAAATGTTGTTAAAGTGCCTGGAGTTTTAAAAGAAACTGATTTTTGAACATTTCAATGCCGGCCATTATTTCAAATTGATCAATGTCCTTTGAGCCGAAACAGTGATGCTCCAAANAAGGNGTNAAAATTTAATCTNTTNCAGAATGGCAAAAGACAATTNCTCTTTCCCTGNATAAAAAATTTTGTATTGACAANANAATGATGATATATTTCTATANTATTTGTTAAATTAGTCAAAATATATTTTGCAATAGCCTANACTTTCCATAAAAAAAGAGAATTGCTTTATGACCGATTTAAAGAGNACACAATTGTTTTCAGCATTCGATGNAAACGAAAATGTTAAACACGGTCTGCCCTTTACAGCCTACACGAGTAATGATTTCTTTGAACTTGAGGCCAGACAGCTGTTCGCCAAAAATTGGACATTTGTCGGCTTTGCGCATGACCTTGCCGATGTTGGTGATGTAATACCAGTGCATGTGGCTGAGCAACCTTTGTTTCTAGTGCGCAGTGCAGAAAATCAAATTCGGGCGTTTCATAATGTCTGCCGACATCGCAATTTGAAACTGGTGGACGAGCCTCAGAATTGTAAAAACCGGATTACCTGCCCGTATCATAATTGGGTTTATAATTTGGATGGACAATTGTGCGCCGCTCCATTTTTCGGTGGCGGTAAAACTGAACTTCCGGAAGAATTCCTTTTGGAAGATCATGGACTTCATGAGGTGACTTGCCGCCTGTACCATGATTGGCTGTTTGTCAATCTCAATGGAGAGCCTCCTTCATTTGAATCGCATATCGCTCCCATGCGGAATCAATTAGCAGATTTTGATTTAAATGATTTTGTTGCGGTTGCCAACATAGAATTTGATGAAATCAATACAAACTGGAAACTTTTGATGGAAAATTTCATTGAGCCGTATCATGTCCAATTTGTTCATAAAAGCACCACAAACCAGCCCTTGGTGGATCACTATATTGTCAGTGACGGTCATTGTCTGGGAAGTGCGGTTGATCTGACTTCGGAGCAACAGGAGCAAGCGCAGGAAGGAACACTGTCCGTCAGTTCCAGATATTTGACTCTTTTTCCGAACTTTGTGCTGGGTGTTTACTATCCTGATCAAATCGGTGTCCATCTCAATCAGCCTGTGTCCGCAGAAATAACCCGACAAAGACGAGTGATCTATCAACACAAAGATTCTGATCAAAGCACCGAAGCGGTTGAGAAAATCAGCAGACTATGGGAGAGTGTACACAAAGAAGATCATGCGATTTGCAAGCGTCTTCAAGAAGGACGCCACTCGGATGCGGCCCAACAAGGCGGGTTTTTATCTCCGTATTGGGAATCCAGTGTACGGAGTTTTCAGGAATTGGTTGCCGATTCCGTTCGTCCGGCTTTGAATCATTAACCCAAACCAAAGGAAAAAACAATGACTGAACAAACGTTATCCATGCCTGATTTTCGGCTGGATCATACCATGATCCGGGTGAAAGATTTGGATCAGAGTCTGGATTTTTACACAAGAATTCTGGGGATGAAAATCCACCGTAAAACTGAATATCCCGAAGGTCGATTCACCAATACTTTTGTGGGCTATATTGGTGAGGATGAGGGTACAAATATCGAATTGACTTACAATTGGGATCAAGAAGAAGACTACGTCAGGGGGAACGGCTGGGGTCATCTGGCGATTAAAGTGTCGGATGTGTATGCGACCAGTGAATATTTAAAACAGCACGGAGTGGAATTCACCAAAGAACCCTCACCGATGAAAAACGGAACACGGATTCTGGCCTTCATCAAAGACCCTGACGGCTATGTGATTGAACTCAATGAACCTCTTGAACAGAAAAATTAGGCATGTGCGGAATTGTCGGTTTGTATTTGAAAAATGCTGAATTGCAGTTACAACTGGGTAGCATGTTTCAGCCCATGCTGGTGGAAATGAGCAGTCGAGGTCCAGATTCAGCAGGAGTGGCCATTTACCGGAACCCCGTAGAGTCGGGACAGACGAAATTTTCATTGGCGCACGATGATCCGGATTTCTCTTGGGAAACGCTGGAAACTGAATTGGCTGCAACGCTGCAGTGTTCTGTTTCCATTAAAACGGTGGGAACGCATTGTATTCTCGTTACAGATGCGGACGAAGCTAAAGTTGTCCGGTGGTTGAAAAATTCACAGCCCGCACCGGACGTTCTGGCTGAAATCCGGATTGTCGGTAGTGGACAGTCGATTGAAATATTCAAGGAAGTTGGACCTCCGGAAACGGTCTACGAGCAATTCAACCTAAGTCATGCTTCAGGAACTCACATGATCGGTCATACGCGAATGGCAACAGAAAGTGCAGTTACCACTGCCGGTTCCCATCCCTTTGCAACCGGAGCAGACCTTTGTCTTGTTCACAACGGCTCGCTTTCAAACCACAATATCCTCCGCAGAAATCTGGAGCGCGAGGGTATCCGTTTTCAAACCGAAAATGACACCGAGGTTGCCGGGGCTTACTTGACCTGGAAACTCCGTTCCGGAGCAACTCTGCGTCAAGCATTGGAAGACGGCATTCGAGAACTTGACGGTTTTTACACATTCTGCATCGGTACACAAAACGGCTTTGCGGTCGTGCGTGACCCTATTGCCTGCAAACATGCAGTGCTGGCCGAAACCGATGACTGGGTCGCCATGGCCACAGAATTTCGTGCAATTGCCCATTTACGCGGGTCAGAAAATGCGGAAATTTGGGAACCGGAACCCTCAACCATTTATACTTGGGGTGAAGAATAATGGAAATTCTTGATCTGAAAAAAATCGGAGTGCGTGGAGTGAATTCCACACTCCATGATTTGCCCCAAGACAGCAGGCAGAATTTTGAAATTCAAAATCCGCAAGGTCAACATTCCATTGCGTGTGGACTTGATGCGCCGCTGATTGTTGAAATTAAAGGGCATGTTGGTTTTTATTGCGGCGGCATGAACAAATTTGCAAAAATCATGGTTACCGGACACGCCGGAGTTGGACTTGCCGAAAACATGATGTCCGGAAATATTCGTGTAACGGGCAATGCTTCCGAATCCGCAGGCGCAACCGCACATGGCGGTTTGTTGGTGATTGAAGGCAATGCGTCTTCGCGTTGCGGAATTTCGATGAAAGGCGTGGATATTGTCGTTGGGGGTTCGGTCGGTCACATGTCCGGATTCATGGCGCAAAGCGGAAACCTTGTGATTTGCGGTGATGCAGGAGAAGCATTGGGCGATTCGATTTATGAAACCAAAATATTTGTGCGTGGTGAAGTTTCCGGTTTGGGAGCGGATTGCATTGAAAAAGAAATGACTCCGGAACATTTTTCAAAACTCTCCGAACTTTTAGTATCTTCCGGATTAAAAGCCGATCCCGCCGATTTTCGCCGTTACGGTTCGGCCCGTAAACTGTATAATTTTGATATTGATAATGCTGATGCCTACTAATTTGAAATGACAAAACTCACTGCACAAACTCATCCGCGCAAATCGGCAACTTTTGACGATTATACCTTGTCTGAAATCCGCAGAGCAGCAGCTACCGGAATTTATGATATTCGTGGAGGAGGTGCAAAACGACCATTGCCGGGACTCGATGATTTGCTATTTCTTGGAGCATCCATGTCGCGTTATCCGCTAGAAGGTTATCGTGAAAACTGCGGAACTGAAGTGGTTCTGGGAACTAGATTTGCAAAAAATCCATTGCGCCTGAAAATTCCCATCACAATTGCCGGAATGAGTTTTGGTTCGTTGTCGGCGCAAGCCAAAGAAGCCCTGGGTCGAGGCGCAACCATCGCCGGAACTTCCACAACAACCGGAGACGGCGGCATGACTCCGGAAGAACGGGGGCAATCGGAAACGCTGATTTATCAATATCTGCCTTCACGCTACGGCATGAATCCGGATGATTTACGCAAAGCCGATGCGATTGAAGTCGTCGTCGGACAAGGCGCAAAACCCGGCGGCGGCGGGATGTTATTGGGGTTGAAAATTTCAGAACGTGTAGCGGAAATGCGTAATCTTCCGCAAGGCATTGACCAACGTTCAGCCTGTCGTCATCCGGATTGGACAGGGCCGGACGACTTGGAAATCAAAATCAGCGAATTGCGGGAAATCACAGATTGGGAGAAACCGATTTTTATCAAAATCGGCGGAGCGCGACCATATTACGACACCGCACTTTCTGTCAAAGCCGGAGCCGATGTGATTGTGATGGACGGAATGCAGGGCGGCACGGCGGCCACGCAGGAAGTTTTTATCGAACATGTCGGACAACCGACGCTTGCCTGCATTAGACCGGCGGTCAAAGCGTTGCAGGATTTGGGAATGCACCGGAAAGTACAGTTGATTGTTTCCGGAGGCATCCGGAATGGTGCCGATGTCGCAAAGGCTTTGGCATTGGGAGCGGATGCGGTTTCTATCGGAACTGCCGCATTGGTGGCGTTGGGAGACAACGATCCGGAACTGGAAGAGGAATATCGGAAACTCGGTACGACTGCCGGAGCTTATGACGACTGGCACGAAGGGCAGGATCCTGCCGGAATTTCCACTCAAGATCCAGAGTTATCCAAACGGCTTGATCCAGTTTTGGCAGGTCGGCGATTGGCGAATTATCTCAAGGTGATGACTCTTGAAGCACAGACCATCGCTCGTGCTTGCGGGAAAAGTCATGTCCACAATCTTGAACCGGAAGACTTGGTCGCCTTGACAGTGGAAGCCGCCGCAATGGCACAAGTTCCACTATCCGGGACAGATTGGGTTCCGGGCAAATAATATGGTTGAATTTCCCTTTGCTACACCATTGGGTTTATTGTAAAAAATCTAAAAGGCAGGAACGTCACCGCACACAAGGTACGGCAACGTTAATTTTTTGGCAGAGCTCAAATCACTCATCGTGTCAGATGATGATTTAGTCTCCAGATACAGCACATTGGACAAGTTTCATCGCAGTTTTGCCACTTGCTCGTCGTAGGAGCTGTTTTCAGACTTAATCTGCCAGATGTGCCAGCCAATCCAAAGAACCACCGCAATGATGGTCAATAAGACTTCCCCACCACTGAACGGGGACAAGGCAGCCACTTCTTTGACAGGAGTCCAGCTTTCGATTCCAGTACTCATAACATTCTC
>NYUB01000120.1 GCA_002683785.1 Deltaproteobacteria bacterium
CTTTCCTCCTCCGGAATACGAAGCATGACACTGACTTCGTTCCCCTCGCGCTGGATTTTGAACACTTCCAGTCCCTGGAAAGCTCCACGAACCTGCCGGGTCAGATCCTGCGCATTCATACCCATCGCATGGCCTGCGTCACTCAGGGTGAGACGGACTTCTTTCTTTCCGGTATCAGTGGTGTCCTCAATGTCACTCACTCCGGGATATTGGGAAAGATCCTCTTTGAAACGTCCCACAACCCTCTCCAGCACCTGACTTTCTGGATGACTAAGCTGCAGGTCAATATCATTTTCTGATGCGACCCTATGACGGCTACGATAGGATAGATTGGTCAATCCAGGAATTTGACCAAGCATCCTCTGCCATTGCCTGCTGAATTCCTTGGATTCAAATCCCCGTTCGTCAAGGGGTTTGAGATAAACCCGCATGTTCAGTTTGTGACTACCTCCCTTACCGAGAGTACTGTAGATCCCATCTGCTACAGGTTTACCGTTTTCTGCTTCATACTTCGCAAGCAGGGTCTCCGCGTGTTCCAGCATTTGGGATTCCACCTTCTCTGCCACTTCAACCGGAGTACCAAAAGGAAGCTCTGCCCTGACATTGATCCTGTCACTGTCGATGGAAGGAAAGAACGTGAAACGAATGTGTCCGCCTAGCGCCAAGCCCGCACATAGCAACATCATAAAAATTCCAACGGCCAGGGTGGTATAACGGTAGCGAATGCTGAGCTTTAGGAGCTTCCGGTAAGGCTCCTCTGAAACCCATTTGAGCATCTTGCTGAGATAAGTGCGGGGCCAGTCCAGAATCCATTCTAAAGGACGAAGGATCCATTCAATGAGACGATATCGGTGTGCCAGATGACCTGGCAGGATGAACATTGCTTCCACCAAGGAAAGAAAAAGGATGATGATCAGGACGTTGGGAATACTCCGGAAAAACTTTCCTGTGGTGCCCGGAACAAAATAAAACGGAATGAACGCGGCAACAGTGGTAAGGATGGTGATCAATACAGGCGTACTTATTTCACGTGCTCCTTCCACAGCAGCCATGACCGGAGATTTGTTCATCTCCTGATGGGCATAGATGTTCTCACCAACCACAATGGCATCATCAACCACGATTCCAAGAACCAGGATGAAGGCGAAGAGGGATATCATGTTGATGCTCACATCGATCCCTGGCATGGCGATCATGGCCCCGGCATAACTGATCGGAATCCCCATCATGATCCAGAAGGCAAGAGGAATTTTGAGGAAAAGAGCCAATGTCAAAAATACCAGAACGAGCCCGTAAAGCAGATTCTTGACCAGCAGGTCAATCCGGTCCTGAAGCACTGTGGAACGATCGTTGAGGATCGAAGTACTGATGCTAATCGGCAGTCGGTTTTCTATTTCCAGAAGTTTTTTCTGCACCGCCTGAGAGACTTCTGTAGGAGTCTGGTCCCCGACACGATAGACCGCAATACGCTGGGAAGGTTTCCCGTTATAACGGTTACGCAAAACGGATTCCTCAAATCCATCAGAAATCCGAGCAATGTCCCCCAGCAGCAGTGCTCCCTGGCCGGTTTTCAGTAAAGGGATACGTGCATATTCACTGGCGGTGTATCGGCGTTCCTTGGTTCGCACCAGAAGATCTCCGCCTGAAGTTTGGATCTTTCCTCCGGGCATATCGATTGTCGATTGTCGGATGATCTGGGCGACATGATCCATCGTCATGGAATATTGTTGTAGCTCACTCCTGGGAATCTCAATTTTCAGTTCAAAAGTCCTGCGCTGCTCAACATCAACCTGGGTAATCCGATCATCTTTGAGCAATTCATCCTTGATTAATTGTGCCCATTCCACCAGCGAGCGGTTTGGAGCATCCCCATAAACCACGATGTTCAACACTTCACGTCGGATTCTTGGAGCGGTGATCCGTGGGGTTTCTGCTTCATCCGGAAAGATGCTGATACGGTCGATTTCGGATTGAACTTCATCCTGGATCAATTTCCGGTTTGATCCCTCATCCAATTCAATGCGTATGCTTGCTGCACCTTCTCGAGCAGTTGAGGTCATTTTCTTGATGCCTTCAATGCCTTCAAGCGCAGATTCTATAGGAACTATGATGGATTCCTCGACCTCTTCGGGCGTTGCCCCAGAATAGGGAACTGCAACCACCAGCAGATCCAACTCAAATGCTGGAAAAAGTTCCTGTTTGATGTTCAGAGTGCTCATCCCCCCCCAGAAGAGGAGAATCAGCATCAGCAAATTCGCCGCCACTTTGTGCTCTGCCATCCAACGAATCATGCTTCCTCCTCAGCTTGTCTTGCTTTTCTTGGTTTCAGAGCCTTTCCCTTGCCTTTAGTTTCCTGCTGCCATTTCTTTTTCCTGGACTTCTGCTTGTTCATTCCATGATCAGTTATTTGTCCTTGATCTCCTTTTTTTTTCTGTGCCCTCATGCTTCGTCCAGGGGTACCGGATCCCTGCAAACTGACTTTCATCCCGTTGGCAGCCCCCTTGAGAGGTGACGTCACCACCTCCTCACCCGGTTTCAATCCTTTCGAAACATAAAAGGAATCCCCTTCCAGGTGAACGATCTCAACCTTACGGATTTGCAGTAATTCGTTTTCAACCACCCAGACCGTGTTTTCATCACGAAGGGCCCTTACTGGCAACTCAATGACGGATTCCAGGGTTTTCCCGGGTATTTTGACTTCCACAAAGGCTCCAATAAACAAAGGAACGGAAAAAGCAGCCTCATTCTTCGACGCAGGTAACCCCTCATTTTTTCTTTTTGGTTTTGGCACCGCTTTATTTTCTTTCTTGTCCAGACGGATCCAATTTCCTGGTTCAGAGGGTCTCAGTCGAAAAGGGTCCTCCACGCTGAGGATCAACTGAACCATCATCCCGTTAGGAGTCAGTTCCAGCAGGTGGCGCTCAACTTGACCACTCCAGACAGCATTTTGAGCGCCAACTCGCATTGAAATTTCTGCATCCAGCGAATATTGGTTGGGATCTTCCTCGCCGGGCTTACTTGGCCCTCCCATCAACCATTCCATCCGACTCAACGGGACATCGGTTATAACCTCGGCACGATCGCTTCCAATCAGGGTAGCCAATTGTGTCCCGGTATTGACATGCTGCCCGAGGTCAACATTACGCTTCTGCACCACTCCGCTAAAGGGTGCCTTGATCAGTGTGAAATCAAGATTGGCGCTGTTCAGTGGGTCCAGGGTCATCAACAGTTCCCCTGATTGAAAGAAACTGCCTTCAGCGAGCAAGGGACTGATCCAGTTGACCACTCCGTTCACTTGGGCGGTTACCACAACCCGTTGAGCCGCACGAACGCGCCCATGAGTTTCGAAAAGAATTCTCGAGTTGGAACGAACCGTCTGGGTCACTTCGACCAGGGTTCCTTTGAAAGGGTTCGGTATTTTACGGGCTTTCGGTTGGTTTCCCATGAAATACATCACCAATCCTGCACCTGCACCCAGAATTATCAACGGCAACCAGATCTGGGGGCTTAAAAGTTTTTTCCACATGGGTATTCCTATTCTCTGTCAGAAAGTCTGCTGTAGCATGGAATCTCAAAGTGGAAGGTGCTTCCAGAACCTTCTACGCTTTCCACCCGGATGTTTCCATTATGTGCCTCTGCGATGCTTTTGCATAGATTCAAACCCAGCCCATAATGATTTGAATCACGGATTCGTGATTTATCTATCTGATAAAAGGGTTCAAAGATCATAGTCAGTTCATCAGCAGGAATGCCGATTCCATGATCCCGGACACTTAGCACTGCCTTGTTTTCGTATTCATTGATCTTCACCTCCACAGGATTCGAACCTTCATCGCTGAATCGCCGTGCATTGTTCAGCAGGTTTTCAAGAACGATTGTTATTTGTTCGGGATCAGCCTGAATCATCAACTTTTTCGGCGATTCCTTGAGAAGGATTTCATGTTTGCCTTTGCTATATTTATTTAAAAATATTTTCACCAGTTCTACTAAATCCAACTGCTGGAGATTCAACCTACCGTTTTTGCTTTCAAGCCGTGCCGTTTCAAGAATTTCCCTAACCATGCTTTCCAGCATTCGAAGGTCCTCCTCCAGGGTTTTCCGTAATGCATCGGCAGGCATCATTTCCAGGGCAACTTTCATGCGGGTCATCGGCGAACGCAGTTCATGACTCACATCGAGCAAAAGCTGCTTTCTTGCGGCAAGCATCGTCGAAATGCGTTCCGCCATTCGGTTGAATCCTCTAGTGAGCTTACCGAGTTCGTCCTTGCGGTCGCTACGAACACGATGTTCCAGGTTTCCGGAAGCAAGAGCCTCTACCCCTCCTGAAAGCCAATGGATCGGCTGAAGCACCCAACGAAGCGCCAGGTAGGTTAGAAAAATCCAGAATAGGATCGCAATTGCCAAAACGGCTCCCCAGATCCAACCTGTAAGGGGGATGATCTCTCTTCGGTGATGAAAGTAGATGGTGTGTTCCCCATTAAGAGCTCGAAATACCCTCCTGTTGCTGCGATAGCGGCCAACCTCAATGCCAGGGTTGGTTTGGAGCTTCTTGAAGCTGATCTGGTCCAGAGGCGGGAGCACTCCTGAAGTTTTCCAGGAAATTTTGGGACCTTTGTAATGGATGTTGATAAAAAGCTGGTCTGACAGTTTTTCAGCTCGTTTCCGGTTCGGAGGAATACCTAAATCCCGAACGAGGTAGCTCACATACTGATTCATGTTTCTGCGGAATACATCCTTGCCTTTTTCATCGAACATCAACCAGGTGATGGAAGCCACCGTCAAAACGATGAGCACTCCCGCACCAAACATGATCAGCAGCAGCTTGGTGAAAAGGGAGGTGAAAGAACTTCGCAGCCATTCAGTTTTCAAAATCNTCCTCACCGATGAACATGTAACCTGANCCCCAAATGGTCTTGATGAAACGNGGATTCTTGGCATCTTCTTTCAGTTTNTGNCGCAGGCGGCTCATNTTGATGTCCACGGTCCTCGAATAAGCATCCCATTCCACGCCATGGAGNGCCTCCATGATCCNGTCCCTGTTGAGAACTTTNCCAACGTTNCGTGTNAACAAAGCAAGACATTCGAATTCTAGTGTNGTCAGTTCCAGCAATTCTCCATCCAGTTCCACGCGTTGACNNTGGTAGTTGACCTTNAGTCCAGAAAAAATCCTTTCCTCNTTTTCATCATTGCNGTTTNCCGNTCTNCGCAGAACAGACTGGATNCTAGCCACCANTTCACGGGGTTCGAAAGGTTTGGGCAGATAGTCATCGGCGCCNAGTTCGAGCCCGACAATACGGTCGGTGGTTTCACCCCGGGCAGTAAGCATGAGGATCGGAACTGTAGAGTCTTTTCGAATTGTCCTGCAGACTTCCAGGCCATCCATTTCAGGAAGCATAATATCAAGAATGACCAAATTCGGTTTGTCACGTGAAAGAATTCTGAGTCCCTCACTTGGTTTTGTTGCCGTCAGCACCTGAAAACCCATTTCCCCTAGATAATTGGTCAACAATTGATTCAGCTTGGCGTCATCATCAATGACGAGCAATGTCTGAGATGTTGTTTCCATGATTAGTGTTCAGAAATTCTGATTCTATTTTTATGACCAAAAAAAACGGATATTTTTAAGAATGGAAATACAGTTGTTGTTATCGGTCTGCAGATACGTTGATTAATGGGTTGATGGCTCTCACGTTGACCGCATATTCATAAGTTAATTGCCCTCCGGTTCCACCCAAAAGCGTGACCCAGATAAGCCCGACTGCCGCCAGAACCCGGTAACCATGACTCAAACCAAAATCTTTCTGCCGGCGTCTGCTCCAAAATCGACCACCAACGATTAATAGCATAGATAAGGTCCCCAATACTCCGAGCATCTGATGAATTTCAATCACCTCTAATAGTTCGGTTTCTTCATATGGGAAATGAGCGATCAAACCTGAAACGGAAGCAGGAATGCATGAAAAACTACCAACCCACAAAAGCAACCAACTGGTCTCATTCAAAGTGGAAAACCAAAATGAAAGGATACTCAGAAGAAAACTGAATCCGATCAAAGCGATCGGGAAATGAATCAAAATCGGATGAAGATCATCTGGAATAGTGTTAATAAAATCTAACATGATCGTTAATAATGAAAGAATCAGTGCCAGTCATGCCAACGATGATGTCGACGATTTTTACGCCTTTTTTGGCGGCGTTCCAGCTTTTCAGATAACTCAGCACGCTGTTCCGGGGTGAGGACCGCATGGACGGAAGCAAAGGCATCTGAGACCATCGGAATCCGTACATCCATGGTGGTCCAAGTGCTATGTAGAACCGATTCGAGTTGGGCCGTATCGACAGTATCGTTTTTGAGTTGTGCAAGCACCTCATCATAGACCTTCAATCGCGCCTGCTTGATCGCATCACGCTCATCGAAAAGTTTTTCTGTCACCGGAAGCATCTGTGTCTCCTGTTCCAGAGTCAAATTGAGGCGCTCGGCCATCTTCCCGTTGATATCTTCAGCAGTAGGACCTTCATCCGAAAAACTCCAGAACCGTCTGCGGCCTTGTTGGATCCACTCTCTTCGCTTTTCGATTTTCTCGACCATTTCCGCGCGCTTTTCCGGTGCCATCACAGCATGGTATTCGGAAAAAGCACTGGCTGCTTTAGGAATCAGGTTCTCCACCTGCAGCCAGCTCGTTTTCAGTGTTTTTTCCATTTCTCCTGAATCAGCCGATTTACTTTTCAGCTGAGCCAGCAGTTGATCGTATAAATCAGCTCGAAGCTTTCGCAGCATTTCTCGTTCACCCCAAAGTTCTGCGGTGACCGGTTGCACCCTTGCTGCCTTTTCTTCATTCAAATCCAGACGTTCCGCTATGACGGCATTCACCTGCTCTGCTTCGGGGTCTCCATTCCTGCATCCGAACAAAAATACACCCATTCCGAGCAGCAAGGCTCCTGATAGTTTCCATAATTGAAAGGATTCCATTTTTTGATCTCCACAAAATTTCCATTGATGTTGATCAAGATATCCGATTTTTTGCTGAGTAGCTTTTCAGAGCAGTAACACTGAGTAACAAAGTGTATCAAACACCGAGTCTTGTATGTAAAATCAGTGTTTCAAGTGTTTATTTGCGCTTTAGTATGTTTCATCGAATTGGTATTTTTTCGAACAAGAAAATGATTTTAAATCCCTGAGCACCCCGTACAATCCAAGTGTATCAAAATTTTCTCAGAGAAGCCCTGGAACGCAAAGCATGCTTTTCTGCAGGCATCGAGGTAAAACGTCCTCTGGATGTGCTTCCTGAATCAACCGAGGTAAAGGTCCTGCTGCTTGGAGACTGGGGATCAGGAAGTGTGGAGCAAAAGAATATTGCGGTAAAAACTGCAATCACCTGTGATCAACTGGGTTGCGACCTGGTGCTGATGTTGGGGGACAATTATATCCAACATGGAGTGGAAAATCTTCAGGATCCCCAGTTTCAGGAAAAATTCGAGGAGGTTTATACCCAGAAGGTCCCTTTCTATCCTGTCCTGGGCAATCACGATCTGCAGGGAAACTGGAGGGCTCAGGTGGAATACACCAACCACAGTGATCGGTGGACCATGCCCGACAGCAATTATGACTTCATCGGCGGCCCGGTTCAGTTCATCGGCATCAACACCTCCTGCACCATCTGCTCTCTCTGGAACCTGCTCCGCCCAAGAACCACAGCATGGCGGGTTGTTTTTGGACATCGACCCATAGTTACCCAAGGCAGACATCGGGGGATGAACTGGTTGGAAAAGATTTTTTTACGTTCCTCATCCGCCCAGCTTTACTGCTGCGGACATAACCACATTCTGGAACATTGCAGGATTGGGGATTTGGATCAAATCACCTCGGGAGGAGGGGGAAGCCCGTTGGAAAATGACAAGGGCAGAACGTATTCAAATGCAGAATTCCTCCATCCGAATCACGGCTACGTCTGGACCCACTTCACCCAGGATGTGATGCTAGCCCGTTTCTTTGACCAAAACGGTGAGGAAATCTATCAATTCTCCAAAAATCAAAACGGGAGTTAAAAGATACTGAATATGAAAGTAATCATGGATCTCTGCGTGGTACCCCTTGGGGTGGGTGTCTCCGTCAGCCGATATATTGCAGCCTGCGAACAAATCCTTTCCGAAGCCGGTTTAAAAATCGGGATGCATGCATACGGAACCAATATTGAAGGAGAATGGGACGAAGTCTTTCAGGCGGTTAAGCGCTGCCATGAGAAACTTCACCAGATGGGTGCACCGAGGATTTCTACCAACCTCAGGTTGGGGACACGTACCGATCGTAATCAAAGTATGGAAGACAAGGTCCAAAGCGTAGAAAAAATTCTCAAGACCTCAAAGGAATGATCAAAATTAAAGAACCGATCAGGGTCTTGACCTAAAAAAATAGGAGCACCCCCGCAAACCCTACCGGACCACTTCGGCTCGTACAGGGATTCGCCCACTCACGGGTTGTGCTCCTAATTCAAAAAATTAGCTTCGATTCATTAATGATTTAAATCTTAGCTAATACTCCTCCCATAATAAAATTTTCGTCATTGACGTGCCTGAGCAATGGGTTTTATGAAACCACATTGAAAGCTTGTTTAAAATAAAGTCAAACAGCTTTTGGATCTATACGTAAATTTACTTAGATCAATCCCAATTGCTTGGGAAAATCTAAAACTAGATGTATTTTAGGGGAGTATGATTGACTGGATCATTCAGGTTTTGAGCGAATGTCTCTTCCTTTGATTAAATCTCTTTTTTCCAGTTCATCCGAGGTTAAATCACTGATGAACATGTGACCTGGAGCATGGGTGATGGCAAATTCAACTCCGGAATCCATCAAAACTGCCTGGGGAGTCACTCCGCAAGCCCAGAAAACCGGAACATCTCCCGACTTCAGGGATACGGCATCGCCATAGTCGGGATTTGACAAATCAGGGATACCGATTTGAGCAGGATCTCCAGCATGAACCGGCATTCCGTGAGAAGCCATGAAGCGGCCAGAGATGGTTTTGGCTTTGTCAAGACTAGCTTCCGGTATGGGCCGCATCGAAACCACCATGGGCCCATTCAAACGCCCTGCAGGATTGGTGGGGATATTGGTCCGATACATGGAAACGTTTCGACCCTGTTCCAGATGCCTGATCGGAATACCTTCGTCCTGAAGAGCCGCTTCAAAACTAAAACTGCAACCGAGCAGAAACGTGACCAGATCCTCCCTCCAGGCATCCAAAACATCATCCGGTTCGGAAACCAGTTTTCCTTCCTCCCAAATTCGGTACCGTGGCAGGCTGTTTCTAATATCCTCAAGGTTTGCAAGATTCTGGATCTGAAATGAACCCGGATCCAAAACTTCAAGTATCGGACAGGGTTGAGGATTTCTCTGACAGAAAAGCAGGAATTCAAATGCCCAATCTTTCGGCAGGATCACCAGGTTGGCCTGGGCATATCCCGGGCAGAGTCCTGATGTGTCTCCAAATCTTTGACCTGTTGCAAATTCCTTGCGGATCTGGGCTGGAGAAGCATGAATTTCATCAAGGGTTTTCATTTTTTGCCAATCATGACTTAACAGATAGATCTGGATAGAGAATAACAAAATAAATAAAAAAATATCATAATTACGATTATTTGGGAAAAATCTTTTTTACCTCGTTAGACCCAATTAAAGCAAAGCATTGAACTTGACAAAAAAATGTTTAAAGCTATTAGATTATTTTTTTATAATTCCTTTTCAGGAGAAATGATGAAGCTAACGAAACTAACCATTACATCAGCCTTAATTTTTGCACTGCTGCCCTGGAATCTTTTTGCTGCTAAAGAGATCCGAATCGGAGTGATTTATCCCCTCAGCGGAAATTTTGCGGCTGCAGGCCGTCAACTCAGGGCGGGAGCAGAATTGGCTGCTGAGATCGCCAATAAAACCATGAATCTTGATATGAGCATGGCTAAGGCAAAAGGGATTGCGAGTATGGACGGCGCCCAGATCAAACTGATCTTCAAAGATCATGAAGCCAACCCCACTCTTGGTGCCGACCTGGCAAAAAAACTCGTCCTGGATGACAAAGTAGATGGATTGATGGGCTGCTATCACAGTTCCGTAACAAAGACCGTGAGTGCGGTCGCCGAGCAATACGGCGTTCCGATGATCAATGGCACCTCAACCTCACCCGCCCTGACCAAGCGCGGATTCAAATGGTTCTGGAGAACCACTCCTCATGATAAATGGTTCACCAAAGACCTTTTTGAATTGATCAAAGGACTTCAAGAAGGAAAGGTCCGTGGAGTGAGTGCCGTTTCCAAATCTAGCCTTGGAAAAATTTCTGCTGCCTGTGAAAAAACTGAGTGGGGTTCCCATGTCTGTTCGTTGATTGAAGGATTTGCACCTGAATACGGACTCAAGCTCCGTAAATCGATGCTTTATTCTGCAAAATCTGCAGACCTCTCAAGTGAAGTCCGTTCGTTAAAAAATTCCCGTCCTGACGCAATGCTTTTTGCTTCCTACACCTCAGATGCAATTCTGATGATGAAGACACTCAAAGCACAGAAGGCGAATCCCAAACTGATCTGGGGACAAAACGCAGGATTCGAAAAACCTGAGTTTGTAAAAACCCTCGGGGACGCAACCCTTGGAGTTTTGACCAGAACGGTTTTCCTTCCGAAAGTAGTAGAGATCAAGCCCATTGCAGGAAAAGTGAATGCCCTGTATAAAGAGCGTGCAGGAGTCGATTTCAATGGAGCTTCTGCGCGAGCATTCACTGCGGTCCAGGCCTGGGCTCATGTACTTGAGAATGCTGGAAGCACCTCCCCTACAGCGATTCAGAAAGCTTCAAACCAATTGGACATCTCGGGGAATGAACTTGTTGTACCATGGGCAGGTATCCAGTTTTCCTCTGAAGGTGAAGAAATCGGTCAAAACACTAAAGGTTCTGGTCTGATTGGACAATATCAGAAACAAAGCGACGGCTCAATCGCCATGGAGATTGTCTATCCCTTTGACGTGGCATCCGCCGACATGATTTATCCACTTCCTTCATTCTGATCCTTATCCTTCTTTCTTAATCAGGAAGAGGGATTCCAAAAATTGTCGACTCACGAAGAGGGAGGCATTTATCGTCTCCCTCAATTCAACCTGATAAGTAGACCTTCACTCTTCTNANNGAGGAATTCATCTANCTATGATGCGTGGGGTNCCCTTTGAGAAGAGATAGAAGATTGATTTGGGATGAAATTGTAGAAAGCTTGATGCAGGAAGCAGTATCATGGAAATGATCGACATCCTTCTCAGTTCTCTGGTGGCGGGACTGCTATTCGGATCTGTCATCGCACTGGTGTCGCTCGGTTTGACCATCATTTTCGGGGTGATGGACATCGTTAATTTTTCACACGGCGAGTTCCTGATGCTGGGGATGTATACCGGGCTTTTTACCTCTCAAATAACGGGGCTTGAGCCACTGCTGACTCTCCCTGTTGCAGCTCTGTTCGGATTTTTGCTGGGGGTCCTCTGCTATTCCGGATTCNTCCGNTATCTTCTTCGCGGTCCAATGATCGCACAACTACTGGGAACCTTTGGGTTGATGCTGCTGCTTCGCAATCTGGCCCTTATGTTTTTTGGGCCTGAGGACCGGGCCGTGATGTCCGGAGTGTTGGTCGGCAAGAGTTTCGACCTTGGCATGGGGGTGATCATACCCGCAACAAAACTGGCTGCCTCGGTAATTTCGGTGCTGGCTTTTCTCGGAGTCTGGTTACTCATCAACCGCACCCGTTTTGGCAAAGCCCTGAAGGCCACATCGCTCAATCCTCAAGCTGCCCGGTACATGGGGATTCCGACCGAAAAGATGTATGCCCTGGCCTGGGGATTGGGGGGGGCTACGGTGATGGTCGCGGGAGCGATCATCGTGAATTTCTGGTCGGTCACCCCTTTTGCAGGGTTACTTTTTACCATGATGGCCTTTGCAATCGTCGCACTGGGAGGATTCGGCAGTGTGCCCGGAGCTTTCTTTGCCGGNCTCGTCGTTGGACTGATCACCGAAATCCCAGGATTTTGGGATTACTTGACCTATACCTTCGAAGTCGAGTGGATGTATGACGTTCCAATGACTTCCTTCAAGTACATGTGGGTTTANCTGGCCTATTTTCTGATCATGGTTTTCAGNCCTCGNGGATTGTTCGGATGGAAACTCTGAAAACNTCTTTCGATTTTTCGGATTTCCCGAGAATCGATCTGACGATCGTAGGACTCGTAGCTCTGTCACTTCTGCTCTTTCCTCTTTTCCCTCATTCATCGTTTGCCATGGCAACGATGATCCAGTTCCTNATGTTTTCCCTTTATGGAATGGGCTGGAACACGATCGGTGGATACGGCGGTCAGGTTGATCTGGGCAAGGCCCAGTATGTTGGGATTGGTGCCTACACCACAGCGGTAATGCTGATCCGCTGGGATATCCCTTTCTGGTTTTCCATGCCGATTGGTGTCNTGCTCGGAGTGACGTGGTCTTTCNTCATTGGATATCCGTTGTTCCGTCTCAAAGGGCATTATTTCGCCATTGCAACCATTGCCACTTCACTGGTNCTCAAAGATTTGTTCGAGGTTTGGGATTTTGTCGGTGCATCACAGGGTCTTGAAATTTCTCCAATAAAATATACCTCACCTGATTTTNTANGNTTGTTTTTCCGTGAAGACATTTACTATTACTACATCCTTCTGATGTTTTTCTTCCTGGGAATTCTTTACATCAATTGGTTTAGAAAATCCCGACTTGGCTACCAGTTGCGCNGCATNAAAGACAATGAATCCGTGGCACGTTCACTCGGAATCAATGTTCATCTNGCAAAAGTAAAAACCTACGCGATTGCAACTTCCTTCGTCTGTGTGGTCGGATCATTCCATGCTTGCTACATCAAGAGCATCGAACCCGAAGACACCATGAGTCTTGACATCTCGATCCTCATAGCACTGATGGCAATGCTCGGAGGCGCAGGATCCCTCTGGGGACCCATCATCGGGGCAGGCATCCTGATTCCCTTGAAGAGTTACCTCAAAGANTGGTTGGGGGCGAGTGCGGGACTGATTGGCATCGACCTCGTGATCTATGCTTCGATCATCATGCTCATCTCCGCAACGGAACCGAAGGGCATCTGGGGGTTGATTCAACGCTTCCGTAATAAAGAAAGNCACNGATGAGCCTNCTNGAAGTCANCCACTTNTCCAAAGATTTNGGGGGTNTGANGGCGAACGACNACATTTCCCTGAGCCTGGATTCGGGAGAAGTGATCGGCCTGATCGGCCCCAACGGTGCAGGAAAGACCACCCTTTTCAACTGTATCACCGGGCATGAGCCACTGAGCAGCGGATCCGTTCATTTCAATGGAGAAGATGTCACACCACTGGCTGCACATGAAATATCCCGTAAAGGGATGGCAAGAACCTTCCAGATCTACTCTGCCTCAGGGGATCTTTCGGTGAAAGACAACATCATGGTGGGCTGTTTTATGCGCACATCTTCACGAGTTCAAGCGCTTGAGCANGCTGATGANGTGATGCAACTTCTCAAACTTCATGCTTCTGCTGAGGTTCAGGTCAGCGAACTTCCTGTTGCTTCACAAAAACGTGTCACCATGGCCACAGCATTGGCAACCCGCCCCAAATTGCTCCTCCTCGATGAAGTCGCCGCGGGCCTCAACTCCGGAGAAATTGATGAAATTCTAGGTTACATCCGCCACATTCATGGTCAATTGGGGGTGACCGTAATGCTCATTGAACATGTCATGGAACTGGTCATGAAAATAAGCCAGCGGGTCTTTGTCCTGGACTCTGGAAAACTGATTTCACATGGCTCTCCGGATACGGTGGCAAAAGATCCCAAAGTGATTCAAGCCTATCTTGGAGAACGTTACGCCAAGGAATATTTGGACACCTGAAAAATTTCCAATTTCATGCTTCTTAACTCGAACAAGTGAATTCCGTGCCACTTCTTGAACTGGAAAGGATCAGAGTTCGCTATTCCAAACTCCCCGTCCTTCATGAGGTCTCGATCCAAGTGGATGCCGGTGAAACGGTGGCCATTCTAGGGTCTAATGGAGCAGGAAAATCCACTATGCTGCGGGCAATCATGGCTTCCCAGCCTGTTTTCGATGGGAGCATCCGATTCAATGGCAAGGACATCCATCAGCAATCCACAGAATCGATAGTCGAATCGGGCATCGTCTATGTTCCTGAAGAAAAAATGCTCTTTAGTCCTTTGAGTGTAGAAGAGAACATTCTTCTCGGTGCTTATACCCTCAAAGATCCCGCTGAAACCGAAAACAACCTTCAATTAATCTATGAACTCTTNCCGAAGCTTCTAGAAAGACGAATGCAGGCTGCAGCAACCCTCTCAGGAGGAGAACAGCAGATGCTAGCGATTGGAAGAGGATTGATGTCCAATCCCAAACTGCTGATGCTCGATGAACCNTCTCTCGGCCTGGCACCTAAGCTCGTGGATGAAGTACTGGACATTGTTGGCAAACTCAAAGAAAAAGGGATCACGATCCTGCTTGTAGAACAGAATGTTCAGGAGGCTTTGGATCTTGCTGACAGGGGCTATCTGCTGCAGACAGGACGGATTGTTGCTGAAGGTACTGGAACAGAACTTCGTAAGAGTGACCTTTTTCACAGCGCATTCCTCGGGATATGAAACATCCGATTCTAACTCGGCTTTGTTTCCAATATTTCTGTTAAATCTCCGCATATTTTTTGNTTTTGANAAATCAAGAATCGAAAATCCGAATCGGGGTAGATATCGGCGGAACCTTCACTGATGTGGTCCTCGAGAAAGAGAATGAGCTTTACNCGCTCAAATTACTGACNCAGTTGGAGGCTCCCGAAANCGGTGTCAGAGANGGAATTCGAAGAGTACTGGAACAAGCATCCACCAGGTTTGAAGACGTGGATCTGGTGATACACGGGACCACCTTGGCCACCAATGCCATCATTGAACGTAAAGGAGCACGAACCGCGATGATCACCACGGAAGGATTCCGTGACACGATTGAGATGGGGACCGAAAGCCGCTTCGACCAGTATGATATATTTCTAGAAAAGCCCCGCCCCCTGATTCCCCGTCGGTGGAGATACACGGTTGCCCAACGTCATGATGCACAGGGTCGAGAAATTTTACCCCTGGATGAAACGTCATTGCTTTCAATCCTTCCAAAATTACGAGAGGAAAAAATTGAGAGCCTTGCCATCTGCCTGCTTCATGCTTTTATCAATCCAGAACATGAAAAACGCATCTTAGCCTTGATAAGAGAAGAATTTCTTCATATGCGGATTTCATTATCATCTGAAGTATCTCCCGAAATGCGGGAATACGAACGGTTTTCCACGACTGCCGCAAATGCGTACATCCAGCCAGTTATTTCAGCTTATCTGGAACGGCTTGGGAACGGGCTTCGGGATGACGGTCTGAATGCCCCAGTGCTGATGATGCTTTCTGGAGGAGGTTTAACCACCACTGAAACAGCGGTAAGGTTTCCAATCCGTCTGGTAGAATCAGGACCTGCCGGAGGAGCGATTTTTGCTGCAGACCTTGCACAAAAACTAAAGTTGGGACCGGTGCTTTCCTTTGACATGGGGGGCACGACGGCAAAGATCTGTTTCATTGAAAACGGACAGCCTCAGGCCGGACGTCATTTTGAAGTCGCCCGGGTTTATCGTTTTAAAAAAGGGAGTGGCTTGCCCTTGCGGATCCCGGTCATCGAGATGGTAGAAATTGGTGCCGGAGGTGGTTCACTGGCGACCGTGGATGAATTGGACCGGATCCAGGTCGGACCGGAGAGTTCAGGTGCCTCTCCAGGCCCGGCCTGTTATGGACAGGGTGGGAGCCAACCCGCAGTAACCGATGCAGACCTGCTGCTTGGATTTTTGGATGAAAATCGATTTGCGGGTGGGAGAATCAAACTGGATCAGCAAGCAGCGGAACAGGCTGTTTCGGAATCGATTGCAACTCCTCTGGAACTTTCTATTCCTTTGGCTGCCGTTGGTATTTCTGAAATGGTGGATGAAAACATGGCCAGTGCTGCAAGAGTGCACAGCATTGAAAGTGGTAAAAATCTCAATGACCGAACCCTGATCGCATTTGGAGGGGCAGCCCCAGTGCATGCTTCACGTGTTGCTCAAAAATTGGGGATTCGTAAAATTCTTATTCCTTCTGGTGCGGGAGTGGGTTCCGCCTTGGGATTCCTGAAANCCCCGGCTGCTTATGAAATAGTTCAAAGCCTTTACCAGCATCTCTCTGAACTGGACACGGGCCGGGTTGAAAAGATGTTTTCTGANATGCGACAACAAGCCCAGACCATCATCGACGCCTGTCGTCCTAAATACGCTGTGAAAGAAATGAGGAAGGCTTTCATGAGATACATCGGACAGGGACACGAGATCGAAGTGGAATTGCCCGATGAACTGAAGAACGAACATGACCGGGGAGTGTTAAAGCAACGGTTTGACAAAGAGTACCGTCTTCAATACGCCCGCATCATTCCGGACATGGACATTGAAATCCTGAGCTGGTCGTTGAGACTCTATGCTGAGCCTGAGAACAAACAGGATTCTCTGGATTTGGAGATAAAATCAATGAAAGATCCTATTTCTCCCTCCGACACCAGAAGGGCTTATCACTTTGAAAAAAACACTTTTAAATCGGTTCCAGTCTTTCAGCGTTCGGAATTTGAATTCGGACAAACTTTGGAAGGACCGTTGTTGGTCCAAGAAACCGATACCAGCATCGTCGTGCCTGAGGGGTTTTCGGTTNCGTTGGTTTCAGGAGGGCACCTGATGCTTGAACAAAAATGACCGAGAACATGAACCCACTGGAAAAGATCCACAACCAACTGATGTGGAATCGTTTGATTTCTGTGGTGGAAGAACAGGCTCAGACTTTGATCCGCACTTCATTCAGCACCACCGTTCGAGAAGCGGGTGATTTGTCAGCAGGAATCTTCGATCCTCAAGGAAGAATGCTGGCCCAGGCAGTTACCGGAACTCCGGGACACGTCAATTCGATGGCAGAATCGGTCAGGCATTTTCTTGATAAACATCCTTTGGAAAGCATGAAAGAAGGAGATTGTTATCTCACGAACGATCCCTGGCTGGCCACCGGGCATCTGCATGACTTCACCACCGTCACCCCTGCATTCCATCATGACCGGCCTGTGGGTCTGTTTTCCTCAACATCCCATGTGGTGGATGTTGGAGGACGAGGATTTGGACCGGATGCCAGGCAGGTTTTCGAAGAAGGACTGAACATTCCCATCCTGCCTCTGTTGCGCGAAGGAANCATCAACCAGGATCTTTTGGNTATCGTCCGTGCAAACGTTAGGGAACCGGTTCAGGTTCAGGGTGACTTGTTTTCTCTTGCAGCATGCAATGATGAGGGATGCCGAAGATTGAAGGAAATGATGGAAGAATTTGGATTGAACGATCTACAGTATCTGGCAGATCACATTCTGGAAGTTTCCAAAAATGCAACCTTGAAGAACCTTACCAGGCTTCCCCAAGGGAGTTGGCACAACACGCTTGATGTGGATGGGTATGATCAACCAGTCCATCTGGAGGCCCGNTTATCCATCAATGATTCGGGAGTCGATATCGATTTCAAAGGAACCTCCCCGGCCAGTGGATTCGGGATCAATGTGCCTCCCGCCTACACCAGGGCCTACAGCGCCTTCGCGGTCAAATGCATTGCGGCTCCTGAAATCCCCAATAATGCCGGCTCGCTGGAACCGATCCGTACGACAATCCCCCAGGGTTCGATTCTCAATGCCCCTCGTCCCTATCCCGTTGCAGTAAGACATGTGATTGGACATATGCTGCCGGACCTGATTTTTGGATGTCTGCATCAAGCTTCCCAGACCCTACATGAAAAAGAACAAGGAGTTGGAGAAGCATTTTCCCAGGGTATGCCTGCTGAAGGTGCAGGAACGATCTGGAATCCACAGCTCCGTGGCGGGAAGAACTATTCCTTTGAAAGCGGTGACCAGGAAGAGATTCTTGATTTCAACATTGTCACTTTCAACAGTGGAGGTACCGGGGCGAGGCCAAACAAGGACGGCCTTTCAGCAACTGCATTTCCCAGTGGGGTTCGAACCATGCCGGTGGAGGCAACCGAAAATGCTGCTCCCGTGCTGTTTAGAAGAAAAGAGTTCCGGCCTGATTCCGGAGGTCCGGGACGCTGGCGAGGAGGATTGGGGCAGGTCATGGAAATTGAAGGCAAGGACCAACAACCTTTCAATGTTTTAGCCATGTTCGATCGTGTCCACCATCCCCCAAAAGGACGTAATGGGGGGGATGAAGGGGTCGCAGGGCGAGTCAGCCTTGTCTCCGGAAANAAACTTCGCGTTAAGGGAGAGCAGGCCATTCCGCGTGGAGACAGGTTAAGACTTGAACTCCCTGGCGGAGGAGGATTCGGGAATCCTTACCATCGAGAACCCGAACGGGTTTTAGATGACCTCAAAGATGGCTTGATTTCATCCGATGCAGCAACAACGAGTTATGGTGTTGTTTTTCACAAAGATGGGTCGATCCATGATGAAGAAACCTTGAATGTAAGAAAAAACCAAAAGTAATCCAAAACAGGAACTCCAAATTTGAGACTTACAGATTTTTTTTATTTTTAATTATATCCCATCCATTTTTGCCATCAGAAATAATCCTTTTCCGCATTCCTTGGTTTCTTTCGATGATTCCATAATCCTGCCCCGCATCCGCCGGATAGTTAAACAGGAAGATCAGTTCCTTCATTCCTGTGTTGATACTCCTGTGAATCCAATAGGGAGGAACGTAAACCAAGATGCCTTCCCTGATTTCCTGGACTTCCACATCACCATCAGGACTTTCCAGCAGTAGAACGCCTTCTCCTGAAAGTCCAAAATAGGTTTCGGCAGATTCTGCTTTCAGATGCTGATGTCCACGGGTCATGAAAAACTCNAGACCTACGGTTCCGGGCTTCATGACAGTCGTCCCATAAATCAAATCGCCGGGTTGTTCTGAAGCACGATGATCCTGAACTTCATAAACCACCTGGTCCGACCATTCAGGAAGCATTTGCTGGAAGNCATCCGCATCTTCATAAAGCCCCTCCAAGTCCCTGAAACGTTTTTGATAGCTCCCGTTTGAATTTTCAACCCTACCCGATTCTGGGATGATTTGACCTGAGTTTGGGGAAATCCAGTTCATAAATTCCTCAACGGGTTGGCAGTCTCTTTCATGTGACTCATCAATGATTCCGTCAATTCAAAATGAAAAACCTCCTCCATCACAGAAGACCAGCCTAGAAGGAAATAATCCCAGCCGTCATGAACACTGAGTTTGCGTTTCGATTCTTGTTTCCTAGCCTGATTATAGAATTCGAGACTACCACGGTAATTGAGTTCCCAAACGATTCCCTGCTTAGAAAATTCGGTTCCAGCTGGGATTGGAGAACCCGGAAGGTCTTTCCCCATTCCGGTCGCATTCACAATCAGACTTTGGGGAGGAAGGCGATCCATGATTTCTGCCGCAGCCTTTCCGGANAGATCTGACTGTTCCAAAATGAGATTCTTAGATTCTTTCAAATCGTTTTTGACCTTCTCCAGGCGTTCTGAATTTGATTCCAATCCAGTGATTTCTTTTGGAATAGAACCTTCCATTCCTGAAGCAAGTTGTTCAATGATGGCGGTGCCTGCTCCGCCACAGCCGAGCACAAGAGCCTTGGCTTGAGGATGATTCTTCCAATGATCCTTTTTGAGGATCAAACCCATCGCTTTAGCTGATGTTATGGGATCTTTTGCATGTCCAATCAGTCTTCCGTCTTTTTTTTTGGAAATACAACTGATCTCCCCAAGCCTTGAGGCATGCTCATCCACTTCCACAAAAAGGTCGACGGCCTCTTCCCAGACAGCGAGTTTATGGGTCGTCACCAGTGCGCCGAGAGCATCCGGGTCTTCAAGGAGTTTCTCCACGGCTTGACGAACTTCTTTTCCTGTAACACCCGGAGGCAGATCGACACCATGCATACATGTGTCACTCAATCCAAGCATTTTTGCCCAGACCGGAAAGAGGCGCATGATCATCGACTGTCCAGTGCTGACGCCGATGAACCAGAATTGTTTCATTCAGGAATGTTAAAACAGGAGCTACAGATCATTCACCATAAGGAATCCAGATATTCTTAACCTGGGTGGCGCGTTCAAGCCAGATAGAACCTTCAGAATGATCATCGTACCAGTCTGGGACCTTACCATCGGAAGTCCAGACGGATTTAAGATTGCCACCTGATCGTTTTTTGATTTCTGCACATTCGTCTTCAGGCCCAATGCCCCAAATGGCAGCCACATCATCATGTGCGGCCAAAACAGCAGCAAGTTCGGAGGGAACTCCTGTCACCAGATTGATCACACCACCAGGCACATCCGATGTGTCGAGCACCTGATAAAAGTCTGTAGCAATCAAAGCCGCACGAGGAGATGGAACCGCAACCACCCGGTTACCTACGGCAATGCACGGAAGAATCATTGAAAGCAGCCCCAGCAAAGGCATCTCGTCCGGCGCAATGATTCCCATGACACCAAAAGGTTCCGGTATTGCGAGAGCAAGACCGCGCATCGGGGGCTGGTGGACTCGACCTTCGTATTTGTCGGCCCATGCCGCATAACTGAAAATCCTTCGGATGGCAGCATCGACCTGTTTGGTGGCCTTCGGGGTAGAATCTCTTGTCAGATCTGAGATCCTCTTTCTGAATTCCTCCCTCCTGGCTTCCAGGTTTTCAGCAAGAAAANAGAGTACCTGGGCCCGGGAATGCCCATTGAGTGAACCCCATGCCGATGCTTTGTGNGCTGCCTCGACGGCATTCCGGATGTCTTTACGGTTTCCATGTCCGACTTCACCGGCGATCCGTTTTTTTGAATCAAGCACGGCTAGGGAGTAACCCGAATCCGGCCTAGCCTGTTTTCCTCCAATGTAAAGCTTTGGGGTACGGTCGATGNCAGGATAATCCTCAGTATCTTTCGATACAGAAGAAGAGGATCCAAGCAGAATCCTTTGAGCATGTTTTTTCCAGGAAGATTCGTGGCTGGGCTTCAGGTATTCGAACAAGCCCTCATGCCCTCCTTCGCGACCGAATCCGCTTTCACGGTAGCCACCGAAACCTGAAGACGCATCGAATTGATTGGTACAGTTGATCCAGACCACTCCAGCTTTTAACTTTGGTGCTACATCCAATGCGAGGTTGATGTTCTCACTCCAAACACTCGCAGCCAGGCCGTAGGCTGTGTTGTTTGCCAGTGNAACCGCCTCATCATGGGTTCTGAAGGTCGAGGACACCAAAACCGGACCAAAAATTTCGGTCTGGGCCAACATCGAAGCTGGGNCCACATTGCAGATCAAGGTAGGAGGAAAGAAGCATCCTGATTTCGGGAGTTTCCCTTCCCACTGCCAAAGTTCCCCACCTTCTTCCAAGCCTTGTTGAAGAAGCTTCTGGATGCGTTGCAACTGGACAGGAGCAATGATTGCTCCCATATCCATCCCTTTGTCCAGGGGATCTCCAACCCTGAGTTTTTTCATCCGGGCCTTAAGTTTTTCCAATAGCTGGTTTGCCACCCTTTCCTGGACCAGCAGACGTGAACCGGCGCAGCAGACTTGTCCCTGATTGAACCANATCGCATCCACCACCCCTTCCACCGTGCTGTCGAGATCCGCATCTTCGAAGACAAGAAAAGGCGACTTGCCTCCCAGCTCTAGAGTTAGTTTCTTGCTGGAGAATGCCGTGTTTTCACGGATCTGCCGTCCCACTTCCGTGGAACCGGTGAAAGCAATTTTCGAAATCCCTGGATGAGAAGCCAGCATCGCTCCCGCATTTCCGGAACCCGTGATCAGATTGAAAACTCCAGGAGGAAGACCGATCCGCTGACACATTTCCGCAAACCAAAGTGCTGTCAGCGGGGTGAACTCGGCCGGTTTCAGCACAACCGTATTTCCTGCTGCCAGAGCCGGTGCGACCTTCCAGGCCAGCATCAGCAATGGGAAGTTCCAGGGAATGATCTGACCGACGACTCCCAAAGGCTCGTGATTTTCAAATTCCGTATCGAGAAGTTGCGCCCAGCCTGCATGATGGTAGAAATGTCTGACTGCTAGAGGAACATCGATATCTCTGGTTTCTCTTATCGTTTTTCCATTATCGAGGGTTTCGAGCACGGCAAGCAGCCTTGAATGCTTTTGCATCTGCCTCGCCATCGCATAGAGGTAGCGGGACCTACGATGCCGATCGAGAGTACTCCAGGAATTAAAAGCTTTCCCTGCGGCATTCACTGCCTGATCGATATCTATCTCACCTGCCTCGGTGATGCTGGCCAGGGGTTGACCCGATGCAGGATTGAGGGTTTCAAAACGGCTTTCATTTGAGGATTTAACCCATTTCCCGTTGATGAAAAGTGTGAACTGCCTTTGGTGTTCCTCCAGCCACTGCTCAGCTTGTTCTGAATTTTCAGGTGCGGGCCCGTATTCCATTTTCTGGTAGAGATCTTTGAGATTCATGCTTCATCCCATCGGTTGTCGGTATGCCGTGGAGTAACGTCCTGTAACAAAATGTTCCAGTTGTCGTTCGATATCCGTCAACAGGCCACTTGCACCAAAACGGAAAAGTTCAGGTTCCAGCCATTCCCTCCCCAGTTCTTCCTTGATCAG
>NYUB01000121.1 GCA_002683785.1 Deltaproteobacteria bacterium
AGTAGAAAAATTAATAGACAAGATTCGTTTGAATTTNAATTAANTCAAACGNATCANNATNNANANNTATAATGNGGANTTANGCNGCTTTTTTTANNCCTTGNTCATAGGNTAATTCNGGATCACCNGGCCAACGGTCCATCCACTTACCCCATTCGTCATAAAAATGACGCATNCCAANTTCATCATGGATNGTTTCATTTTCATGNCTNCCATGAAGTATTNTNCGNTCATCGGCCCATTCATTCATCGNNGCNTGTTGTGTTGAAACNGCNANNAAATCTTCATGGAGATTCCTTCCAAATGGACCCCAAATTGAATTATGGTGCCTTTGCCTGATCAATCTTTGTTCCTCGGTGTCGCTTTTCAGGCCTAATCCCCGATATTCAATCATCACCTTGTCGGGACCAAGTGGGGTCATCAAATCCACCCTTAACGCTGAACCTCTTAAGTTGAAATTCATTCCTGGAAACAAATCTATCATTTCCCAATGATTTGCCGGCAGGTGAGGAAATGAGAGTTCTTCGCGCGATTCAAACCCCTCATACTGATCGTATTGAACTTCAAATGAACCAACATTGACATGTCCATTATCAAAGCCTTTACACTGTCGAGCAAAATACGAATCATTAAATCCGGTTATTCGGTTATGGTAGTGAAGATAATCATGATAAAATTCAGAATTCGTATCATGCCAAAGTTTGTAATTACAAGGTATGATGGCCTTGTGATAGTGAAACACTTCGAGTGGTTCTGCATCGATAGAGTGCTGCATACAATCAAAAGCACCTTGAAGCCACTCTTCAACAGATTTTTCAATCTTATCATTTAAGCTGACCCAAACAAATCCTCCGTATTTCACCTCGCAACGAAGACGTCGTAATCCAATATCCTTATTTTTCAGACGGTCCTGATATCCCTCTTCAGCTCTTGAGATATGCGCACAATTTCCTTTCATGTCAAATTGCCAAGCGTGAAACATGCAGGTCATGTGTTTTGGAGCGCCTGAAGGAGTACCAGATTCAAAAGTTCCTGAAGGCCTATTTTCAATCATGTTTCCCCGATGAGGGCAAACATTTAAAAACGCTCTGACCTGATTGTCATTTCCACGGACAACGATGACGGGCTCTCTTGCTATTGTCATTGTCCTAAAGCAATATGGATCTGGGAGTTCTGATTCATGGCAAACTGGCACCCAAATATTTCTCCATATCTTTGAAAGTTCTTCTTCAAAAATATCACGGTCCGAATAAATTCTGCTATCTACGTATTCACCAGATTTTAATTTTCCTGGAATACTTGACCATTGTGTCGCGTTTTTTGCAGGCATATTAACTCCTTAAAAAAATTGAATTGTTACTGTCTTATAACTGGCTCATAGGATTTTGTGAAATCAACTCTAACAATAGATTGATAGTCTGAATCTATCTCATTACAATTCCNGCCCAAGCCTACCTAAAAAAGCCCTTCAATATCGCCACTGTCATTAACATAAATACTATTAGCAGCAGGAACTCGTGGGAGTCCTGGCATAGTCATGATTTCCCCGCATATTGCAACGACGAACTCAGCCCCCGCAGATAAACGAAGTTCTCGGATGGGNATAGTATGCCCAGAAGGAGCGCCTAAGAGGTTTGGATCTGTTGAAAAACTGTATTGGGTTTTAGCCATACATACTGGGAAATGGCCATAATTCTTGCCAAAGTCTTCAAATTGTTTTTNAACTTTTTTATCAAAAGTAATGTCGCCGGCTCCATAGATGCTTTGAGCAACTTTTCTGACCTTTTCTTCAAGAGGAAGACTATCCTCGTAGAGAGGTTTAAATTCAGAATTGCCTGAATCAGCAAGTTCAGCAACATGTTGTGCAAGACCTTCTGTACCGGATCCGCCATCAGCCCAATGACTGCATTCAAAAACACGTACTCCTAATTTTGAACAAAAATTTCTTATGGCATTGAGTTCATTTTCAGTATCGGCAGTGAATTTATTGATAGCAACAACCGATTTCACACCAAAAAGAGCAATGTTCTTCAAATGTTTTCCCAGGTTTTCCAGACCTCTTTCCAATGCCTCAACGTTTTCACGGTTAAGATCATTCTTTGCGGTTCCTCCATGCATTTTGAGGGCACGTGCTGTTGCGACAAGAACTACGACATCTGGTTCCAACCCTGCTTTTCTGCATTTGATATCAAAAAATTTTTCTGCTCCAAGATCTGCTCCAAATCCTGCTTCTGTGATCACATAATCTGCAAGCTTCAGAGCTGTTTTTGTGGCGACAACAGAATTGCAACCATGAGCGATGTTGGCAAAAGGACCACCATGGATGATTGCAGGATTATTTTCCAAGGTCTGAACAAGATTGGGCATGAAGGCATCTTTTAACAAAGCTGTCATTGGGCCTTCTGCTTTAAGTTGACTAGCTGTGATGGGTTCACGTTTTCTAGTGTAACCGATAACAATATTTCCCAATCTCCTTTGAAGATCAGATAGGTTTTCAGAAAGGCAGAAAATGGCCATGATTTCTGATGCAACAGTAATATCAAACCCGGCTTCACGGGGGAATCCGTTGGTTATTCCCCCAAGAGAAACGGTTATATTCCTCAATGCACGATCATTCATGTCAACGACTCTTCTCCATGAAATCCTTCTTGAATCCAAGCCGAGGTCATTACTCCAATAAATATGATTATCTACAAGGGCAGAAAGAAGATTATGCGCGGATCCAATAGCATGAAAGTCTCCAGTAAAATGTAAATTGATCTCTTCCATGGGTACTACTTGGGCATACCCTCCTCCAGCAGCACCCCCCTTCATTCCAAAGCAGGGCCCTAAACTCGGTTCCCTGAGGCAGATGAGGGTTTTTTTGCCAATGTTACTCAATCCATCCCCTAAACCAACTGTTGTCGTTGTTTTTCCTTCACCAGCGGGTGTAGGAGAAATGGCTGTTACAAGAATCAATTTTCCATCATCTTTATCTTTTAAAGAATTAACATAATCGTAATCAATTTTTGCTTTGTTGGTGCCATAGGGCACGAGTGATTTATCTGGTATATTCAGTTTTTCAGCAATTTTTGTTATTGGTAAAGTAGAAGCTTTACGGGCAATATTTATATCAGATTCCATTACAATGTTATGAGTATTCAGTGTTAATAATTTATTCTTTCTGCACCTTTAATGAACGGATAAAGGTGCAGTTATTCAATCATTTTTCAAGTTGTGCCAGTTTAGTATCCCATTTCATGTCTTTTGCAAACTTAAGTGCTTCTTCATCAGACATGAAAACCGTATGTTCAGGTCCCGGATAAATGTTTTCTTTTACTTCATCCCGGTAACTTGTAAATACATCTTCCATAATAGGAATTAAGTCTGTGTAAACTTTAGAGTGCCTTGGAGTATGTTCTTCATAAAGATGGAAAAGATCTGATGTAATAATATGAACACCATGTGCACCTTGACCTGCTCCAAGACTAATTACCGGCACTGGGAGTACTTCTGCCAAATACTCATTGACTTCCTGGGAAGTGACTTCGCACATGATTGAAAAACAACCTGCATCAACCATAGCCCATGCATCATCAACCAATTCTTTGGCCCGTTCTGCAGTTTTGCCTTGAGCAAAAAAACCACCCAATTGAGGCATTCGCATTGGTGTGATTCCGATATGACCTTGAACAGGAATGCCTGCTTTGACGATTGCCTCCAAATTTTTTGCATGATGCTGATTCCCCTCACATTTCATGACCTCTGCATTGGCTTCATGGACGAAACGACCAGCATTTTCCACAGCTTGTTCTGGAGAGACATGGAAACTCCAATATGGCATATCAACCATTCTCAAGCCATACTGGCTTCCTCTGTCGATTGCCTTTGCCATCATCATCACTTCATCAAAAGTAACTGTCACTGTACTTTTGTGGCCAAAAAGTATCATCCCTCCGGTATCTGAAACACAAAGTATATCTATTCCCAATCGATCCGCTATAACTGCGCTTCTGTAATCGTATATAGCCATCTGAACGATTTGCTCACCTTCCCTCATTTTTTTACGGAGTTGGTTGAGCGTAACTTTTTTTTGAGGTTTTTTATCTGCCATATGTATCTCCTGTAAGAGCTAAATTTATGTTACAAAAATGAAATTTTGATGAATGTAAAGAGCATAAAATCAAAAAAACGGATTTTCAGCTAATTGTAATAGTTTATCCAATTGTTTATTTTTATCATATGATAGATTGTTTGTATAAAGATAACGACTGATTTTTCATATAATCAGTTTACTGAAAAGAACAATTAATCAATGAATTCATAATATTAGAATCAAGCAATTGATTTTTTTGACTTCAAAGCTCTCCATGGCTAAATTGTGGCAATGATCATCATTTAAACCCTCCAACTTGTTGACTGCAATGATAAAGGCCTCAAACACATCTTCTTAGGGGAAGGTCAATTCCACCAATAGATCTTATGTCCAATCAACCGAATCCAATTCTCAGGATAGAATACTGCATCAGAAAGTATGAGAATGAAAAACAAATTCTGATGATGGTTTGGAAATGTGAATGTTGATAAAGACAAATCAGATAAAGCCTGGCTATGTTGGTTCAAAAAGACATGTCTGATCCTAGGCCGCAAGGACTAAAGATGTATAAGCCTCAAACATGGGGAAAGGGCTACTGAGAAACATTTTCATGTAGATGATTTTATATTTAAATAATGGGGGTTTNTNTTNTTTGANAATCTTTTCAGGGTATAAATCATTGGATATTCCAATCTTATATTTATTATTTTCGATAATAATTTTTTTTCTTGCTGGTTTTTTGATTGGTTCGATCGGCGTAGGTGGAGTTATTTTAGTTCCTTTTTTAACATTTGTACTGAATCTAGATATACATATAGCAATTGCAACATCTGTATTCACATTCTTTTTTAGTGGGTTGGTAGGTTATTATCAATATTATAAACGTATAAAAATAGACTGGAACCTGGCATTATGGCTTATGCTTGGTTGCGTGCCTGGCGCTTTTATAGGTGCAGCCATAGCATGGGAAATCCCACAAAATTATTTAAAGATGATTTTGGGGGTAGTAATTCTCATATCAAGCTACCAGATATTAAAAAAATCAGAAAACACTAATCAAACTAAAATAATAGATTATAAGATTGTGTTTTTAATTGGTTTGTTTACAGGATTAGGCTCCCCAATTACTGGGACAGGAGGACCCTTGATTTTTGTTCCAGCAATGATACTTTTGAAAGCCCCAATCATTTTAACCATTGGTTTGAGCCAGATTGCTCAAATGCCAATAGCATTTTTTGCGTCAATAAGTAATACCATATATGGTGAGATAAATTTTAAATTAGGTTTAACTATAATTATATTTATGATCATTGGAGTGTATTTTGGAGTGAAAACATCCACAAAACTGGATTCAAATATAATAAAAAGAATTGTTGGTTATGGATTATTAATCATAGGCCTATTCATCATAACAACCACTTTACATTCCATTTATTCATAAAAAATGATTCACGGGAATGAAGATAAAGAATTCAATTTGATGAATAAATAAGTATTAGAAAGCAGTGGGTAAAGAGTTGGATGCCATACTTGATACATCGACCGAGGAAACAAATATACACTTCCAGAGATTAGTCATGATCATTGGATGGGCCTAGTTAGTGTCTGACAGAAAAAGACGATCTGATTAAAAAGTATGAGCTTAACCCGTGTAAACTGACATTGAATTCTGTCTTTATAGAGAGATATCAGAGATATTACAGAATGGTGGCACATGCTTCCTGTTGAATGAAAGGATGTTGGGTCAAGATCAGCCCTCTTCTTTCGTTTTTTGCCCGGCTCGGATGTATATGAACCAGTAAATCAGTCCTACCATCCCTGCTCCTCCAAAGATATTACCTAGCGTCACCGGCAGCAGATTTCCCATTAAAAATTGAATCAGATTCAACGATTGAAAGGCTTCAGGAGAAGTTCCGGCCTGTATCCAAAAATCCGTGNCAGCCATGTTTTTAATCAGGAGTCCAAAAGGGACAAAATACATATTGGCAACACAATGTTCGAATCCGGAAGCAACAAAGGCACTGATTGGAAAGATGATGGCAAGAATTCTGTCCGTGGTCGTACGGGCACTGAAACACAGCCACACNGCTAGGCAGACCAAAGCATTGCACATCACCCCAAGAATCAACGCCTCGNCCCACTCGANTTGACATTTAGTTAACGCAATTTTTATGGCGGTCAGACCGACNGAGGAAGAGCCAAAACGGTATTGACCACTAAAAAACATCAGCAACGCTGTTCCTACAGCACCAATGAAATTTCCAAAATAGACCAAGATCCAGTTCCGAAGCATGGCTTTCGTTCGGACTCTTTTGCTAGCCCAAGCCATCACGATCAGGTTGTTGCCTGTGAATAACTCTGCTCCGGCAACAATAACNAGAATCAAACCCAGACAAAAACTGATNCCTCCTAATAATTTAACTAGTCCATAAGGAAGCTCTCCGGCACCCGTAGTAACTGTTGTCGCAAAAACAGCACCCAGAGAAATGAAAGCTCCCGCCAGGATCGCCAAAACCAGAGTGCTGATCGTATCAGCCTCTGCTTTTTGAATGCCAACAGACTCAACCTTGCGCGCCATATCCCTTGGCAGTAACGCATCAAATTTTGAAATTTCAGAATGATTATTGGAATTTAAGGACATCTTTTCTCCAGGGAAAACAAGAGTGGGGAATACAGTGTGTGTAGACTCACCAACATCCCCCACTCTANGGAGAGAAGAAGCAANNCTACTTATATATGAGATCACAAATACTTGTCAAGATTTTTTTTTAATTCATGATTTTTAATTTTGTGCACACAACTCACTGGCGTGCTCTTTCTAGGAGCGATGTAAGACCGATGACAATAACGACCATCATCATCGGCAACATCAACCAGCCTACGACAGGGATAAAAGCCATCAACATCGGCAGCCATCCCAACTTAATGGAAATCCAGCGTAGTTTCTTATTGAGTTCCTCTTTTTCCTCTCCACTTTGGATTTCCTCGAGATAGACAGACAACGTGTCTCGACCCAGAAGATGAGATTCAAAAATATAAACGAGCATCAAACCTATCACCGGTATCAGGCCTGCAAACAAAAGGATAATCGGGAACAGGCACAATTTGAAGGCCCCGAAGGAGGTTGAGGCAATTGAAGAAAACCACTCTCGTAATGAATAACTGACTTCTGGGATTTCCCGATAATGCCTGATTACTTGAGACACCAACTGCTGATGCCAAATACTAGCCAACTCCAGGGAGAATCGAAGAGAAATGAATGCGAAAACGGCGGCCACCGTTAATTGAATCATCCAGAACAACCATTGCCCAAGACTTGCGAAAAAACCTCCATCTGAACCAAAAAGCCAAACTATTAAAGGGTCTAGTATATAAAAATAAAACAATCCATTGAGGATTAATGAAACCAGCAGGAAAATCGTATAATTCAGAGTCAACATTTTCATAACCTGCCTTTTTAGGCCTGGTATGCTTTTTTGAACACGGAGTCCTTCCTTAAATGCGGTCAACGCATGAACCCTGCGCAAACGATCTACAGTATATCGAGTCGAAGCCTCCATAAGTTAATTACTCCATGAGTATGACGGGGCCATTTCTTTCTCCTTATTCTTGAGGGAATAGCGTCAAGACGAATTTAAGGATGAGCAATACCCATGGAGTCGCATGCATCATCAGGTCGAACCAATCGATGGGCCTTACAAGCTGCCCTTCAGAAAGCATTTTGATTTTTTCAAACAGATGTGGAGGAAAAAAAGGAGCAAGCCCCAAGCTCAGACAAATAATGATCAGGACACTCCAGGGGAGATGATCCAGAAATTCGAATATAATTTTAAACAACTGCAGTTTAATTTGACAGGCAATGATCTAATTTTATCTCATGGTTTTTCAAAAGAACAGGATGGATTCAAACTGTGTTATTTCCAGGCACCATCTTCATGTTGCGGCGATATACCAACCGAGCCTTGTCTTTTCAGGCTGAATCAACGAATCTACTGCACCATCCAGTTTTTTTGTCATCAGAAGATTTTGCATTCAGGCTCACCCCTTAAACTATATTTTTCCGGTATCTGCGGAACTGCTACGGCGTCCCTTGCCATCCTCATGAAAAACCGAGGGCATCAGGTAAGGGGATCCGATGAAAATATTTATCCCCCTATGAGTCTTTTGCTCATGGAAAACCAAATTGACGTGGCAGCCGGCTTCCATCAATCCAACCTGCATCCAAGACCCGATCTGGTGATCATCGGCAATGCACTCTCCAGAGGGAATCCTGAAGTGGAAGCTGTACTATCAAAAAAAATCCCCTACATTTCTGTATCAGAACTGCTCAAGCAGCATTTCATCAAAGATCGCAGATCATTGGTTGTTAGTGGAACACATGGTAAAACCACCACTACATCCCTACTGGCTTGGGTCTTTGAATGTGCAGGTCTTCAACCAGGCTTTATGATCGGTGGAGTCGCAGAAAATTTCGGTTCTGGATGCAGAGACGAGGAAGGAGAGTTCTTCATAACCGAGGGTGACGAGTATGACACGGCTTTTTTCGACAAGCGTTCCAAATTTCTGCATTACCTGCCCGAACAACTGATCCTCAACAATCTTGAATTCGATCATGCCGACATATTTGATACTCTGGAGGACATCGAATATTCCTTTCGGATGTTGCTCAGGCTGGTTCCTGAAGACGGCAGAATCGTTGCCAATGGTGATGATCCTGCAGTGATGCGTGTTCTAGAGCATTCTTTTTCTCCAATAACACTTTTTGGAAAGTCAAACCACTGCGATCTGTGTTTGAGTGACCATCGGTTGGAAAAGGGTGGAACTTATTTTACAGCAATTCAAAAAGACCACCCTGAGAAATCTTTTTTCTTAGCCCTTCATGGGGAGCACAATGTTTTCAATGCCCTTGGGGTTCTGGCACTGGCGAGGCACAATGGAATTGAGGATGAAATCACCTCAAATGCCTTTGCATCATTCCGAAGCGTCAAACGTCGCATGGAACTGAGGGGGCAGTCTTCAGATATTCTGGTTTATGATGATTTCGCTCATCATCCAACTGCCGTTGCTGAAACATTGAAGACTGCAAAAGGACTGTTTCCTGAGCAAAGGCTGATTGCTGTTTTTGAACCACGTTCGAACACAAGCGTTCAAAACCTGATGCAATCCATGCTTGAAGAAGCTCTATCTTTGGCCGACCGGGTTCTGATGGCCAAACCGCACCGTGGTGAATCAATTCCTGTGAAAAAACGCCTAGATGAAGGGACTCTGACAAATAATTTGAAGCGTCACGGGGTCACCACGACAATACATCAAAATTCTGACGGCATCCTCCAAACACTTGTCGAGGAATGCAAACCTGGTGATGTAGTCGTCATCATGAGCAATGGTTCCTTCGGCAATCTACATCAACGCCTGCTCCAGGCTCTTGAACTTCTAAAAAAATAGAAACATCCACCTATCATTGAAATTTTCAAAATATACAGTGCCATGAAGATTCAGCAAATCGATTTTTTTGAAAGAATCCAAGAAATTGCAAGGTCCCATACCGACTCTAATGCTCTTATTTGTGGTGAACGCCAGGTCAAATATCGTGAATTGCCTGAAATGATTCTCCGTCTGGTGAATGGCATGCGGTCCTCTGGACTCAAACCCGGTTTAAGGGTGGCCCTTTTAATGGACAACAGCATTGAATACCTTTTACTTTTAGCTGCAGGATTCAGGCTCGGTTCCATCAGTGTTTGCATCAACACCAGGATTGGGGTTGATGAAATGAAGAAAGTGATTCAACAGACCCGTCCGACTATTCTTGTTTATGATGAACAGTATCAAGAAGCAGCAGATCAATTCAAAGAGTCCTTTTCTGGAGGCATCATCTGTGTCAATTCATCCAACAACGGACTATCGTCCTTGTCCCAATGGTGGGATTCAAGTCCTGAGGAGCCTGACATCACAACTCCATCACCGAATGATGGAGCCATCATCATTCCAACAGCAGCAGTCGGAGGGATACCCAAAGGTGCCTTACTCTCCCAAAACAATATCCTTGCCTCTGTGTTGGCGCATCTGGTCCATTTTGGTGAAGAGTCGATGTCAGGGCTGCTTTCTTTGTTACCTCCTTATCATGTAATGGGTCTTTGTTCTGCCTGGACAACTCTGCTGTCTGCAGGAAAGATTGTTCTTCAACGACAGTTTGATGCGGAAGACGCGGTAAGGATCCTGGATGCTGAAAACCTGACTTATTTTGGATCCTTTCCTCCGATTCTGGAAAGGGTGCTGGATGCGGCAAATTCTCAAAATTCCAAACTTAATTCCCTGAAAATGGTTTATGGTCTGGAAGGTCCTCAAAACATCGAGAGACTCGAAAAAGAAACCAATGCTCGTTTTTGGACAGGATTCGGACAGGCTGAAACTTCCGAATTCATTACCTTCTGCAAGGCCTCCGACCACCCAGGATCTGCAGGAATCCCTACCATTTTAAATCGTGTGGAACTGTTTGATGATGCCGGAGAAGCTGTCCCAACCGGAAATGAAGGAGAGATTGCTGTCAAAGGTTCGAATGTTTTTCTCGGTTACTGGGAGATGCCCGAAGACACGGCTTACGCCCAGCGAAATGGCTGGCATCACACTGGAGACATCGGCAGGTTTGACGAAAACGGGCGACTCTATTATGTGAAGAGGAAAGCAGAAAAAGAACTCATCAAAACCGGTGGAGAAAACGTTTACCCAGGTGAAGTGGAAACGGTCCTGCTCACTCACCCCAACATTCAAGCCTGTTGCGTGATTGGAATCCCTGATAAGACATGGGGGGAATCTGTAGTCGCAATATGTCATCTTCAACCTGAAACCGAACTCACTCAAGAAGAGATTCGGGAATTCGTAGGAAGCAAGATTGCTGGTTTCAAAAAACCACGCAAAGTGATCTTTGCAGCAGAACTTCCTCACAAGGATGGTGAAACAGACCGAGAAGAGGTCAAGAAACTTTATGGAAGTTGATGAATAATTCAACGATAATATATACCATTTTATGCACACGGATAAACATCCTTTTTTCATACTGACATCCTTGTTTCAAAACCCTCCATTCCTAAGATAGATCCCTGTTATGCACCTCGTTGGCATCGGTTTTACCTCTGATTATTGGGATGAACTGGTACATAGCATTCGAAAACAGTCTCCTGATGAAACTCTGGTGGGTACACTCATCAGCACAGAAGCAGCCGATTCGGATCAAGTCGAGGTGCTTGGAGACCAGATCTCAGACTCACATCCGGATCTGGTTATCTTCAACCTACTTGCATTGGAAAACACTCAAGACTGGCGGAATTTCCTAACGAGGACTCAGGCCAATTGTGAAGAGCAACTCAGATGGGTTTTGGTGGTTGAAAGAGAGAATGAAGAACTCAGCATGCTCGCACGACTCGAACCAGAGGTCGAACTGATCAACGGCATGCGTTTTCCAGTTAATGATCCAGGCATTTTCCTCAATCGGCACATTCGCAGTTTTCCTCGAATCCGTTTGAATTCAAGCATTCAAACCCTTGAATTCGTCAATGGAAAATCCGGAACACTAAGACGCAGGCCTTCAGAATTGAAACAAAACACCCTGATCCCCTTCAATGATCTGAGGCACGTAGAGACTCCTGAGGGAGACCTACATCCAAAACAGTGGCTGGAGGAATTCCTGCTAAGCCGACCAAAACCGGTTCATGCAGATCAAGTTAAAGGCATCATCAGGGAATCAAAAGGATGTTATCTCTTTCCCGGAATTCCCTTTAATTCTATTGCAAGGATCCATATCGATGGTGCCCGTATCGACCATGTACTCAGGTCCAGTCATTTCAACCTGAACAATATTCCTTTCAGGAGGATGATCGAACAGGTTCGAGAGGAATGGATGGAAATGGCCCGTGTTCCTGAAGCAACTGCTGAGAAACGTCAGAAAATATCCATCTGCTGCCTTGGTGAAATCCCGGTACTTAATTCGATTCTACGCATTCAACTCAGTGAACTGGGATACCGTCGATTCAGTGAAACGACCCAACTCCAACCCGGTCCACATGATTTGGATCCTGCCCTTGTCTGGTTACAGCTTTCTGAATTCACAGGAACCCTTTTGAAAGGTAAAATGGTGGATTGGAGTACAGATATCCGCCGATTTCTCCAGCCCTTGAAACGATTTGTGGATCTGAACAATCTAGACCTGAGCGGAGCAATTACCAGCAGTCCCTTGATGCAAATCGAACTGGAAAAACAAAGTCTTGATTTGCTTCGCCGTGAAAAAAAACTTGAAAGCGAACGAAACCTGGCGAACAACCGCCTTCTCCTCCATTCCCAAGAAAAGAAACTTCTGGAAAAGGCGGCAAAAGTTTCGGAGATTCTGGGTCAAGCTCTGAAAAATTACTGCCCCTGGCAGGATACGGCTAAACTGGAACTGGATCATGTGAATTTGATGCTTCTGCTATGTGAAGAGGAAATGGCTGCGGCGCAGTTGACCCGAGAACTGCAACAGGTGCAAAGAAAGTGGTGGATCAACCCCCATCTGTTCCAACAGCCTGAACATTTGCATAGACTCGATCCTGTCAGTCTCAAGCGTTTTGTAGAAGAGGGGCAAACTGTTGCCACAGAAGTGTCTATCCAGCATTTCCTGGAGCTATGTGAATCAGCAAGATCTGACATCGAAACTTCCAGTGTTCTGCTGGAGGAACAACACCAGGTCCTAGAAAATACGGATCGGGAATTGGAGAAAATCAGAATACGAAAATCCCAGTTGGCTTTGCACTGGCTCTACGTATCGCTTAAACAACTGCTTGTAAGAGACCTTCATCTACTGCCTGCTGGAACAGGATGATTGTTAAAGGTCCATAAGTTAAGGGGTAATCAGATTTTTTATAAATATTTTTCTGAAAGGTTCATTTTTAAGAAATCTTTGTTGCTAAATAAAACCATTTGATTTGAACATGAAAAAATCTTTAACTTTGCAAGACATCATCATGTCTCTGCATGACTACTGGAATCGACATGGATGCCTGCTGATGAATCCCTATGATGTGGAAACCGGAGCAGGCACCATGAATCCGATGACCACCCTTCGTGCTATAGGACCCGAAGAATGGAATGTTGCTTATGTTGAACCCTCTCGCCGCCCTGCTGACGGCCGATACGGAGAAAATCCGAACCGTCTTTACCAGCACCTGCAGTATCAGGTCATCTTGAAACCTTCCCCTGATAATGTTGAGGAACTCTACCTCAAATCCTTAGAAGAATTAGGTGTGAATCCTTTGGAGCATGACATCCGATTTGTTGAAGATAATTGGGAGGCCCCCACTCTAGGAGCCTGGGGCCTCGGGTGGGAAATTTGGTTGGATGGTATGGAAGTCACCCAGTTCACCTATTTTCAACAGGTAGGAGGTCTCGAATGTCAACCGGTTGCTGCAGAATTGACTTATGGACTGGAACGATTGGCCATGTATCTTCAACAGGTCGAAAACGTGTTTGATCTGGAATACACCAAAGGTGTGAGTTACGGAGCCATATTTAAACAGCCTGAATATGAACACTCAAAATACACCTTTGAAATTGCGGACACCGGAAGGCTTTTTGAATGGTTTAATGAATTCGAATTGGAATCCCGAAAAGCTTTGGAAGCCGATCTGGTTTTTCCTGCTTATGATTATGTCCTCAAATGTTCCCATGTTTTTAATCAACTTGATGCGGCGAACGCGATCAGTGTTTCCGCCAGAGCATCCTATATAGCACGAGTCCGTGCCTTGGCACAGGACGTTGCCCGACAGTTTTTGGAAGAAAGGCGAAAACTCGAGTTCCCCCTCATGAAAGATCGTGCAGCCGCTAAGACCTGGATGCAAAACCTTGCACCTTCAGAAACTCAATCGCCCTGATCCATGATGAACGATAGCATGAAAGATCCCGGGAACAGTTACCTGCTTGAAATCGGCCTTGAAGAAATGCCGGCTGGAATGATTTTGCCTGCTGTGGAACAGCTGAAACACAATGCAGAGAAGACTTTAGAAACACTTCAAATGCAATCTGTGACTATAAAAACATTTTCCACTCCACGTAGATTGGCCCTGCTTTTGAGAGGTTTTCCTGAAAGACAGGAAGACCGAGTTCAGGAACTAAAAGGGCCACCCGCTTCAATAGCCCGTGATGAGAATGGATCCTGGAGCAAAGCAGCACTTGGATTTGCAAATAAAAATCAGGTTAGCCCTGAATCATTGGAAATTAGGAAATTTGAGGGACGTGATTATCTCTACACTTCCAACCTGATCAAAGGACTCTCCCTGACGGAAATTCTTAGGAAAGAAGCACCTCAATGGATCGCAGGTTTAAATTTTTCAAAAAACATGCGCTGGGGAAGTTACAGAATGCGTTTTGTTAGACCCATCCGTTGGCTGGTGTCTCTCTGGAACGATGAAATTCTTGATTTTTCTCTGGAAATGGTGCAGACAGGTAAACAGACCAAAGGGCATCGTTTCCTTTCCCCAGAGCCAAAAATAGTTAATAGCGCTCAAGATTACGAGCAGCATTTGCTTGAAAACTTTGTACAGGCTGACTTCAACAACCGAAGAAACGAAATCATTTCACAGATTAGAAAACTCGAAGAACAGCACAACTGTAAGATCAAAATAGAGGAAGATCTCCTCGAAGAGGTGACCAACCTGGTTGAATGGCCACAAGCTATGCTGGGACAGTTTGAAGAAGGTTTTTTAGGATTGCCGGAATCCGTTCTGGTTACCAGCATGGCTGTTCATCAGCGTTATTTTCCTGCTTATTCAAGTCACGTCGAAGGAAATCGACAACTCCTTCCACATTTTATCGCAGTTCGAAATGGCAATGAACATCAGCTAGAAACAGTTTGTCAAGGTAACGAAAGGGTCTTGAGAGCCAGACTCAGTGATGCTCGTTTTTTTTATGACGAAGACCGGAAACGTCCATTGCAGTATTTTCAGGATTTGCTGGAACGTGTTGTTTTTTTCCAAAAAAGAGGCAGTCAACTTGAACGGGTTCAACGCATTCAGAAACTCAGTCTCAAACTGGCAAGATTTCTCCAACTCAGTGAAACAGAACTGATTCAGGTTCAAAGGATCGCAGAACTCTGCAAATTCGATCTACAGACCCAGATGGTTTACGAATTTCCTGAACTTCAGGGATTGATGGGAGAAGTATACTCTGCTCACAAGGGAGAAGAACCTGTAGTTTGTCAAGGCATCAGAGAGCACTACTGCCCTCGTACGGCGAATGACGAACTGCCAAGTGATCGGGTCACATTACCCGTGGCTCTGGCAGATCGGTTGGACATGCTTGCTGTGGCTTTTTCCCTCAAGATGATTCCAAGTGGTTCGGCGGACCCCTATGCTTTAAGAAGAATGGCCCAAGGTGTCATTCAGATTGTTCTTGGGAAAGAACTTCCTTTCAGTTGGAATGAACTCGCCTCCATGGTAGTTGAAATACTCAAAGACCAGCAGGAATTCATCAATGAACCCGAATTACTGGAACAGCAATTGGTTGATTTTCTGCAGCAACGTGAGCGATGGTATCTTCAGGAAAAGGGGCTCCGGCATGACATGATCGAGGCACTGCTGAAAAACCCGTCAGGAACACCACTCAGCCGCATGAATCTAGCAGAAACACTTTCAAAGGACATGAACCTGCCTGAGTTCAAAAAAGCAGTAGAAGCCGTGGTGCGTGCTATCAACATTACGAACAAGTACTCCAATGAGTCTCAAGCGGCAAAAATGGACGAATCATCTCTGGCCAATGATGAAGAAATACTATTGCATCAGACCATTAAAGAACTTGAATTGAATTCAGAATCCTTTGAAAGCGAATCTCCTCGTCAATTCCTCAGCAAACTCTATCGTCTGGAATCCACCATCACCGCTTTTTTTGATGGAGTGATGGTCATGGATCCAGATCCGGTTATGCGCAGTAACCGTCTTGCAATCTGTAACCTTCTTGCCCAATGGTCGTCGGAACGATTGGACCTGAAAGAAATCATTTTCCCTGGAGACTGACTCCTCCAAGATCATGAACCTTGAAGATTGGCTTCGTGACTCCAAACGCTGGATAGACGAAAACAGTTCCCCATTGGGTCGCTGGGTCGATGACGCTCGACGCCAGTTTGACCCGGATCCCAAAAACACAACCAAAGATCAAAGTTCCCCACAGTGGCAACAGCAGATTTCTGAATGGGGTCAGGAACTGACTGAACGTTTCAAAAACTTGAATCTGGAAACCAATGTTCCCGAATCGCTTAGGAACCTTCAGGATTTTGATACAATCCAGGAGAAACTCCAAAACGAATGGTTCCGGATGGCTGACTGGTTCAAGCTTGGTGACCGCTACCGTGACGCGATCCAAACTCTGATCCAGCTTTATCTGCAATACCGCTTTGATCAATTGAATGAATCCAAAAACCCGGAAAAGGATCCTGTTTCCACAGAATCTGAAAGACATCTTCGTAATGCAAAGGAATTGGCCGAACTGTGCAGACGTCAGGGAGGCGCATGGATTAAAGCCGCACAATTTCTAAGTACCCAGGGAGATTGGCTTCCCCGGGAGTACCGAAATGAACTGGCTGAACTCCAGGACCAGGCCCCTTCGGTTTCTTGGGAAAATATAGTGCTTGTCCTGCAGGAATCCTATGGCTCAGACTGGGCTAGTCGTTTTCGCATGATAGATCCTGAACCCGTAGCCACCGCCTCCTTGGCTCAGGTTCATCGTGCGATTCTTCCGGACGGTAGTCCATGCGCTCTCAAGATCCAAATTCCTGATGCCCCACAAAGGATTGAAGCTGACCTCAAATTCTTTGCTCTGGCAGCAAAGCTCTTCAAAGATCAGTTACCAGGTCTCGATCCGGAGCAAGTGGTCCGTGAACTATCACGCAGTATTCTTTTGGAATTGGATTATGCCCAGGAAGCAGAAAATCTGATCCGTTTCAGCAAACGTTATGAAAGTTCAGAATGGACCGTACCTCACCTGATTCCTGAACTTCTGCGACCTAAAACACTTGCTATGAGTTATGTCGAGGGAACTCCCATCAGACATTTTCTTAAAGATGTACCATCAGCTGCAGATTCAGTACTGAAAACCCTCGTCTCCAGTTTCATGCGGCAAATATTCATCAGCGGTTTGTTTCATGCGGATCCTCATCCTGGTAACTTTTTTATCACACCCCGAGGGCAGATCGCCTTGCTTGATTTTGGAGCAATGGGTGAACTTTCACCTGCTTTGACTCTCGCTTACCAGGATGTGCTGACAGCATTGCTCATGCGGCAGCAGGAGGGTTTGATCAACAAAATGACTCGTGCTGGTTTTGTTGTCAAAAAACCGGAACTTCTGCTCGAACTGCTTTTTCCCAAAAGCAGTAAAGGTCAAGATCAGGAGAGAGTTACTAAAAAAGATAAGGGCCCTTTGAACAGCCTGGAACACCGTTTACGCATCATGCGTGAAGGTGGAGTGGAATTACCTGATTCGTTTGTCCTGATGGCCCGTGTACTGATTTCCTTGGGAGGTTTGATGAATCAGCATCATGTCAAACTTAAAGCACAGGAACTGGTTGCCATACTGATGAAACAACAAAATGATTAGACCGATCGATGTTTGCTCGAGACGGAACGGTTGTTATCCTTCTCCAGGTTATATATTTCCGGTTTATGAATGAAGCGTAGAAAATTGAATTCATCCTGTTCAGGAACTTCCATCACTGCCCTAGATTCTGAGTCGGATTGAACGTATTCAACGCTTTCTCTCCATTTATAGTTTGCATCGTTGAACCGATTCTCCTTCAGCCATTCCTCTATTTCTTCTTTGGTGCCTTCCACATAAATTTCCTTCTTGAGCACCACTACCTGTTTCTTTTCAACTATGCATATCTTTGCCATGGGCTTCCTGCCATTGGGGTTGGTCAATTAAGATGTTCATTATTTATCAAGACTCAGGGTGCAGAGCAAGACCGTATCGAAAAAAATCATTTTTTTGCCAAATTCTCTACTTCCGATTTTTATACGAATTTCCATCCAAATCTCAAGTGAAGCTATAACTGATAGCCAAAAGGATCTTTTTGGGGTTGACCCAGGTTCTAGGAATTTGGCCCACTGCGAGCTGAAATAATTCCAATTTGGATGATGAAGCCTTTCCCTTAAGTACCTAGGGACAGGATCGAGCAGAGTTGTTGGTTACTTTAGTGATTATTGTTTTTCTATTTGTACCAATTTTAAGGAAATTGTAAATTTTTATAATGATAGAGGTTAGGTCATGCGTATTACTTCTGTAGAACTAGAAAAGAACAATATTGAAGAGTAAGCATTTAGTTCGGATATTATGAATGAATTATTCAAAATTTCTGCTGTTCAGGCAGTAAATTTGCTCAAATCAGGTGAAATCAGTCCTCTAGATCTGATTGAAGAAGCAATTGCCCGAATAGAAAAAGTGGATGAGAGAATCAATGCCCTACCAATACGATGTTTTGAACGAGCACGACACCAAGCAAAAAAGACTAAATTAAGTTTTAGCAGTCAACAAAACTATCTCTATGGTCTTCCTATTGCTGTGAAAGACTACAATGATGTTGGAGGTGTTCGGACAACCTATGGCTCACCTATCTATGCTGACAATGTACCTGAAAAATCCGATGCCACAGTTTGTCATCTTGAAAATAATGGAGCTATCCCAATCGCTAAATCAAATGTCCCGGAATGGGCAGGCGGACATACTTTCAATCCATTATTTGGCATAACTCGAAACCCCTGGAATCTCAAGTTGAGTGCAGGAGGTTCATCAGGAGGTTCCGCTGCTGCCCTAGCATCGGGAATGGTTTGGCTTGCTACCGGCAATGACCTGGGTGGAAGTCTGAGAACTCCAGCAGCTTTCAATGGTGTGGTAGGCATGCGTCCAGGACCCGGGGTTGTTGCACGGGGGAAAAGGCTGCAGGCCTTTGATAGTCTTTGGGTTGAAGGTCCAATGGGGCGTTGTGTTGAAGATGTGGCACTCATGCTTGACGCCCAGTCCGGATACAACAAAGAAGATCCTTTTTCCTTCTCAGGTTCCGTAAAGACCTATTCAGAAGCCACCAAAGATCCTGGCAAGGCCAAGAAAGTAGCCTTTAGCCGAGACCTTGGAGTCGTGAGGGTTTCAAACCAAATTGCAGAAATAACCGAAAAATCAGTACTGAAGCTTAAGGATATTAGGATTGAAGTAACTGATGAAGTTCCTGATTTCAGCAATGTTCTTGAGGCTTTTCAGACTTTACGTGCCGTTTTACTTGGTACTATGATGGGCCCTCTTCTAGAGGAACATCGGGATCGTATCTCTCCTGAAATTGTAGGAAACATTGAAAAAGGGTTTGCCATAACACCCAAAGCTCTTTTCGAGGCAGAGAGAACTCGTTGGAAACTCTATCATGAAATGATGAGATTCTTTGAAACCCACGATTACCTGATTTGCCCTGCTGCATCTATTCCACCCTTTCCTGTAGAACAGAGATATGTTGAAGAAATCGATGGGTTTCCTTGTAAAACTTATATTGACTGGTTTGCTATCACCTTTGCGGTGACCATGACTTCCTGTCCTGTCATAAGTCTTCCATGCGGACTTACAGAAGAACGTTTACCGGTAGGTATCCAGATTATAGGTCGTCCTCGTTTAGAAAGGGAACTTATCCGGGATACATTGCGGATGGAAAACCTTTTTGGAATGCGGGATCTTCTTCCCATAGATCCAGTTCCTTGATGCCGGGATTTTATCTTTTTTTGTCTACGATTCCAGAACTTGAAACTAAATTTCAGGTATGATTTATGATTCCTCAGGTTCCCAGCCAGCCATACATAGTCCTTCAATAACAATATCTGTAAGAGGAGAACTTCGGAAAAAAAGTTTCCTGAAATCGTCTTTCGTTTTTAAATTAGGACGTGCTTCAAGGTATTTATTGAGCTCAATTTTNGCTTCATCNAATCTACCTNAAAATCCAAGAATTGCTGCTTTAAAACCATAAAGCCGACCCATATTACTTACTAAATTCATTGCTTTATCACATATCTCCAAAGCTTTATCGAATTTTTTTTGTCCGATGTAAGAGAAACATAATCCTGTATAAAAAAGGTGTAATTCAGGGTCTAATGGACTGAGTTTAATAGCTGTAAGGAATGATTCGTCAGATTTTTCAAAAACACCTAACATATTTTGAGTAAGCCCAAGACGTAAATGGTTTAAAGGATAGCTTGGATTACACCTTACGCATTGTTCAGCATAATCCATCCCCATATCGTATTTTTCTTTGAACGAGTAGAATGCAGAAAGCATATTTAACGCTAATGAATTTTCTGAATCTAATGAAAGAGCCTTTTGAGAATAGGTATAAATTGAATTAATTGTTTTTTCACGATCTTTTGAAATGAACTGAGCTAATTCAAGCAATTCACATAAAGCTAATAAAGCGTAAGTCTCAGAAAACAATGGATCCATTTCGTTAGCTTTACTAAACTGTTGTTTTGCTTTGGTCAAATTTGGATCATTTTTATCCGTTCTTCCTCTGTCATTCAAATAACGTAATCCCTTTAAATATTCTTCCCATGCACTAAGGTTACTTGGTCTATTTCTTTCTAACCTATTCTGCTCATAACCTGAAAGAGAGGGGGCTACTTTAGCAGCAATTGATGCAGATACTTCATCCTGTACCTCAAAAATATCATCGAGACTTCGGTCCCATTTTTCAGACCATAGATGATGATCTGTTTCAGCATCTATAAGCTGTGCTGTGATTCTGACTTTGTTCCCACCTTTTCTGACACTTCCCTCAACGACATAACGGACTCCCAATTCTGAGGAGACTTCTTTGAGATTTGCAGACTTACCCTTAAAGGTAAAACTTGAGTTCCTTGAAATGACAGGAAAAGTCTTCCAGAGAGAAAGGTTGGTAATAATATCCTCTGTAATACCATCAGCAAAATATTCTTGCTCTGAATCTCCACTCATGTTTGCAAACGGAAGAATAGCAATCGCAGGAGGTTTCTCAGTTGAAGACTTTTTTTTAGGTGTGGATTCTGGGAGTTTTCTTTGAGAGGTACCATCAAGTGTAACATCAACTGCATGCAGAATTGTGTTTTTAACTGTTTGCTCCCCAAGATCATGAAATAAAAAAAGTTGGTCTTCTTATGAATCATATCGTAAACATTTTTTGACAGACAGACCCCTCCTGGCTGTGCAAGTGCCTCCAGGCGTGCAGCGACATTAACCCCCTCTCCATATAGGTTATCTCCCTCTATGACTACATCCCCCATGTTGATACCTATGCGGAACTCCATCTGTTCTTCTTCTGGGATGGAATTGTTTCTCTCTTTTATTGTGTTTTGAAACTCTGATCCACATATCACTGCTTCGACCGCACTTTGAAACTCCGCAAGGACTGAGTCTCCAGCAGTGTTGAAGATACTCCCATGATGTTCATCAACCAATCCTTCAATAATCTTTCGGCATGCTTTGAGATTCTTGAGAGTCTGATCCTCATTTTCTTCCATCATGGAACTAAAACCCACAACATCTGTAACAAGGATTACTGCTAGTTTTCTTCTAGGGCTGGGATCTGCCATAAAGCACGGTATTTTCTAGTTTGAAACATTCAAGAATACTCATTAAACTAGCTTAAGATAAATTAAATCCGAGGTACCTGATTAATTTAAAGAGGGGGAAACAATACTAAGAAAGATTTTCGAAACCATGAGACACAAACAGGCGCCAGCACTTAGTATATGCGTGCACCTGTTTGAATGGGCGAATTTAAAACCAAGGCAAAAAATATAACCTGAATCTAAATTTTGAATGTTTTAGATTCAATCATCTTCAGAAATCACTTTAGTTAGTGTCTCTCCACTTAGCTGACTAGTTTGATCTTCATAGGAGTTGTTCTCAAATTTCATCTGCCAAATCTGCCAACCGATCCATATAACAACACCAATGATTGTCATGATTTTCTCTGAGCCAACAAAAGGATATAAAGCATCAATTTTAGATAGATTTTCAGCCCCCCAACTTTCAATTCCAGTACTCATTTTCTACTCCGAATTAAATATTATGAGAAATTAGTTGTTTGCATTTGCCAACTCGGCATTGACTATATCTTGATTGTCTGATTTCCTGGTCTGCTCATCAAAATAGTCCAAACCAGCCAATTCTACCTCTCTGGGTATACGGAGAATACCCATACCCTTTAAAATTAGGGCAACGATATAGGTAGGGATGAATCCTAAAACTAGGAACATCATGATAGCACCTCCAATTTGCCCCCAAGGTGTAATCGATACTGAACCATCTGCCACTGCGGGATACCCCCAAAGCATGAAACCTGCGGCAATCACACCAAAAGAACCTGCATATCCGTGAACTGCAACAGCACCAACTGCATCGTCGATCTTAAATTTACGCTCGACCCAATAGTGTAATCGATACGCAACCCATACCCCGACAATTCCAATAAAGAATGCTTGCAAAGGATGATAAAGGTCATTACCTGCTGAAGCAGCGATGATACCAGCAAGCCCTCCTGAGAAGGTCCAGTAGGCATCTCCCTTGGAGAGCATATATCCAGCCATGAGCCCCCCTGCAAGGGACATCAGAAAATTAAAAGTTATGGTACTTAGGGTTGTGGGAGTTAAATAAATGCTGGTTGCACTAAACAGAGTCCCATCTCCGCTTAAGTCAACAATAGGAGCGTTACAAGCAGCATAGAAACCCCAGAAACCAGTATAAATAACAAACAACCCAATTACAGCAAACCATGGATTATGGGGTGGAATGTCACGAGGTGTTCCATCAGGAGCAAATTTTCCTATACGTGGCCCCAACACAGCAAGGATACCAAGAGCTGCTCCTCCACAGATTCCATGAATCACTCCTGAGGCATAGGCATCGTGATAGCCCCACTCAGTAACAAGCCATCCAGAAGGGCTCCATCCCCATGCGGCATCAATCATCCAGGTAATGGAACCAACCAATACTGCAAAAATCAAGAAAGCACCCGTACGAATTCTCTCAATGACAGCCCCTGATACAATTGAAGCCGCAGTCCATGAGAAGAGCAGAAAGGCCGCCCAGAACACCCCCATAATATGATCTTGGAAGTTAGAACCCATTGTTACATCCCATGGCAATGCTCCAGTTCCTGTTGCCATATCTCCTACCGGCCATGCAGGTAATGCAAAATATATCCAGAATCCAAAAAAGAACATCGTAACCGTCACGACTGGTATCAGCATGGCGTTCTTCATTAAGGTGTGCATTTTGTTTTTTGCACGGGATACACTCACCTCATACATGCAGAAACCAACATGAATCAAAAACATCAATGGTACTGTAATCCAGTAATAAAATTCTGTGAAAATTGTTGTCAATGCATCCAGATTGTTCCCCATTTTGTCTCCTTGGAAAGGTTTTTGATGAATTAGTTGTTCATCCATTCCCTGGGCGATGAATACTTGTTGAATGTACCGGTTTTTAAGATTTTTCAAACCCCAGGGAAAGGACTCTTTGGGTATATTTTCCCTAGCAGAAAGCTAAAGAAATGTTTTTTTCATACTCCTCCATATTTAAACATCATGATTTCATGAAATTTTGATATCACCGAACAAATCATAGATAGCGACTTTTGTCAAGTCTTTTTTACAAAGGAAAAGAAGATAAAGTACTCTACACCGGGGTATTTGAGTTGCGGGGCTGGGTGCCCTAGGTTAGTACCACTTGGGGCGCACTAGTCCTCACCCCCTTGTACACAAAATGCAGCAATCGCATCCACTTGGGCACTATCGGCAAGACCATAGTCTTTTCACATGCGGCAAGTAATGGAATGATCATAAACTTGACATAGCACAAATTATTAGAATATACCCTTGTTTAAGGGCAGACGCTCACCGCCCTATTTGCTCAGGACGATAGTGAATCGTGACCCTGGGGTGGAAAGGTACTCCACCTTCATCTTATCTTAGGTATCTTATCAGGAAGGGGTGGTGATGTTCCGTACCCCTTCCTTGTGATGATCATCGTTTGTACGTTTGCTCTCAGAAGGTTCCCTTTTCTATCACAACTTTTAGGTTCATTGCGACCGCTGTGGAAGGTTTTTTCATTGCCTCATTGGATCGTTCGACCAGTTTAAAGGTTCTGACAGGATGACTAATTGTGATATGGTTGCAAAACTTTATTAACCGTCAAGGGATGCCTAATAATGCCTTGCGGAAGGCTGTTTTGGTGTAGTTCGCGTCAAGAGAACGTTTGACGTTGGCTGGTGGTCCATCATGCACCTTTAGGTGGGCAAAGAAAGCAGCGTTGCCGACCTTTATCATGTCCGCTGCATCACCGATGTCGCTTTCGTCAAAAACAGTGCAAATTTGCTTAATGCCTGCGCCTGCAGCCATGACAGCCAAATCGGTGCCGAGCCCTGTATGAGATATTTGATTGCCCGTCTCTCCATAATGGCCATTATCAACGCATATAATGCCAAAGTTCAAAGGGTTCATTGCTGCGACCACAGCCAGTGAGCCAACATTCATCATCAACTCCCCATCACCGGTGCAAACCAGCACCCTCTTGTCTGGCTGTGCTAAGGCCAGGCCAAGTCCCATGGGAACAGCGCCACCCATGGCACCTGCCATAGTGTAGAAATTACTGCTATTGGGACCACAGAGATGGACAATATCACGCGCTGGCCCCGCTAAACCTGTCACGATCAGGAAATCATGCGGGTTCGGAATGAGCAGCGGAAGAACAACATTCCGGTCGAGTGTAAAGTCAGACATATCTCGACCCTTCCCTAAAATTTCTTTATGCCAAGCATTTTCTGGCTCAGCAGCACACAAACAGATTCTTGACTTTGAAAAGCCATGGTCATAGCTGCAGAAACGGTTGATATCACCTCAGATGAATCTTCAATCTTCAGGCAAACCACTTCGCAGGCCTCCAAGACCGGTTGAATCGACTTACCCATTGGCATTTGCCAAGGGTTGCCTTCGCCAAAATCACCCCTCATCGAAACGATCGACAAGAACGGGAATTTACCGATGCGTGGTAAGCTTAACATATTGATGCAATTCCCAGCACCGGATGACTGCATTAGCAGAACATGCTTTTGCCCACCCAAGTGAGCACCCGCCGCCATCGCAACGCCCTCTTCCTCGGTGGTCAGAGGGATTGAGTGAACATCCGGATCATCAAGGGATAAATTAATCATAACCTTAAGACCTGCATCAGGCACATAAGAGAATTGCGTAACCCCTTCGTCCTTCAGCAGCTTGTACATCTCATAAGGCCAGTTTGGGTCTCCGGGTGGTGGTGAAGGAATGTCAAAAGGCATTGATGCCTCTCATATTGAAGATTAAGGTGAATAGGTAATTCTGATCTTAGTGTTCAACCTCAGGTATAAATATTTACTTTTTTCATTATGAAACCGCTATTCGGAATCCATTCCCTCGATTTTTCCCGGTTCTACTCAGAACCGCTTACGTAGAAACATCATCACTTGACTAGCAACAATTTTAATTTATCTGAAACATTAATCTAACTTCTCCCGGGGAACCAGAAGGTGTACCCCTATTTACATGGGACTCCAGAGCACAGGAAGGGCACTCTTGATCTCACCCTCTGAGGATGCTTGTCAATTATAGAGGTGACTAGAATCCGCTCCGGCATAACTACACTTGTAAACCACGGGATTCACTGTGCGCTTTTCTTCTTTTCGTTTCTTACAAAGGCTAGATCATTTTCTGGTGTCAATTCGTAGATTTACTAATAGCTATCTCTATCCACTTATTTAGTATTTGCCACTATCCATATGTTTTTCTGTAAGCCCAGCGGACGGTGGCTTTGAAACATCCGCCGAATTATGAAGTTTTTGGCATAGGGAATCATTTCAAAATCTTCGTGCTTCTCCTCTAATCATCTGGGGGCTATTCATGGGCAATGTTCAGCCTCCAGTCGATTGAGAACCGACGAGGAGGTCGGAAGCCATTCTGGCTGCTTCCTGAGTGGCTCCCGCTCATCTTCTATAGTCGGCTTAAATGTTTCCTCCATTTCCCTTCTTCTGCCGGATTTGTTTATTACTTTTTCCACCAGTTCTACCTCCTGAAGGGCCCGTTGGTTAATTGGTCCCTGCTCCAGCAAAGTTCTATCCTT
>NYUB01000122.1 GCA_002683785.1 Deltaproteobacteria bacterium
AAAAATTGATGGTCCAATTTTCACTAGATTGTTTTAACAAAGAAAAAAGACTGGACTCTCTGACAATTTTGGAAACAGTTACGTAAGATGACTGAATAACGGACCTTGAATAAATAAGGACAAGGACATGACTAAACCGAAAATCCACTTTACTCATGAAGAGTTCGCGGACCGACAGAACAGTGTTCGACAAGAATTGGTTAAACGTGAATTAGACGGTCTGTTGCTTTTCAAGATCGAAGATATGTACTGGATGACAGGTTTTGATTCCGACGGATTCTGCATATTCCACAGCATGTTTGTCGGTGCCGATGGCCAACTCACTCATCTTTCACGGACAGCCGATTTGGCAAATTTAAAGTACTCTTCCATTTGCGATGATGTCCGAATAGCTCCGGATTCAGCCAACGTCAGCTGGGCGTCCTGTATCAAAGACATGCTGGCTGCTCACGGAATGAGAGGGAAACGCATTGGCATTCAGGTCGACACGATGGGTTTGACTCCTAAAGTCTTCCTCGAAATACAAGCTTCGCTGGAAGGCTGGTGTGAACTTGTGATCGCCGAGAACTTCATTCAGGATCAACGCCGCGTTAAGAGCCCACAGGAACTCACTTACATCAAAACTGCCGGAAAAATTCTAGACGAGGCACTGGAAACAGCACTAGCAGAAGTTTATGTTGGAGCATTTGAAGGAGATATCTACGGGGCGTTCTATAACAAATTGTTTTGCTTGGGCGCAGACCTTCCTGCTCACATACCCCCACTAGGTTGCGGCGACTCTGCGCTTAACGTCAGATACACCACCGGACGCAAACACGTCGCCAAAAACGATCAAATCACGTTGGAACTTGGGCTCGCCTACAGGCACTACCATGCCGGAAGCATGTGCGTAGCCCTAACCGGGCCAAACATACGCGACAAACATTTGAGAATGCACGAAGTGCTCGTCCCCACGTTATCAACGATCCAAGACAACCTGAGGCCCGGTAAAAAGATGGGGGAGATTTATGATCTCTATGTAGATCTGCTGTCAGACAAGGGCATGTCCGATTTGGCTCAAACCGCGTGCGGATATACAATGGGCGCAGTTTGGCCCCCGACATGGATGGAACAACCTCTGTTTTATTCAGGCAACCCCACTGTGATTGAAAAAGANATGACATTCTTCAACATGCTGATTCTGAACGATCATAAGGCGGGGATGATCATGGCTCTCGGCGAGCAGGTCATCGTTACTGACGGCCCACCAGAAGTCGTCAGCCATGTGCCTAAGGAACCGNTTATCATCGATCCATCCAATCTCCCAGAATCAGCCTCCCCTCAGGTCCGCTGACAACGTGAAATTGTTCCCAAGACAGGTTCTAATATCCTGTTTTCTTGGTATTTTTTATGATGCCGAAAGACGGAACAGGCATGTCAAATGGGANCAGTTATACAGGCACCCAGGGTCAAATGAAACTCTCAACNTCTGGTAAATCACTTCATAGAATATTGCATTGAATTTTAGTGAATCATTGTTTCGAGGAATACCTGTTCTTTCCATCCTGATAAAACCTTTCTTGTCCTAATCCACCCCTAAAGTTGCCTGGCAACAATACTCAGAATCATATATTCTAAAGTGTCCTTAATTTATGATTGAGGAACCTTTTGCNGACATNCTNGCCAAAAAATTTCTTTAAGAAGAACACATGAGTAANATCATCTACACCAAAATTGATGAAGCACCGGCCCTGGCCACCTANTCCCTACTTCCAATCATCCAGGCCTTNACCAGCGGTTCNGGGATCAAGCTGGAAACCAGAGACATCTCCCTTGCGGCAAGGATCCTNGCNGCGTTTCCTGACCANCTGACGGCGGAACAGCAGATGCNTGACCATCTGGCGGAACTTGGGGAACTGACCCAATCTCCAGAAGCGAACATCATCAAACTTCCCAATATCAGTGCCTCGGTTCCTCAACTGCAGGCGGCCATNCGGGAACTTCAGGATCAGGGTTATGCCCTTCCAAATTNTCCTGAAGATCCACAAAACGAGGAGGAAGTTTCGGTCAAAAACCGTTATGCGAAAGTTTTGGGCAGCGCGGTCAATCCGGTTCTCAGGGAAGGGAATTCGGACCGCAGGGCAGCCCTCTCGGTAAAGCGGTTCGCGCAAAATAATCCTCCGCGCTTAAAGGCATGGAACCCAGGCTCCAAAACCCGGGTGGCGCACATGGCAGATGGTGATTTTTTTGGAAGTGAAAAGTCAGCTGTGATTGAAAACGACGGAAACGTTTGCATCGAATACGCTGCAGAAGATGGATCCGTCACCATTCTCAAAGACAAAGTTGCAATCACTCGAGGAGAAGTGATCGATTCCTCAGTGATGAATGTCCGAAAACTCCGTGANTTTTACNCCACNCAGATCGAAGAGTCACACAAAGACGGGNTGTTGCTTTCACTTCATCTCAAGGCAACGATGATGAAGGTTTCCGACCCGGTGCTTTTCGGACATGCGGTTTCGATTTTTTACAGCGAGTTGTTCGAAAAACACAGGGAACTTTTTGAACAGATAGGAATCAACCCCAACAACGGTTTNGGAGATGTNTCTNCTAAAATCGAAAACCTTCCTCAAGACCAGCAGAACCAGATCAAGCAGGATATTGATTCCATTTATCAGAAACGCCCTGAACTGGCGATGGTCGATTCGGATAAAGGGATTACCAATCTTCANCTGCCNAACAACGTCATCATCGATGCNTCGATGCCGGTGGTCNTCCGTGATGGAGGTAAAATGTGGGGTCCTGATGGTATGCTTCNGGACACCGTCGCGATGATTCCGGACCGATGCTATGCAACCATCTATCAGGAAGTGATTGAAGATTGCCAAAGGAATGGTGCTTATGATCCTGCCACAATGGGTAATGTGGCGAATGTCGGNCTGATGGCCCAAAAAGCAGAAGAATACGGGTCCCATGACAAGACCTTCCTTGCACCGGGAACCGGGACCATTCGTCTGGTGGACGATTCAGGAAGTTCCATGCTCGAGCAACCGGTGGAACCAGGAGATGTCTTCAGGATGTGCCAGGTCAAGGATGCACCCATCCAGGACTGGGTAAAATTGGCAGTCAACCGNGCACGCGCCACCGGATCACCCGCTNTGTTCTGGCTTGATGAACAACGTCAACACCACACATGCCTCATCAACAAGGTCAACGCCTATCTTGAGGATCATGACACCCAGGGACTCGAACTGCACATCATGTCTCCTGTGGAAGCCATGCGNTTCAGCCTGGAACGCATCCGCAAGGGNCAGGACACCATCTCGGTCACCGGCAATGTTCTCAGAGATTACCTGACCGATCTCTTTCCGATCCTNGAACTTGGGACCAGTGCCAAAATGCTCTCCATTGTTCCACAGATGAAAGGAGGAGGGCTTTTTGAAACTGGCGCCGGAGGTTCGGCCCCCAAACACGTGCAGCAGTTTCTGGAAGAAGGTCATCTGCGCTGGGACTCACTGGGGGAAATGCTGGCACTTGGAGTTTCCTTCGAACACCTGGCCTCCGTCAGTCAAAATGCCACCGTAAAGATCTACTCCGGCACGATCGACGAGGCCGTCGGACAGTATCTTGAAAATCGACGATCTCCTTCGCGGAAGGTCCACGAACTGGATAACCGCGGAAGTCATTTCTACTTTGCCCTCTACTGGGCTGAGGCTCTTGCTTCCCAAGAGGAGGATCAGGAACTGAAAGTCCGATTCTCCAAGATCGCAAGGGACCTATCTGAGAAAGAAACAATGATTCTTGAGGAATTGAATGCTGCACAGGGACAACCTGTGGACATTGGTGGTTACTTTCTGCCTGATGATGAAAAAGCTTCACAGGCCATGCGGCCTAGCCCATCTCTGAATGGAATCATTGAAAGCCTGAATTGAAATAAATGACCAAAGATTCTTTACTGCAGAGGATTGAAGGAAAACGCGAGGAACTGACGGATCTGACCTGCGAACTGGTCCGGATTCCAACGGTGAATCCTCCGGGGGATGCTTACACTGACTGTGCAAGGCATTTGGGAAAGCGTCTGAAGGAACGCGGATTTGAGATCAGTTATCATCGTGCGGAGGGAAGCCCAGGAGACACGGATCGTTATCCCAGAACCAACATGATAGCTCGTCTGGAAGGCCAGTCTCCCGGACCTTGTGTACATTTCAATGGACATCTGGATGTCGTGGTAGCCGGCAAAGGATGGACAGAAGATCCTTTTGCCGCGGTGGTCAAGGAGGGCCGGGTGTATGGCCGTGGGACCTGTGACATGAAAGGCGGCATTGCGGCATCCGTGATCGCATTGGAAAGTCTGCTGGAGGAAGGAATCCCTTTTCCGGGAGCCATCGAATTTTCAGGGACCGTCGATGAAGAAACTGGAGGATACGGGGGAGTGGCCTATCTGGCGAAAGAGGGATATTTTTCAAAACCCCGGGTGGATCATGTCATCATTCCAGAACCACTCAATGTCGACCGCATCTGTCTCGGTCATCGTGGTGCCTGGTGGGCCCAGGTAGAAACCCATGGGCGGATCGCCCATGGTTCGATGCCTTTTTTGGGGGATTGTGCAATCCGGCACATGTCCGCTTTTGCCGAATTGCTGGAGCAAAGGCTTTATCCGGCGCTGGATAAAAAACAGACGAAAATGACCGTTGTCCCGGAAGGAGCGAAGAAATCCACACTGAACATACAGGCGATTCATGGTGGGGAACCTGAGTCTTTCGAAGGAATGCCCAGTCCCTGTGTTCCTGATTCCTGCAGGATGGTGCTCGACCGGCGTTTCCTGATTGAAGAATCCCTGGAAGAAGTAAAAGCTGAGGTACGCGAATTACTTGATGAGTTGGTCCGAACCCGTCCAGGTTTTCGCTATTCAATGCAGGATATCATGGAGTTTCATCCTACGATGACTGAGGGAGATGCACCAGTGGTCAAAGCCGTGGAGGAAGCAATCGGGGTGGTTTTAAATACCATTCCGGAAAAAATCATATCCCCGGGGACTTACGATCAAAAGCACATAGCACGCATCGGCCATCTGCATGACTGCATTGCTTATGGTCCTGGCATATTGGACCTGGCCCACCAGCCTGATGAATATGTGGTCATCGATGACATGGTGAAATCCTCACAGGTGATGGCCCTGGCCACACTCAACCTGCTCGGGGTTGAAACCTGAGTTTTCATAGAGCAATGCAGGTGACGGGTCGTTCTCAAGTTCAAGGCAGCAAATATTCTTTATTTGTCTTTTCTTAAACAACCGATTTGGAGTTCTCCAAGATGATTCGTCCAGGCCCTGCCAATCACATCATCGATGTCCCCGGAATCAAAGTTGGTCATGCCCATGATAAAAAAGCCATCACTGGAGTCACCGTGGTGCTTCCTGAACATCCTGCAGTGTCCGCTGTGGAGTGTCGGGGAGGAGCACCCTGCACCCGTGAAACCGAACTGTTACGTCCGGAAAACCTGGTAGAACATGTTCATGCGCTGGTCCTGAGCGGTGGATCCGTTCAAGGGCTTGAAACTGCCTGTGGGGTTTCTGATTGGTTGAAAGAACAAAAACGTGGTTTTCCTGTCGGCGGTGATCAGGTGGTGCCGATTGTCCCTGCGGCCTGCATCTTCGATCTCAATAATGGCGGTGACAAGTCGGGGACCGGATCCAAGGAATATCATCAGATGGGGATTCAGGCGGTTTCTTCTGCGGGAAGGGATCCCGGCTTGGGAAACCTGGGGGCTGGCACGGGTGCAAAAGCAGGAAGACTCAAAGGAGGGGTCGGATCAGTATCCCTGGTCGATGATGATGGAAGGATGGTGGGTGCTCTGACCATATCAAACCCTTTCGGATCAGTCACTCTCCCGGATAGACCGGAGTTCTGGGCCTGGCCTTTTGAGCGCAACCGGGAATTCGGAGGCCTTCCTGCTCCGAATCCTAAAAAGTCTCTACCATTAAATTATGATCATGATCCTACTTTTCAGGAGGTCACCAACACGACATTAATGGTGGTTGCTCTCAATGTGGATCTGACCCGTTCACAGGCTTTGAGAGTAGCGATCATGGCTCAGGACGGTTTGGCAAGAGCAATCAGGCCTTCTCATTGTCCAAATGACGGGGACACGCTATTTGTCATTTGCACCGGTGAAAAAGAACATCCTCCAGGAGACACGGCAGGGCTCTTGAAATTGGGAATGATGGCAGCCGACTGCGTGGCGCGTTCCATTCCCCGAGGTGTTTATGAGGC
>NYUB01000123.1 GCA_002683785.1 Deltaproteobacteria bacterium
GCTTTCGGCTTACTACATGTTCAACGACGAAATACAGAACTGCTATGACTACGCGCAAAGGGCAGTGAAAAGCAATCCCAGCCACATTATGGGATACCAACGCCTGGGCATGGCTTTGAATAGAATGGATCGTTTCGAGCAGGCCGAACCTATCTTCCAAAAAGCCCTCAAACTCAGTCCCGTTGACCCAGAAATTTGGGTTATTCATGTGGGATGCTTTCAGGCCTTCATGGGACAGGCTCAGTACCAGAACGCCTTGGAAGCCTGCGACCGGGCGATCGCCTCCAACCCTAGAATGGGCAATCTTCACGGCTTTCGGTCGGCGGCCCTTGGGCATCTGGAAAGATTTGATGAGGCCCAAAAAGAGCTCGCGATCTATCTGGAAGCCCGTCCGAATCTGAAGACCCGCGAGGATTTCCGCAAACTCTTCTTCCGAACTTGGGTACTGACCGACATCATCATCGAGGGGCTAATCAAGGCGGGTTGGGAGCCTGAGGAGTAAAAACCCCATCCCGCGCTATAGCTGCTGGTTACCAGCAAATCCGAATTGAAGCGTGGGGTTGTGACCTACCCCCCTAAATTTGTTCCAGGTACGGTTTGACTTCCAACAAGAGCTTCAGGCCACCCTTCGCATACAAAGTAGTTTTTGACGCTCCCATCCCGACATAATACACTCAGGTGTAACGGTGAGGCATGTAACTAACTAGGTGCTTTACACAGGCCTGATCGAGATGCAGAAACTGGATACCGAAGGTGGATAGCCCCCGAGGGGGTGCACAAGGCCCCTACCTTNTTTTACATAAAGGAATTGTATACATCTAACTCTTGGGTCGTCCACCGTCGTAAAGCCAGCCCAGTTTTTCGTACCACTGTTCCGTAGAGAGAGAACGCATCACCGAATTACGTAATGCTGCTGCAGCCCCGGAAGGGTGATAGATGTGGTCTCCGATCAACCTCGAGTCGATGACCACCCTGGAGGTTCGAACCATGCGGTCCTCAAGATAAAGCGCAAGTGCCTTGTCAAGATCGCCTTCGGTTCCACAGCGATGGGAGAAACTGACAGCGTCTTCCAGAGCCATACAGGCTCCCTGAGCAAAATACTGAAGCATCGGATGAGCCGCGTCACCTAGCAATGCAACCCTTCCATCCACCCAATGTTGAACAGGATCCCTGTCACAGAGGACCCAGAGTTTCCAGTCTTTCCCATGCTCAATGACTTGTTTCGGACGAGGATGGATGTGTTCGAATCCACGTTCCACCTCTTCACGGGAAACTGGTTTTCCNGCGACTGCTTCCCGGACGTCATTATGAAAGGTGACGACCAGGTTGAAAACCTTCCATCCCTTCAGGGGATAATGCACGATATGGCATTTGGGACCCGCCCAGAGAGTTGCGGCGTTCCAGCGCAGGTCTTCGGGCATGGATTCAGTTGGAATCACAGAACGGTANGTGGTGTGGCCGGAAACCCGGGGAGGTTCATCACCGTGCATCTGTTTCCTAACCGCGGAGTGCAGTCCATCGGCTCCGATCAGAACACAGCCTTCGAGTTCCTCGCGGTTTTGAATGCTGACCCGGACGGACTCTCCCTGCTGATGGTATCCTGAAACAGCATGACAGGTGAGCATTTCCACGAAACCACTGGATTTGCAGGCCTCTGCAAGTGCTCCGTGCAGATCGGCCCGGTGTACCACCGCATAGGGATTTCCAAATCGATTTCGAAAAGATACATCTAGAGGGATGTGGCAGATTTCTTCACCTGATAGTGCATCCATCAGTCGCAGCCGGTCGATGTAGACGGCTTTATTCCTGAGGGCCTCTCCAATGCCAAGGTAGTCAAAGCAGTTGAATGCATTCGGTCCGATCTGGATTCCTGCTCCAATTTCTCCAAACCTATCTGCCTGTTCGAGCACCAGAGAATGTTTCCTCACCCGGGCCAGCCCCAGTGCCGTTGCCANCCCTCCGATTCCTCCACCCGCAATGATGAAAGGTCTTTCTTTCATGGTCATCTCCAATCTGTCANCTGATCCGGAAGAATTATCGAAAAGCCAGGATGCATGTCAACTGAAAAGATGTTCCTTCTGGATCAAATGACCCTCAGATTCTTCATCAATCGAGATGATTCCTGTTTTTTTGGNAAANAAGATAAAAAAATCCAATTTATCCTTCATCTCAATCCTTTAAATTAAAGTTCAATAAATTAAGTATTCATGAATAACTAATATCATAAAAAATAAATATTATTGATATTCGATGCATTCGGTCTAAATAAAGAAAGGATCCTATAATATATGGATTTCTGAATTGACACCTATTTCACCTGGAGATACTTATTGTTGAAAGTTCATCAAAGAAGATGAGTGATGAAAATTTAAAATAATTTCCTAAAACTAATTCATGATTATTAAATATGATTTTGAAATATAAACATGGAAATTAATGTTAAATATTTCATTTAATGTGATTAACGACCATCTCAGCTTTTGGAGGATTATATGCTCGGAGGATATGCAAACAAGTTAGGTTCTATCGATTTAAGCACAGGCAGTGTGGAATACAATGACTCCCCGGAGGAGTGGAAGCTCAAATACGTCGGCGGTCGTGGAATGGGAGTCAAGTACGTCTTCGACAATGGTCCAGGAGTCGATCCGCTTTCTCCGGAGAACATCCTTTGTTTCATGAATGGTCCGCTGACGGGTTCAGAAGCCAACATGAGCGGCCGGATGGCGGTGGTCACCAAGTCCCCTTTGACGGGCACGGTCACGGACAGTCATCACGGCGGCTGGAGTGCAGCCAGACTGCGTTGGGCAGGGTTTGATGGTTTGATTTTCAGAGGAAAGTCCGAGAATCCGGTTTATGCCTACGTCACATCAGACAAAGTGGAATTATTGGATGCCTCGGAACTCTGGGGCAAGGGGGTGCATGAGACGGTCAAATTCTTCCAGAACCAGTATGGTGAGAAAGAACTCTCGGTGATTGCCATCGGCCAGGCAGGGGAAAAACTCTCCCGCTTCGCCAACTGGGTCAACGAGAACGACCGTGCCAGTGGACGCGGGGGCACCGGTTGTGTTGGTGGAAGTAAAAACCTTAAGGCCATTGTGATCAATGCTAAAAAGGCGATCGTTCGTACCGCGGACCGGGATAAGTGGAAGGAAGCACAGAAACGTGCCCTTTCCACGATTATGGCGGAAGAGAACATCACCAGTCCGCGCAAGGGTGGCCTCTCGGTATACGGAACCAATGTGCTGATGAACATCACCAACAGCATCGGCGCCCTGCCCACTAAAAACAGCCAGAAGACGGCATTCGGTGACGGCGCGGAACCAACCAGTGGAGAATACGTCAAGGAAAACGTTCTCGTCGGTGATCCCACCTGCCATGCCTGTCCGGTGGCCTGCAAGAAGGAAGTGGAAGTCAAGGAAGGGCCCTGGAAAGGACTGCGCATGGAATCCCTGGAATATGAATCCTCCTGGGCGTTTGGATCCAACTGCGGAAATAGTGATGTCAACGCGATTGCCAAGCTAATCGACCAGTGCAACGATTATGGTTTCGACACCATCGAAATGGGTAATGTTGTCTCGGTCTACCAGGAAGCCTGTCAGAAAGGCTATGCCAACGGCGGCAGCCTCGAATGGGGCGATGGTGAAGGGATGGTGGCCCTCGTGGATCAGATCGCCCTGCGCCAAGGAGTAGGAGACCAGCTTGCCGAAGGTGCGGCCAGTGCGGCAGAATCTTTCGGGCATGGGGAAATCGCCATGTCCGTCAAAGGACAGGCCATCCCGGCCTATGATCCCCGTGGTTTGAAAGGTATGGGCATCGCCTATGCCACCTCCAACCGTGGCGCCTGCCACCTGCGTGCCTACACCCCGGCAGCCGAACTAGGTGTGATGCCTTTCGGTTCTCTCAAAGTCGATCCACTCGACTGGAAGGGCAAAGGCGAACTGACGATGATCTTTCAGAACGTACACGCCTTCTCCGACAGCATGAACATCTGCAAGTTCAGCGCGTTTGCCCAAGGTGCGGATGAATACGCCCAACAGTATTCGGCGATGGTCGGTATTCCCTTCACGGCGGAAGATGTGTTGAAGACCGGGGAACGGATTTACAACCTGGAACGGCATTTCAACAACCTTGCCGGACATGCAGAAGGCAGCGACACGCTTCCAGATCGTTTCACCAGTGAACCCTCAGACCAATCGGGTTCGGAAGGCCAGGTTTGTGAACTCGAAGATATGCTGGCGGAATATTACGAAAAACGTGGCTGGGTCAACGGCGTGGTTCCTGAGTCCAAACTGAAGGAACTTGAAATCATCTGATTCCCTTCATCTCAAGGCGGGGGTTTCAAGACCTCCGTCTTCTTTTCTATTGTTAAAAAGATTTTCTTGAATCGAGTAGTGATCGGTTAAGCCCTTATTCTCGGTTTTTCATCGAGAATTGCCGCATGAAGGCCTCTGCCAGATCTTCCTCGAGGTTGATCTCCAAACAGGTTTGCCCAACGAACGGCATCTGAGTGCGTCTAGGTTAATTTCTATGAACGGGGATCAGCCGATGTGTTCGGTCCTTCCCGTTCAGGGGCATTGTATGATGCCTTGAGCCCAGAGGCATCCTCCGCAGACCGGGGCTTCGTTGTTGCCCAAGCAGTCCTCTTCATTCTGTTCTGAAAGATCACAGCCCCCGCAGAAACTGCAAGGGGCGAAGACGAAGTTGTGCAGTCGTTCGCGGTACGCCACGTATTCCGGGTTCATCCAGAGTTCCTCCAGGGAACGGTCCTTGACGTTGCCGATCACATGTTTGCGGGAAAGCCGGGGCTTACCATGGAGGTAGCTGGTGTGGGTATGCATCAGAGGCCAGCACGGACTCACGTCTCCGGTCCAGGCGACCGAGAGGGTCCCGTTTTCAATGTAGTTGCAGGTATCGCTCGCACCTCCCCAGTTGTTGCCTGCAAACTTCACATTGAGCTGACTGTTGAAGGCTTTGAAGAGCGCCTCCCGGGTTGTCTGGTCGAAATCCATTTTGGGCAAGCTGAGGCCTGGAAGGTGGCTTCCCTGGAGAAAGGCGATGTTGTGCATGGCCTGGGAGTAGAGCACTTCTTCCTGCATGTCCGCAGTCGCAGGCTGCAGGTTGCTCACGGTGAAATGCTTGGCCATGAGTGACTTTCCGAGTCGGATCACCTCGGGGAGATCCGTAATATTGCGTTTCATCGCCACAAAGGCGATGCCCAGTTCCGGCTTCGGATAATGACCTGCGGGACGCATTTTCACAAAACGCCTCAGGTTCTTTAATATTCTGGGCAACTCTGCGCCGAGCCTCACATCTGCATAGGTTTCCTCGGATGCCCCATCCAGGGATACCCAAAGCATGTCCAGTCCGGAATCGATCAAACGGCGTGATGTTTTTTCATTCAGAATCGTGCCATTGGTGATCAACTCCACTTTCACTCCAAGCGCTTTCGCCTGTTCAATCCAGTCGAGTGTGTGGGGATGGAACAGCGGTTCGCCGATTCCGCCGAAATAAACCGAGGGCCTGGGGTCCATCGCCTGCACGCCTTCAAGCACCCGGGCAAAGGTGGCATCGTTCATCCGGCCTAGAGGCTGGTCCCACTCGTTGCGGAAGCAAGTGATGCAGTCCAGATTGCAGGCCACCGTTGGTTCCACATAAATCTTGGTCAACTGAGTCAGCGGACGGTGCAGGCTGAAATGGTTCTCCCCTTCATCCAGACGCATCTTCGCTCCAGGCTTCAAACCGAATCCCTGTACCACCTCCGGGGGAAGCACCAGTCGTCCTTCCGCATCTACTTCAGCCCAGGCTGATGTACGTTTCGTGGAATACCCTTCCTGAGGCTGCTTCTTACGGTGAAGGATTTGTTCTGTTAAATTCATGACATCAAATAATAAATATTAATTTGGATTAAGAATCTTTTATAAATCAAAAATTAATCACAAGTCCAGTAGAAAAAATTTTTATCATTTATTAAAAAAATATAAGCATCGATGGATTTAATTCACTTTTTTTACAAAACCATAAATGCACAAATCTAAATCAGATTTTTTGACATCCATTCATGTTTAATTCTGATTCATATCGAATCATGAATTAGGAAAAAGAAATAGGTAGATTCAACTCAAAGCCATCGCAAATCCAAGATCCAGGGCGCTTAGGTTGAGTTCCAGAAAACGTGAAGGGCTTTTCTGCTTCAAGGTGGTTTCCAGGGATTTTCTTGCACAGAGGCTACTGATTCCGCAGAGGGCGCCGAGGCCGATCATGTTGGCAATTCTTTCGTTGCCCAGTTCACGGGCCTTTTCGACGAATGGGAAGGAACGGCAGCGGAAAGCACCTTGTGGAAGTTCCGGAACCCGCTTGCTGTCTACGAGCACGGTGCCTTCCTTTTTAAGCAGAGGCATGGAGGATTCAACGGCCAGTTGGTCGAGCAGCAGCAGCAGGTCCAGATCAGTGACCAGTGGGAAGTCGGGAGTCTGGTCCGCGACAACGATGTCGGAGCGGCTCAGTCCCCCCCGGGAAGTCGGTTCGTAGCTCTGGGACTGGGACACGTGTTTTCCTTCCAGGGCCAGGGCCTGCGTCAGCAGCGCCGCACAGAGTTGCAGTCCCTGTCCTCCGGCACCGCCAAGCCGGATCTGAAGTTCCTTTCCGCCTAAGGGGTTCATGTTTTTGCTGGAATTCATAGGGTGATCATTCCCCGGCCTGGGGTTGTTTGAGGATCCTGCGACGGTACGATTCCCCGTATTCAGGACGTTCGTTTTTCGAAAGGATCCCGGTCTGCATGAAATTCGGACGGAAGGGGACATCGACGACGTTGCCGTAGGAATCCGGCCGCATCGAACTTTTCTGGCTGAGGATCATTTCCGGAGAAGATCCAAGATCGTTTTTCCGGCCATAGATTTCGGTACAGTCGGAAATCACTTCAATAAAGGAAAATCCATCGTGTAGGAGAGCTTCCCGGATCAGGTTCTTGAGCGATGGAGTTTGTAATGTCACTTCGCGTCCTACCAGACCCGCACCCGCTGCACGGGCTAATTCACAGGCATCGAAAACCGGTTCGATGTTTCCATCAGGAGTGGTTGGTGTAAAACGTTCTTCAGAAGTAGTCGGTGAGACCTGTCCTCCTGTCATTCCGTATACCTCGTTATTCAGCATCATGCAGGTCATGTCCATGTTCCTGCGGCATGCATGAATAAGATGGTTCCCACCAATCGCGAGACAGTCTCCATCACCCGTGATAACCACCACTTTCAGGTCAGGTCGAGACATTGCCAGTCCGGTTGCAAAGGCAATCGGACGTCCATGAGTAACATGAAAGGTATTCGAATCAATGTATGCAGTCAGACGACCTGAACATCCAATGCCTGAAACAAATGCCATATCATCCATGGAAATTTCCAGTTCATGAATGGCCCACACTAATGCACGCAGAGCGATTCCATGCCCACAACCCGGACAGAGAAAATGTGGAAACTGGCTCAGTCGCAGATAATCACGAGGGTCGAATTCTTTTTGATTCATGATTGAATTATAAAACCTGGTGAATAAGTTTCAGAATGTCTCCAGGAGCAATCGCTTCACCGTCTATTCGGTTAAGACGCTTTAGTTCTATTGATTCATTGCAGAAACGTTCGATTTCAAGCACCAACTGTCCTGCATTCATTTCAGGAACAATAAGAGTGTGAACTCCATCGAGCAGTTTTTTGAGGGCCGTTTCTGGAAAAGGCCATAGAGTAATCGGACGGAACAGCCCGACTTTGTGCCCCTGCCTGCGGGCATTTCTAACAGCACTCTTTGCCGAACGTGCTGTGATGCCTATGGAAACAATGAGGACTTCTGCATCGGAGCATTCAACTTCTTCCCAGGCATCAATCTTCTCACGATGCTTCTCTAGTTTGCCCAACAGCCGCATCATGTTGCGATCAACCACGACGGGGTCTTGAGTTGGAAATCCAGACTCAGCATGGGTCAATCCTGTGGTATGACTTCGGTGTCCATCTCCTGGGCTCGACATGGGAGGAACCCCATCTTTGGTAATCGCATAGGGTTGGTAATTCTTGGTACGCTTCGAGGCTTTCTTGCGCTGAACGTTGTTTTCCTTTTTTTCTAAATCAATTTCAAAGGTTTCCTGGAGGTGTCCGAGGACTTCATCAAAGAGCACTACCACAGGTACACGAAGGCTTTCAGCCAAATCAAAGGCACGTATGGTTTGGTCATGTATTTCCTTGACCGAATCAGGTGTCAGTACAATGACAGGATGATCTCCATGACTTCCCCACCGTGCCTGCATAATATCCGCCTGTGCAGGTCGGGTCGGCATCCCCGTACTGGGACCACCACGCATGACGTTGGCTACCACACAGGGGATTTCCACGGCGGAGGCATAGCCCAGGTTTTCCTGTTTCAGTGAAAATCCCGGACCGCTGGTGGCAGTCATGGCCTTGGTTCCACCCATTGAGGCACCCAGCACCGCTCCCATCGATGCCAGTTCATCTTCCATCTGGATGAAATAACCGTCCACCTTCGGTAGTTCCAGTGCCATCCGCTCTGCAATTTCAGAAGAAGGAGTGATCGGATAACCTGCATAAAACCGGCAACCTGCAGCAATGGCACCCAATGCACAGGCATGGTTGCCCTGAAGGCTTTGAATGACTTTAGCCATGATCTTAGTTTGGGATTTCTTCAGGTAAATGCAGGTGCAGTTTAATCGCCAGATCCGGACAGAGCCACTCACAGATCCGGCATCCGGTACAAGCATTGGCGTCTGTCAGTTCCACCACCTGTTCCGAATTCAATTTAAGGCAACGTTCCGGGCACATCTTGACGCAGATGTCGCAGCCCTTGCACCAGGACTCAGTGATTTCCAATTCAATTTCAGATTTTTTCTGTAGGTTGAGAAAAGAAATCTCGGGATCCATGAGGGGTTCATGGGTTTGAGGCATTTCCATGGCTTGCTCTACCCAGTCCCGTCCCAGAAGAAAGGCTTTTTGATTCAATTCCTTGGTCTTGGGAGGAACAAACTCTTCAATCACCGACTGCCATTCCTCCTGACTGAAATCCAGTGCTTTGGACAACAATCCCAATAAAAGTGTATTGGCAACACGGATGTTTCCCAGTTCGTCTGCCATCCTTGATGCATCAATCGCATAGCCGTTATTCACACGATCGAAAATCGCCGAAGGGGTTTCACGGGCATAGGTCTGTTCTGCTCCAAGCTGACGGTTTCGGCAGGCAAAAGGAGGAACGATCCGTTGTGTGTCACATATGAAGGTTCCTTTTTTGGGATTCAAATATCGCAGCCAGCGCATGCCTTCTGCCCATTCCAGGGCAAGCAGGATGTCGGCTTTGCCAGCCGGGATCGTTGGAGACCAGACCTCTTCTCCGAAACGGACGTGGCTGAAAACCGCTCCGCCCCGCTTGGCCATGCCGTGAATTTCACTCTGTTTGACTTGGAATCCGGATTTCTGGCAAAGCCTGGCCAGGACTTTGGAGACCATGATCACCCCCTGGCCTCCGACCCCGACAATCAGCACATTCACCGGACCCTTCTTCTGGAATCCGGGTTTTTGCTCGATTTCAGAATCCTGACCTTGATCTGCCGCAAGGTGAGTTGACAGATTCACGCAGCCTCCTTCAGCACCGGCCGAATGCAGTCGGTCGGGCAGACCTGGGCGCAGAGGGTGCAGCCTATGCAGGAAAGCGTATCGATCTGAACCTTGTTATGTCCCTCGTGGAATTCTCCGCTCCAACTGAGGGATGGGCAGCCAAGGTTCATGCAGGACTGGCAGCCGGTGCAATTGGCAGCATTAATCTGCAGCGGTTCGCCCTTGATTTTAACCGGATCCAGCACACAAGGCCGGTTCGAGATGAGCATCGAGACCCCCGGGTAATCGACGGCTTCCCGCAGGTTTTTCAACACCGCCGCCACATCGTAGGAATCGACGGTACGGATCCATTTCACTCCGCAGGCTTTTGCCAATTCGGCATAATCGACACGTTCCGTCTCCTCCCCGCGAAGCGTCTTTCCGGTCCCAGGATGGTCCTGTCCTCCTGTCATGGCAACGATCTGGTTGTCGAGCAGCAAGACGGTGATATTGGCCTTGTTGTAGACCGCATCGATCAAGGGAGGAATACCGGAATGGAGGAAGGTCGAATCGCCGATGGTTGCCACAATCGGTTTTGTCTCACAACCTGCTTTGGCCATCCCCAGGGCGTTGGCAATGCTGGAACCCATGGCCACAGTGGTGTCGATGGCCCTCAGCGGTTCCACTGCCGCCAGGGTGTAGCATCCTATATCTCCGGCCACCCGTGCTTCCAGGGCCCGGAGTGCCATGTAGCTGGTGGTGTGGGGGCATCCTGCACAGAGTACAGGAGGTCGCACCATGGGTTGAATTTCCCAGTCATCCTGGTCTTCATTAGCTTCCAGCAGCCCAGCTTTTTCAAAACCCCTGCTCACGATTTCCGGAGAAAATTCACCGGTGCGCGGAAAAAGCTGCTTGCCCTCAACCTCCAATCCCATTGCCAGCATCGCAAGCTCGATGACCGGCTCAAGTTCCTCGGCCACGAACACACGATCCACCGAGTCACAAAATTTCCGTAGCGTTTCCTCCGGCAGGGGAAAGGACGAGGAAAGCTTGAGGATTGTTGCCTCGGGCAGGACTTCCTTGACGTAGGTGTAGACAGGACCAACGGTGACCACCCCGAATTTCGGATCACCCTTTTCCAGGCGTGACCATTCCGGATCATTGAAATGCTCCTTGAGGGAGTTCATCCGTTCCAGTACTTTCGGGTGCCTCAGCCGTGCATGGGCGGGGATAATCACATTCTTTTGCGGATTCTCCTGAAACCCGCCGGCTTCCCGTTCCAGCCGTTCACCGGTCCAGACCAGACTGCGCGTGTGGCAAAGCCGGGTTGTGCTGCGGAGCACGACAGGGGTGTCGAACTGTTCGCTCAGGTCGAAGGCCCGTTTCACAAATTCCAGGGCTTCCTGGGCATCCGAAGGTTCCAGCACCGGAACTCCGGCAAGCTGGCAGAAGATGCGTGTGTCCTGTTCGTTCTGGGAACTGTGGATGCCGGGATCATCACAAACGACGAGCACCAGCCCGCCGTTGACTCCGATGTAAGACTGGGAAAGCAGGGCGTCGCTGGCGACGTTGAGGCCGACATGCTTCATCGCCGTCAAGGCCCTCACGCCTTCGAAGGAGGCTCCGATGGCGACGTCGCAGGCGACCTTTTCATTGGTCGACCACTGGGCATGGAGATCCCCGGAGGGNTAGCTTNCCAGGTATTCCAGGATTTCNGTCGAAGGGGTTCCAGGATAAGCANCCGCGACTTTGACACCGGCCTCCCACGCACCGCGTGCGATGGCTTCGTTGCCAATCATCGGCCTGGCTTCGCAGACCTCGTTCATTTTTTTAACCTCCCAAGTGATAAATAATACCCCATTTAAGTTAATGGACATTTTTGAAGCTGTCTAGTCCCCCTGCTTTTTTTCTTTCCCGTGATGAACAAAAGCGGGTTGAGGGCTGAGTTAAATCGCGTATGATGGTTTTTTGAAAAAACATCATGAGTCTGCAAACACCAAAGTACGTCATGCGAGGAGCGAAACGGAGGGCCTGCCTCGAACGGTTGCTTATTCAGTTGAATGTTATAATTTTGGATGGCTCCGCCATGCACGCATAGCAGGGTACGGGCTCTCAGACTTTATGCATGTTCCTCAAACATTCATTCTCTTTGATTGATGAATCAGGAATTATTCGGTGATGCATCATTTACAATAAGTTCTTATGAAGGTTGAACCATGAACCAGAGTCAATCTCCTGCCTGGGAGGCAATAGAAACCGCGAGTCNAGANGAACTGAGTGCCCTGCAGTTGGAACGTCTGGAACAAACCTTGAAGTTGGCTTATGACAAGGTTCCGCATTATCGGGAAGCATTTCAATCATCCGGAGTGGACCCTGAATCCNTCAAGGATCTCGAAAGTCTTTCGCGTTTTCCTTTCACGTTGAAGCAGGNTCTNCGTCAAAATTATCCTTTTGGCATGTTTGCTGTTCCNCGTGAAGAAGTGGTGCGGATTCATGCNTCCAGTGGGACCACCGGCCAGCCAACGGTGGTGGGATACACGCGCAAGGATGTCGATACCTGGGCCCATGTGATGGCAAGGACCATCTGGGCCTGCGGCGGGCGCCCCGGGGACCTGGCGCATGTGGCCTATGGGTACGGGCTTTTCACCGGAGGGCTTGGAGCACATTATGGTGCTGAAAAATTGGGCTGCACGGTGATCCCTGTTTCCGGAGGACTGACCGAACGGCAGGTCCGGCTGATCCACGATTTTCGCCCGGCCTTGATCATGGTCACTCCGTCCTACCTGCTTGCCCTGGCCGAGGAGTTCGACCGCCAGGGATTGGACGCCCGGGAAAGCTCCCTGCGCATCGGCATCTGTGGTGCCGAACCCTGGACCGTTTCGATGCGCCGGGAGATNGAGGAGCGTTTACAGATGCAATGCCTCGACATCTACGGACTTTCCGAAGTGATCGGCCCTGGGGTTTCGAGTGAATGCATTGAAGAGAAAGACGGACTTTATCTCTGGGAGGATCATTTCTACCCGGAAATCATCGATCCTCAAACCGGAGAGGTCCTGCCTGATGGAGAAGCGGGAGAACTGGTGATTACCTCCCTGACCAAGGAAGCCTTTCCNATCATCCGCTACAGAACCCGNGACCTGACCCGTTTGCTTCCNGGAAAGAACCGGNCGATGCGCAGGATGCAGAAAGTAACAGGACGCTCCGATGACATGATGATTGTTCGTGGAGTCAACGTGTTCCCCTCTCAGATTGAAGAAATCCTGCTTGAAGANACCAGGCTTTCTCCCAACTATCAGATTGAACTGAGCCGTGACGGTGCGCTNGATGAGATGACGGTTCTGAGCGAACCCCGTGAGGCGGAGCCTTCAGCCGAGGTTTCAGAAGACATCGTCCGNACCCTGGTGTCTCACATCAAAAACCGAATCGGCGTGACCGCCAAGGTCCGGCTGGAAGCCAAAGGCGGAATCGAACGTTCTGCAGGCAAGGCCCGCAGGATTGTTGACAAACGTCCGAAAAGTTGATGAATTAACTTCCTATGCTTGAAATCAACGGACTGGAAACCGCATACGGTCAGAGCCAGGTGCTTTTTGGGATGCAGCTGAGCGTCGGAGAGGGAGANGTGGTCACCCTGCTGGGCCGCAACGGGATGGGCAAAACCACCACCCTGAGTTCGGTGATGGGCCTCGTNCCGGCACGTTCNGGAAGCATCCNTTTCCAGNACCAGGAAATCCGCGAACTGCCTTCCTACAAAATTGCAAAAACCGGGTTAAGCCTTGTTCCTGAAGGGCGACAGGTGTTTCCCAACCTGACGGTGATGGAAAACCTGGTGGCCACTGCGTCCAACCGCACCCGCAGTGAAAATCCCTGGAATCTTGAACGGGTCTTCGACCTTTTCCCCAGGCTCCCCAACCGCATTCACCATATGGGAAACCAGCTTTCAGGCGGAGANCAGCAGATGCTTGCGATCGGACGGGCCCTGATGACCAATCCCAGNTTGCTGATCCTTGACGAAGCAACCGAGGGGCTGGCTCCCCTGATCCGGAATGAGATCTGGAATTGCGTCCGCAACCTGAAGTCTGCCGGGCAGTCCATCCTCCTGGTCGACAAGAACATCGAGGCCCTCACGCGCATTGCAGACCGGCACTACATCATCGAAAAAGGAAAGGTCGTCTGGGATGGGACTTCATCTCAGTTGCAGGACGACACAGAACTCCAGCATCGATTTCTAGGGGTGTGAAACCTGAGAATGAGGCCCGATCGGGTGATCGGCATCAAACCTGCCCACCAAACTCTTTAATAAAATCTAAAAAACCAATTTTTTAAGTCCGGTTGACGGATCATGGGCGCAGTCTGCCCCATGACAGAAAAAAGCTCCACAATTTGGATACCCGCCCTCCACCTGGGGGTGGAGGGCTATCGGGAGTCCCGACCATGATGGTCGGTTTGGCAAGATTCAAATGTTATGCAGGGTAATCCCGAACTGGTGCCGGATCATCCTGCGCAAACGGGAATCGTTTTCCATCCCCGCAAACCGAATTTCGGTGCGGATTTTTTCACGGATGGTGTACAACTCCTGCTCGGTGGTGCTCATGTTGATCTCGTTTTGGAGGTTGAGCCTTCGCAACGAATTCAACACATCACGGCGCAGTTGATTTTTGATCCGGTTCAGCTGTTCGGGAGTGACCCCATTCAGTATCGCTTCGATCTCGGACTGGTTGTGTCCCATCAGGGACAGTTTGAGCCAGATCGAATAAAGATTCCCCCGACTGTCCGCAGGAGGCTGCTGACCGAGTCCGGGAGGGACTCCGACGAGCAGTATCACGAGCAGTCCAATCAGGATCACCTTGGTCCTCAGGATCATATTACTCCTAGGCTGACTGGTTTCTCAGCTGAACCCACCACACACCCGGCCTCTGTGACAGGCCAAGTCTTTCCTTGAAAACACGACACCGGTCTTCTCTTCAGAACGATCCGAAGCGTGATTCTAACATGAGGAAGAGACCTGCCACAGAACAAAATGCAGAACAATGCGACCTGGCGATGAGGCACAGGCATCTCACCAGACATCGCAGCATCCCACCGAAGCTGGAAAGGTCCTGGTTCCCGCATCGTCTTCCTGAATGCAGAAAGACCGCGGCAACAGGCGGTTTGGGAACCACTAAGGCTTCCGGAAAGCAAACAGAACAATGCCGGTTCCTCTTGAACACAGGCATGCGTTGTCCGCATCTCTGGAATGACGGTTCTCAACCCTGACCCCTCCGAACTTCAAAAGTTCAGCCGGCAGCTGTGGGTTCCATGAATTTCTAAGAACGTTCATGGGGTTCCTGCTGTTGGATCGAATCGTGGCGGATTGCTCCTCCCTCTGCCGGCAGTTCGCCGGCACGCTCCTCCTGCAGAAAGGCCCGGGGTCCTCCCGGAAACATTACGCCTCCGTTTGACCACGGACATCACCCATGAAATGTCATTACCTTGATCGGCAGATTGGAGGAAAACTTTAGCCTGAAAAAAGAGCATCAATCCCACTCTCGCGGTTCTTCTGCCCCCATCGAATTTCCCTTGAATTTTCCTTCAAAAGGTATCCAATGAAATGAGGAGGTTGAACCCCAACAGGCTCATGCATGGCCTTCTCCCATCTGGTTTTTCTACTATATCCGCATCATTTTTCCTTTTTTTCCCAAGTATTTTTTTTCTAATAGATTTATAATTTTAAGTAGCATTAAAAATCGTTGAATCATTCGACTCAGACATCAGCCCTTGTTTTTCCAAGAATCACTGAAACACACTTTTGAGAAATCATGCATCATACTGATGCTGTTAGGATTGATGTTTCAATCAGGACAACTCTTCGCCCAGGACCGTAAACCCCCGGCCCTCATCAACAAACTGGTCACTTTAGGTCCGATTGAAGAGGTTCAAAAGCAAATCGTCTTCAATCACTTACAGGCTGTCCTTTCAGAGAGGTTCGAACTTGTCTCCCAGAGACGTTTCGATGAGGCACAGAACAAAGCATTCGAGGAGTTGGACTATGATCAGTGTACTGAGGAAAACTGCATCCGTTTCATCCAGGACACCCTTCAGGTCGAAAGTTTCTTCTCCTTACAATTGATGAACTCGTAAAAAGTCTTCTTTAAATAAACAACTGAAAATAAACGTTATTTTTAAAATTAACACTTGCTATTTGTCTC
>NYUB01000124.1 GCA_002683785.1 Deltaproteobacteria bacterium
ACCATCATTCGGTTATTTATTCAAATTATATCAGTATGTTATAGGGATTAATGGCTGAATCAATTAACCCCGAAATGTGTGTTATAATGAAGCATTTTATGGAAATTTTTCAAAAATGTAAGAATTTTTATCCATAAATCAGCAGGAACAGCCTGTATGATCGAGCGCTTCCCACAGCGCAGGGGGGTAGTCCTCAAATCCGACTCCACCGCCGGCCCGAAAGACCGATAATAATTTTTCATAGGGCAAAAGGGCACTGTTGAGCAATTTGAACGTTCCAAATTGTGCAAAGCGCCCACCCTCTTGGACCAATACCTGTTCTTGCTGTGGGCTGAGCCAGGCTTCCCGCGTGGTTATGTCAAATTCGAGATAACCGCTGAGCACGATGCCATACAGCCATTCACGCAGATAACGTTCGTTCAGCCCCATGCGGGTGGCTATCTGCTCTGATGTTGACCGGCCGTTTTGATGCAGGTCTTTGAAAATGCCCATTTCCACACCAATCGCGCAAAGCCGAGCTGAAAAGGCGCCTGCCATGTCGCGGATAGCCTGGTCTAATAGCTCTTTGGGTTTTGTCTCACTCATGTCAGGGTCTCATTTCAAAAATTTTGTTTTGCATTTCTCTCTAGGCATGGACGGATTCATAAAAAAAATTCTCTAACTCAAAGGTTTTCGAAATCTGAAAGAAACCAAAAACAAATACGCACCATAAGCCGCGGCTAAGTGTTTTAGAGAGTGGCCACTAAATCCAATCGATTGATAAATCTGATCATCGAAAATCTCTGCGACCTTGGCACATCCGTAACATGCGATGATCGCAAATATCCAACCTCGACCCGAAAGACTTGATCCGTAAATCAGCAATAGCAACGGAATAAGCAAAATGGGCAAGAATTGGACAATTGCATATATTCTTAGGTCACCTTCTCCAATACTTTCAGTAAAGTCCCAATAGACTACAGATAAGATACCAATCAAAATTAAAGGAAATAACAATTTAGAAGCAATATCAGTTGAAATAGATTCGCCAAGAGAAATGGCAAAAAAAGCCATGAATGATAACGTAATTGGCATTCTATCCCAGACCAAGGAGGCATTGGACGGATCCAGGTGATAATAACCAGAACCCAAGCCAATCAGGATCAAACCCAAAAAAAACATTCTATAGGCATTGATCAGTTTGATCAGAATTCCAGAAAATTCTTTTCCCGATATTTGAAATAATCCTAAAAATCCTAGGAATATAAATGGAATATTTGTGATGACATTCCAGAAATTTGGAATGCTTAAGAACTCACTTTGGTCAGCGAAATTATGAAATTCAAGGTCCTGTGGAATGGGTGGAACCAGAATCATGACCAGGAATATGACGGTTATTGAAATCGTTACTACAAAAACTGATGGATTGATGATTCCTCCTTCTTCATTATTTTTTCCTCAATATTGATCGATCGTAACAAAAATTAAAAAAAGCAGATATTGGAATATAGAACGGACCCTTCTGGGGTAATTCCTTGAGGGTTATTCGCACCCGAATTTCTTGCTAGGAAAAAATTTTCATCAATTTTCTTTTCCTTTAAATGATCGCTAAATGGAAAATCCAGATAAAACCATTTCCCTTGAAAAAGCATCTTCACGCAGAGGTGTTAGCAAACAAAGAATCACGCAACAGGTCGCTGACGGTGGATGGGCATTCGTAGAGTTGCCCGAGGTCGGTATATGCTCGCTACCAGTTAATCCGTTGCAATCATTACAGTTGCAGCCTTCCAAATTTCTAGGATTCTCCCTGAGAATTTCTCATTAATGCAAAGTTTAACGCAGGCTTGGGAAATGCGAAATTTTCTTGATGCAAAACGTCTCCGCTTTCTTCCTGCTTGAGTACCACCTGAAGGCCACATCATTCCCTTGCCGTTTTTCGATCACTTCCCATGCCCTCTGGAATGTTGAATAGGTGAAAGTGTACTTTTCAATGCAGAAACGATTGCTCCAGTCCATTCTGCTCTAACTTATGCGTGTCGGAATACCTACCGTCCGCGAGTGAACGTTAAGTCCTCTGATACACCAAAAATGGCCCATCAAACCGAAGATTATCTGCTTGCAGTCGGAATCCCTCAATAAGTCCACAAAGCCTTTTGGCCCAACGTGTCAATATGAATGAATCTATGGGCATGATCACCCCTTTGGTTTGATCCGATCCCCTGAAGCCAATCTGAAAGACTGTCTCAAAAGACGTATGCCCGTTCTCCAGATATTAATATTTCAGTAGCTTGGATGAGGAAATGGATCCGTTCTTCTTGTTTACGAAGGTGGGGCCATCCTTGCCATGACGACTTCGCGTCGCCGGGGAGCCGGTTCTGAGCGGCTGAGGGTGAAGTTGCAGAGGTACTCGCGGTTATTCTGTTCCGGAAAGTCACTCCGGTAGTGGGAACCCCGGCTTTCCTGGCGGGCCAGAGCACTGCGGACGATNGCTTCGGATACGTCAAGGGAGTTTTCCATGTTGAGGGCCGTGTTCCAGGCCANGTTATAGACCGGGCCACCAGGACATCCTACCCGGGAAAGCTCGTTCCTCAGTTCCTCGAGTTCCAGAAGGGCTTGCTCGAGCTGTTCCCTGTTCCGAACCACACCCGCCCGGCGCCACATGGATTCCCTCATCCGGTCTCGCAGTTCGAAAACCGATGGGCCTTTCTGCCTCAGCAGAAGCGTTTCGCTGTTCTTGATCATTTCCTCGATTGCAGCCTTATCCAGGCTTTTCTGAGCAGGTGATGAAAGTTCCCTGGCGATGACGTCTCCGGCAATGCCGCCGAAGACGGTGGACTCGGCAACGCCGTTCCCCCCGAGCCGGTTAGCGCCGTGGGCTCCCGATGCGTCTTCTCCAGCAGCGTACAGTCCCTCGAGGCTGGTGTGGCATTCCGGATCAATGGCAATGCCTCCCATGTTGAAGTGGGCNGTCGGAGACACGGTGACCGGTTCCCTGGCGAGATCGAAACCTACGTCTCGGCAGCGCCGGGTCATTCCCGGAAAATTTTTTTCAACAAAATCGGANCCCCTGTGAGAAATGTCTAGCAGGACTCCTTCATCAACGGTTCCGCGCCCGGCCATAATTTCCATATAACTGGACCGTGACACCACGTCCCGGGTTGCTCGTTCCAAACGGGGGTCATAGCGTTCCATGTANCGTTCNCCCTCNTCATTAAGCAGCAGCGCACCTGCACCGCGCAGGCCTTCTTCGAGGACGGTACCGGAAATCTGGTTCTGACCGACGAGCAGCCCGGTGGGGTGAAACTGCACCATTTCCATGTCCATCAACTCTGCTCCGACACGGAACCCCATGGCGACTCCGTCGCAGGATTTGTCATGGGAGGCGGCGGTGATTTTGAACATCGTCGGCCCACCTCCGGTCGCCAGAAGGGTTGCTCCGGCCCTGACAACCACAAACGAACCCCTCCGCAAATCGACGAGCAACGCCCCGATGACCCTTCCGCCGGATTCGTCCAAAATCAGTTCCACCCCGCGGGTTTCCTCGAGGATGACCGGTTCCAGGGCGGCTACCTGTTCGGACAGCCTGTTGATTATCTCGATCCCNGTCAGATCACCCTTGTGAACCGTCCGGTCATGGGACTGCCCCGCGAAGGGTTTCTGGTGCACGCTTCCGTCCGGATTACGGTCGAAGAAGCAGCCCACCCGGTTTTCCAGTTCCAGGATACGATTNGGAGCCTCCCGGACCAGGGTCCAAGCCAGTTCCTGATGGTTGATCCACTGCCCGCCTTCAAGGGTATCCCGGAAGTGGGCTTCCAGGGAATCGGGCTGCCGAAGCACCACGTTGTAGCCCCCCTGAACCATACGCGTGCAACCCGATTTGCCGTACAGGCCCTTGACCGCAATGATCACTGAAGGCGAAGGCCTTGCTTCAGCCAGATGCAGTGCGGCACAGAGTCCCGCACCCCCACTGCCGAGGATGAGCACATCCGTGTAAAGAGTATCCCAGTTTGAAACTGCCATGGAATCAGAGCGGTTCAAGGATCCTGGGNACNAACCAGAGTGAGGCTGAAAGGAATATGGCGCTGCAGACGGCCAGGACCATCCCAAGGAGCCACTTCTGCCTGTGGCTGAGGTCGAAAAAATCCATGGCAATGATCCTGAGGCCGTTGATGCCGTGGAAAACCACAGCGAGAACGATCACGTATTCCGCGGCCGCGATCATAGGTCCATGGAACCATTTCAGCGTTTCGTTGAAGATTTCAAGTCCACCACGGGAATCATTGATGGTCATGAAATGAGGAACCAGATAAACAGCGAGGGCGGCCCCTGTCAGCCGGTGTAGGAGCCAGAAAACACTAACAGCATTGAGCTGGGGCAGCAGGTTTTTCCTCAGCAGGCGGGAGAGCATCATGGCCCTCCCAGAAGTGGCCGGATACCCACATATCCGTATGTCAGGAGTGCAACACCCATGATCCAGAACAATCCCAGTAACGGGCGGCGCCATGCTGCAGGAGGGTCGTAGTCTAGCACGATCCCCCACATTCCGTTGAAGGCATGATAAACCACGGCCGGAATGAAAAGCAGGTAGTAAATGGTCCACGAAGAACCGTCCTGCAGACGGGTCGTGATCACCTCCCAGTTCAGACGGCCGCTGTCTACGACATGGACTGTCCACAAATGAACCGCAAGAGCATAAACCAAGAAAAGCCCACTGAGCCGTTGCAGCAGCCAGCTTAACATTCCTGTGGAAATCCCTCCCGTTTTCTTCTGCATCACCGATTCCCCGGTACTTGAACAAACCGGCTTCTGCTATTCTCTGCTCTCAAAACACCTCGTCCCGGCGGTCTGTGGATTCACCATACCTCTTCAGGACCGGTTCAGGAAGNCCCTGGTACAACTCCGAAAGATTCCGGTTGACCTCGCGGTTGGAAAGCTCAAAAAGACTCCGGCCCTCGAGATCGCTTTCAACGATGAAAGGACCCAGGTTTTCGATCTCCAGCACCCAGGCCGCCTGGGCGATTCCCAGTTCCTCGAGCCAGTGAACCTCTCTGACACGTTTGACACCGCGGCCGTAGGTTGCACCCAGCCCGTAACCGACCGTGGTCAGGTACACGGCTCCATGGGGTACGAACAAACTCTTGTAGTCCTTCGAGGTCATTCCGCCCTTGCCGATGATGAGTTTGCAGCCGGTCTGCTCGAACCAGCGAGGCATCCACTTGCCGAAGCGGAAGGAGGCCGTTGCGGTCACCGCCTTGATGGAAAAGCTTCCATCATCCAGAGGCGTAGCCGCAGGAGAGCAATGGAAATTGACATTGGAGATGTCCCGGAACGGNGAGGGGGGATCCTGGCCTTGATCGAGGTAGCGCCTGTAGACCCCTTCGCGTCCGGTAAACAGAATGCCATCCAGAAAAACCAAATCACCCAGGCCCAGNTTGAGGAGATCCCCGGCCTCCACAGGACACCGAAGCTTGACCCGGTTCATCTTCAGTTGATTAAGAGGAAGGGCTTCCATACAGATACTACTCGATCCCTTCCCGGCGGTAATAAGGGGAGAACCACTGTGGATCGGAACGNAAATTTACCGATCCGTCTGGACTGATGCGGGCCGTAGCTCTACGGGAGGCAAAACAGAAGGTGTGAATTGCTACCGGCATACCTCCGGTATGGGCAAAAGCGATTTCGATATGGGTGTCAACCACGGTACTGTTTCCGACAAAACCCATCGGACCCATACCGATAGAATTGCCTAGTTCGGTCAGTTCTGTTTCCAGTGCGGAAATTTCCGGATCGGGATTAGGGTTCCCCACCGGACGCAGGCAGGCGGCTTCCTTGGCGATACGCATGGTCGTATCCTTGCTGCCTCCGATGCCTAAACCCACCACGGCAGGCTGACACGCCATCCCGCGCCTGCCAAATTCCACCATCGTATCAAGAAAAAAACGCTTGATGCCCGGAATGCCGTCGGAAGGAAATAGCATCCGGTAATCGGATCCAAACAAGCCTCCCTTGTGAACCGTGGTGATCTCNAGCCAGTCTCCCCCCGGTTCNAAGCTGTACTGGATTTCAGGGGCATGAACGCCAAGGTTGTTGTTATGATCCTTCCGCGTCAGCGGATGCACCCGGTTGGGACGCAAAGGGATCTCNCGGGTCGCATCGGCGGTGGCCTTCCTTAGAGACCGTTCCAGGGCGACGAAACCTCCTTCAACACGACACTCGTTGCCTGCCTTGATGTAATAACGGGGAAGTCCGGTGTCACCGCACATCGGCCGCTGATCCTCGNCTGCCNCCTCGTAATTCAATCCGATTTCTTCGAGGACATATTTCGAAAGCGGATTGGTTTCCTGGGCCGCCATCTCCGCTACTCCCACCCGAAAATCTTCCGGGATGCTGATGGCCGCACGGTGCATCAATTCTCTTGCGGTTTTCTCGACAAGTTCGATGGATACCTTGGCTCCGAAACTATCAGGAATCGGATTCGGGTTCATGGAATCAGAAGAGGCTTCGGAATGCATGTGTCAGCCGACGTCTTTTCAGTTTCTGGATGGCCCGTGTCGGGGAGATTCCCATGGGACAGGCTTCGGTACAGTTGTACTGTGTGTGACAGCCCCAAAGACCTTCATGGGAATCGAGGATTTCCATTCTCTGTTCCTCCGCCGAATCCCGTGAATCCCTGCCGGCAACAAATGCCCGATTGAGGGCTGCAGGTCCCAGATATTTTGAGCTTGTGCCGGTAAAGCTGCAGGACCCAAAGCAATTGCCGCAGGTGATGCATTCGATGTGCTGGTCGATTTCACTCCGTTCCAGGGAATGCGGCCGGATGTTCGCGAATTCTTCTCTCCGNGGATTTTTTGGAACAAACTGGGGGATTACTCTCCGGTAATGGTCAAAGAAGGGTTTCATATCCACGGCCAGGTCCCGGATCACAGGAAAGTTGGGAAGCGGTTCAAGGGTCAATCCGGTTTTTAGGAATCGCTCGGCCGGAATTCGGCACGTCCAGCTGTTTTTCCCGTTAACCCGCATCGAGCAGCTGCCGCACATGCCGGCACGGCAGGAGTAACGGAAGGCCAACGTGGAATCCTGACTGATCTGAATCCGGGTCAGGACATCCAAGACGCTCATCCTGGATTCGCATTGCACCTGATAAGTCTGATATGTTCCAGCATAGCCTGGTCCGGCGACACGGAGCACACGAACACGGAGATTTTCACTCATTGACTTACTTTCTTCTTCATCACAGACAACTTCAAAATAAATCAGATCCTAAAAAAAATCTACAACATCACTATTGAATTTGTAAATATTCTGAAATTAGAGTAATCAACTGCCTAGATATTGTTTCATTGAGTCAAATAATTATTTTCACTGAATTTTGAATATGAGCCGNCCTACCAGAAAACTTGCCACCATCCTNGCAGCAGATGTCGTGGGTTTTAGTAAATTAATGGATTCGAACGAGGTATTGACCCTAGAGAATTTAAAAACCTGTCGTGAAATCGTCGATCCGATCATCAGCGAATTTGGAGGACGTATTTTTCATACTGCTGGAGACTCCGTCATTGCAGAATTTGCCAGTCCTGTTTCATCCGTTGAAGCTGCCATTGAATTCCAACAGATCCTTTCTGATAGAAACAAGAACGTTTCAGAGGATTCCAGAATCACATTCCGAGTTGGAATCCATTTAGATGATGTAATCATTGAAGGCGAGAACATTTATGGAAATGGAGTCAATGTTGCTGCTCGTTTGGAATCCATTTGTGAACCCGGATGTATCCTGGTCTCTCGGTTTGTCCAGGAAAAGATTGAAAAAAGAATTCAACTGACCATCAATAGTCTGGGAAAGTCTGAATTAAAAAATATCGAAGGTGAATTTGCTATTTTTCAAATCGATCCCAGCAAAGAAGACCAAACTCCTTCAACTCCATCCCCATCCGTTGAGACTCAAAAAGAAGACGAAAAACAGGTCAGCCCATCTGTAACCAATTTGAAACCCAGACTTTTGGTTCTCCCTTTCAGNAATTTAAANAATGANGAAGAAAACGAATANCTGGTAGATGGAATTGTTGAGGATATCATCACCGAATTTTCAATGATCAATTCCATTGAGATCATCTCCCGCCATACGGCATTCAATTTCAAAGGAAAAGACATCGACACCAATCAGATTTCATCAGAATTGGGTGTCAACTTTATTGCAACGGGGAGCATCCGGTCTTCTGGCAGTCGAATAAGGATCTCTGTGGAACTGACCGATCCCATCAATGGAAGTGCCCTATGGAGCGAACGATACGACAGGATGATGGAGGATGTTTTTGAGGTTCAGGATGAAATCGTAAGAAAAGTCATTGTTGCTTTGGTCGGACAACTTGAAATTGCCAGCCTCGTAAGAGCAAAAAGAAAGCCCACTGAGAATCTGTCTTCCTATGAATACCTCCTTCGGGGTAAAGAAAACCATCATAAATTTTCTAAAGAGGGTGTTCTTGAAGGATTGGAGATGTTCGATAAATCGATAGAAGCCGATCCAGACAATGCACAAGCGTATGCCTGGAAAGTATGTACCCTTGGACAAGGTATGTTTAGGGGGTACCTTGAAGAAAGTACCGATGTTTTATTTGAACAAGCGAAAAAGACACTGGAAAAAGCATTGGACATCAATCCCAATGATTTCGAATGTCATCGCATGTTTTGTGAGGTCTANAAATCTTTTGAAGATTTTGAGAAAGCAGAATTTCATGGCCGGAAAGCCTATGAAATGAATCCGAATGATCCCCGGATTGTTTCAGGCTATGGGGAATATCTTATTTTGTCAGGCAAAACGGACCAAGGATTGGAGCTTTTAATCAAGGCTTATGAATTGGATCCGAATGGATTGGGAGAATCAAATACGGATAAACGTATTGGGGACATCGTTTTTGGTTCTTTTGTGCATGGAGATTATGAAAAGTCTCTAGAATATGCTGAAAAAATAGATATGCTCACCAATAATGCCTGGATTGCAAAAATAGCCAGCTTAAGTGCTCTGGGGAAGAATGAAGAAAAGGAAAAGGAAAAAGGGAAATTTTTAGAATCAAATGAAAATTTTTCATTTGAGGATCATATCAATAGTTTCCATTTNCAGAATAAATCAGTGAACGAAAAAATGATTGGGCTCTTGAATTAATAGTCATTTTAAAACATTCATTCAATAAATTAAGGCACTCACCATGATGGACGAAAGCAAACATTCCTTTGCCGGGGATTCGATGCGCCGGGTTGAAGATGAAGAAATGATCCTGGGAAAAGGATGCTACACCGATGATATCCAGTTTCCTGAAATGCTACACCTTCACTTTGTCCGTTCCCCTTATCCCCATGCACGGATCAAGAGGATCAATACTTCAACTGCATTGAAACAGGATGGGGTATTGGAGGCATATACAGCAGAGGATCTGATCCGTGATGGTGTTAACCCCTATCCCGTCCCAGGGCCTCCTGGTGATTTTGTGACGAAGGAAATCGTCGATAAAGGCTACCGCAGGGCAGACGGGGAACCGATGGATCCACCCCGCTGGCTGGCTCTGGCCAAGGATGAGGTACGTTATATAGGACAACCCGTGGTTGCGATCCTGGCAGATACTCCCGAAACGGCACTGGCAGGTGCAGAAGCAGTCGAAGTGGATTATGAGGAACTCCCCTCGGTTGGGACCATTGCCGATGCTGAGGATTCCTCCGCCCCGGCCATCTGGGAAGGGGCTCCGGGGAACCTTCTGATCCAGATGGAACACGGAGATTCTCAAAAAACCGAAACAATCTTCGCCGAAGCCGATCATGTGACCCAGTTGGAACTGAGCAACTCCAGATTGGTCGGCAACGCTATGGAACCTCGGGCATCAGTCTGTCAAAGAGACCCGGAGCAGGACCGCCTCATCCTATACACAGGACATCAAGCACCTTTGGGTCTTCAGGGAAGCTTGGCCGAGGACATCTTCGGATGGACTAAAGACAAACTGAGAGTAATCGTGGGGCATCTCGGCGGAGGATTCGGCATCCGTGCAGAAACCTATCCCGAAGAAATCGTAACGGTCTACGCCGCACACAAACAGTCACGCCCAGTCAAATGGAACGGTGACCGCACCCAGGAATTTTACGGTACCGTCCACGGCCGGGACCAGCTCAGCACTGCGGAACTGGCCTGCAGTCGGGATGGGAAAATCCAGGCCCTGCGCATCCTGACCCGGAGCAACATCGGCGCTTATCCGACTGGACCTGGTGCGGCGATCCCGCCGGTTGTCGGTCCTAAAATCCTGACCTCCCTCTACCATGTTCCCTGTTTTCATCTGGAGGTCCGTTCCTACCTCACCAATACTGTCCCCATGGGTGCCTATCGTGGAGCAGGACGTCCTGAGGCCATTTATCTGATCGAACGTCTGGTCCAGAAAACAGCGGAAGACATGAGCCTTGACCCGCTCGAATTCCGCAAGCGCAATTTCATCCCACCCCAAGCCATGCCCTACACCTCCGCAATGGGAGAAATCTACGATAGCGGAGATTTTGAAAAAGTCCTCGACCAGGCTCTGGAAATTTCTGGATGGAATGATTTCGAATCAAGAGTGCAAACGTCCCAGGACAAAGGCAGAATCCGTGGTAGAGGCATATCCTGTTACATCGAATGGACGGGTGCTATATGGCATGAGGAAGTCACTACGGAAGCCAGGGATGATGGAAGCATAGTACTCTATACTGGAACCCAGAACATGGGTCAGGGGCTGAAAACCGCGTTCACTCAGTTGCTTTCTGAACAACTCGAACTTCCAATCGGAAAAATCGAAGTGGTCCAGGGAGACACGGACCTGGTCAAGGGCGTAGGAAGTGTTGGATCCCGTTCCCTCTTCATTGGAGGATCGGCGGTCAGGGAAGGAGCCGAGAAGTTCCTCGAAGAAAATCGGAAACTAGCCGCAGAAGCCCTTGAAGCAGCCAGGGAAGACCTGGTTTACAAGGCAGGAAAATTTACTGTAAGCGGGACCAACATCGGCATTGGTCTTGGTGAGATAGCTCAAAAACAACCAGATCAGAAGGTTTCGGTCTATTCAAAAACAACCTTGACGAGTAAATCGAGCACGGGATGCCCTAGTTGGCCAAACGGCTGCCAGATTGCCGAAGTGGAAATCGATCCGGAAACCGGACAAGTCTTCCTAGATGCGCTGACAGCCTATGATGATGTTGGCAATGCCATCAATCCGATGATGGTCGAAGGCCAGGTCCACGGAGGAATCGTCCAGTCTTTAGGGCAGGCCTTCATGGAAGAAGCGGTGTTCGACCGTGAGGGGCAGTTTGCCAATCCTTCCTACATGGATTACGCCTTGCCAAGAGCGGATGATGTCCCAAATTTCAAATGGGATTTCTATACCGGGGCTCCCTGCCAAACCAACCCTCTCGGTGCCAAAGGGGTGGGAGAACTTGGAACCGTCGGAGCAACCCCGGCAATTGTCAACGCGGTGCTCGATGCCTTAAGGGAGCATGGAATTTCACAAATCGACATGCCGCTCACCCCTCAAAAAATCTGGGCTTCCCTTCAGGGGTGAATCAGGTCGCCCGGAGCCCAGGCTTTGCCCCAAAAGGGCTGCTGCATAGATTTTTAATGTGATTCCCAGAGGCTTTCATCACCATCAGGAGCCAGAGCCTGGGTGATGTTGAAGTGGTCTCAGGGTAACTGGGACTGATTGCATGAATTCCCGCTACCTCCCATTGGCCATTGAGCCCTTCCTGGAATTCAAGCCTCCCTTTCGAAAATTTTTTTTAGATTGTGCAGGAGCTCTCTAAAAAACTTCAGAACAAGACTCTGCCTCTCTGTGTTCCTCCAGAATCCGCACCAGCAACGGAATGGGCATCCCTCTCAGAGATCTCCTGGGGCCGAACTGCGAAAAAAAACAAGACTGGCCACCCCAGGTTCCATAATCAGATGGAAACTGAAAAATGGCGCTTGAAGAGGAATTCAAGTGAGCTATATATTGAGACTGGGCTTAAGATCAACCTTTCAGTGTTACAATTAACTCCTCTGAAGTTGCATTTCCAAGATCAAGGAGGGCTAAGGTTGGAGAAATGTCTCTAAGACTAGAGTTGTTCCATTTTTTGGTTTTCTGAGCTGATTAACATGACTCTATAAAATCGAGGAGTTTGATGGAATTCGATTATGTTGTGGTGGGCAGCGGACTGGCCGGCCTGACCTTCGGGGCTCTGATGGCCAAATCCGGTCGGCATGTCCTGCTCCTGGAAGCCCACGAATATCCAGGCGGCTATGGCCACACCTTCGAGTTGGGTGGTCACCGATTCAACGCACAGCTTCACTACGTTTGGAACTGCGGCGAAGGTCGAACTGTCCACAATATGCTTAAAAAACTTGAGCTGCACGAAACTGTCACCTTCAGCAAATACGACTCCAACGGCTTCGATCATATGCGCATGCCCGGTCATGCCCTCGACATCCCATGCGACTACCAAAAACTTAGCATGCGGCTCCAGGCTCTTTTTCCAGCAAACGCGAAAAACCTAGACAGCTTTGTTATGGAAATCCAGGAACTGTCCGAACTCATCGACAGAATGCCAAGCCTCCAACCTCGAACCTGGGCCACCTACAGCAAAGCAATTCGTGAACTCTTTCGATTACCGCAATACACGCGGCTTTTAAAGTACCGAAAGGCCACTCTACAAGATGTCTTTGACCGTTTCCAAATACCTCTTGAAGCCCAGACCTTGATTGCCCTCCAATGGCCAGATTTTTTACTACCACCTAATCAGTTGTCTTTTTTCGCATGGCTGATGCTTTTCTCCGGCTACTGCCGGGGGGCTTACTATCCAGATCACCACTTTGAACACGTGGTCAACTCCCTCGTGGGTGTCATCGAAGACCATGGAGGCTCCATCCTCTACGAACACAAGGTAATCGATTTCCTGCTCGAAGGAGACCAGGTGCTAGGCGTAGTAGCTGAGCAAATCGACAATCAACCGGAGATTCTGGAATTTCGCGCAAGCAACACAATCTGCAACATGGATCCTCGCTGTGCTGCAGAGATAATCGGACTGGAAAAGTTCTCCCGGGATGTCCGAAAGAAGTTGAATTACGCCTACTCTCCC
>NYUB01000125.1 GCA_002683785.1 Deltaproteobacteria bacterium
AAGGGTAATGGTATCTCCCTCTTTTGCCAAATTAGGACTTAATCTGTTATCCGACTCAATGTTCACAAAAGTGTTCTCAGGCTTTGTAAGATCAACTTTTACAATCGACAGATCATCCGTTGAACTTTTTTCATCACTGATATTACCTGCTAAGTCGGTGGCTTTAATCGTAAAGCTTGCTTGGCCTTCTGGAGAACTATCTTTGGCATTCAAAGTAGCTTTCCAATAGGTTTTTGAATTGTTTTCAAACGGTTGAACCAAAGCTTTTTCTCCAAGTATTTGGACATCAGGCTCGAAAACAGATTCAGAGGTTTTAAAACTTAGCGTTATTAGATTTCCAGACTTTGCCAGATGGCGGATAGGATTATCAGAGAGAATCCTCACATGACTTAATGTGGGTTTGGTCGTGTCAAGTTCTATGACATCTTGATAGGGGCCACCAATGTTTCCAACACGATCTTTAAGCCAAAGATGAATGGTTTTGTTTCCCTCGATTGGGGAAAGATTAAACCNCTTACCGAATTTGATGTTCTGTTGACCNGTCATTGGAAATTGGAAAAAATTTCCAGGATCTATATTTGATTCTGAAAGGGCGTATTCTANAACGTCATGTGGATCATTCCCGTTAAAAATGGTTTGAACTTGAATCGAATTGGTCCTTTCATTTTGATCATTGATAACNAATGATCCTTGAGGACCCGTTGTATCGAGTTTGAAAGAGGGAATGCCCAAAGTTGAAACGTGTCCAACATCATCTCGAAAATGTATGTAGAGTTTGTAATCACGGTCTCCATCCATCAGCGAATGGTTTACAGACCTTTGACTAAAATTAGGAACAGGACTTTGTGTCGTCCAATCCCCCGGATAATTNGGGACTTCATTTGATTTCGTAATGATGAATCCTGTCACCCCAGTTCCATCATTTGCAGAGAAATCAACTTTTATTGTCTTTTTCCAAGCCGGATTAGTATCAGATGTAACCTTGAATTGAACATTCTGAGGTTTTTGTAAATCAACTCTTACTTCATTCCGATAACAACGAGGTTTTCCTCTGACTATAACCATTCTCTTATTAGAAGAACATTCGCTCAGTGCTAGTACGCCATTTAGAGAAGTGGGCGTTCCTGGTGCAGGAAGCACCAGTAATGAGGGTTTCCCCATTGCTTTAATGCTCCCACCATTAAGTTTCAATGAAGCAGAATTCTCANATCTTAACTGAGGTGATTCATCTCCGTTTTGAAGTTGATATCGGAAANTAAGTCTTTTGTTACCATTTCCAGATTCATAACTAGCCGATCTTGTTCCATTAGAAAACAACAACTCCAGTTTCGGTTTTCCTTGAACGAATACTTCTTGATTAAATTCGATAGTAATATCGATATTTTCATTAGGTGTTGAAAACCATTGATCAGATGAATTACTGCTCACTTTTGTGACATAAGACCAACCTTGAGAACTCATTCCTGTATTTGCACCTGAGTCAATATTCTTCTTCAGTTTTTCTGCATCAAAACTGGAATTCGTTTCTGCCAGTTTATCTAAAACAGTGCTTGCACCACTTCGAGCTTTTGAGACTAATCCGTCTATGGCACTGCTATCAATATTCAAAGAACCCAGTTGTCCTACTGCACCAGTGGTAGATTTTTCAATCATGCTCCCAAACTTTTCATCACTGACATTTGAAGAATTCGTTTTCAACTGCCCAATTCCTTCTGTCGCACCCGTTGTGATCTTTTCAATCAGGTTGCTGATATCATTGATCTCAAACTCACTTAGTCCACGTGTGGCTCCCGAAGTTATTTTTTCAACAAGAGCCACCATCTCATTGGGATATTTTTCCAGTGCCTTCATAGCCCCCAGTGTGGCCTTTTCGATCATGGATTGTATATCGGAAGTATTNGTGCCACTGGATCTTAGTTTACCTAAACCTTTGACAGCCCCTTCGGTGACTTTTTCCATCATCGTTGTCAAATCACCATTGTTCCCTTTTATATTTCCTAAACCCTTAGCCGCTCCCTGTGTTACCTTCTCAACAACGCTCGACAGGCTGGAAGCCGGCAGTCCAAGCTTATTCAATGACTCCGAAGCCTTGCTGGTTATTTCGGAAATTGAATTCTGCAAAGTATTCGTATCAATTCCTTCAACATCTCCAAGTGAGCCTACTGCTCCAATTGAAATTGATTCTACCGCCGTTCCGATATCTGAGGCATCAAGTCCTGCTTCATCAAGATTCTGTATCATTGATGAAACTAATGTNGAAGAGGCGGAGGATACTGATTGGACATCGAAACCTGCTGAGCGGAGATTTTTAAGAGTCGCCTTACTCATACGGGTCATCAAGGACTGCAGTGGACTCTCACCCGATTCCGAAGTTGATGTATTTAAATAGGCTCTACGGCCATTGACTGATTTCACCAAGGAACTAACAATTATTGATCCTAAATCTAATGCTGCATCAGAACCTGAAAGCCCAATTTCTGAGAGTTTTTTCATCGTACCTTCGACTATGGTAGGCATTGCCAAGGTCAGATCACTAGAATTTAACAGATTGTTTGTCTGAACTGTTTTTGCCCCTGCAAGAATTAAAATTTTTACTTGATCTTTAGATAAGCCGGATCCTCTTTGAGCCGGACTTAATGAAATTTCTCCATTTCCCATCCTTCCCGACATTCTTGAAGAACTTGAACTATCGCTCAAACTGCTCTGCAACTCCTGAAGGATCTGACCGGTTTGTGAGTTTGGATCGGTTACAACAAAATCATCTATTTTTAGAGACTTATTAGTCCCATCAGCATCTATTATGGTTAATGTACAGGATTCATATTGTCCGCTCGAAAGGGGTATGTAGACTGGGGGGGTACTGCTTGCGGAATAAATTTTCATGGAGTTATTTCCTGCAACAGCCTGCGTCAGATCTCCAATACAGGAACCGGTGTAACTGATTGTCCCAGATTTACTCGAATAAAATTCAAAAGGAGGCGTGTAGCTGATCGTGATAGTAGAGATTGGAGTGACTACTGAAACTTCGAACTGAGTAACTTCATCATCATCTGTTCCACCAGGATTGTTTGAAACATTCAAACTTCCATCTTCTTCCTGAGTCTCTGAAGAATCACAACCCCAAATAAAAAATGCTAAAAACAAAATAAAAAAACATTTCTTAAATCCGTATATTAAACTATTGATATAGTTCATTATAATTATTTATTATTGGAGAGCGTTTCTTTCTTGATACAATGTATAGTGATTCATTGGAATTAATATCAATTAGATAACATGAATTTTCAAATATAACAACTTAATATATATTTAGAAATCATGACTTGAACGATCTAAAATCTATTAAAAAATGAAAAAACAAAGAACTTCAAATTTCATCAAAATAAAGATATAATATTTCCTTTTTTCTAGGCGTTAAAAAAACTCATCTAAAGATTCAGCTTCTCAGTCATTAAGCCCCGATGTTAGCCATCCTTCATCCGGACACGGATGAAAATTCCGAAGATTACAAAAAAACCCTGCATTTTCTAGAGGGACTGCAGGATATCCAGTTGCAGAACCATGTGGTTCATGGTCAACAGCAGAAACTGACTGAAATTTACCTGGTTGGTAATACGGCAAAACTGGACATCGAGGACATTTCATCGTTGCCAGCAGTTGAAAAGGTCGTCCGCATTTCCCACGAATTTCGGATTCTTGGAAAACATTCTCCGGAAAGCCCCTCCCTGGATTTCGAATACAACGGGATCCGATTCAACCAGGAGAATTTTCATCTGTTTGCCGGACTTTGCGCGGTGGACCGCAGAGAAAACGTGGAGATCATGATGAAGACTCTGCAACAGTTCGGGCTGCAGTGCACCCGAATGGGAGCCTACAAACCCCGCACCAACCCCTATTCCTTCCAGGGGCATGGACTGGAATGTCTGCCCTATGTATTCGAACTGGCCGGGAAATATGGGATCCGAGTCATCGCCATGGAAGTCACCCATGAAAAACATCTGGAGGAAATCGAAAATTGTCTCGAAGCCTGTGGTCGTCCAACCGGGGTCATGCTTCAGGTCGGCACCCGTAACATCCAGAACTTTGAACTCCTAAAAAACCTGGGACGCCAAAACACTTATCCGGTGCTGCTTAAACGCGGTTTCGGCATCTCTCTCACCGAATCGTTGAATGCAGCGGAATACCTTGCCAGCGAAGGAAATACGCGGGTCATCTTCTGTCTTCGTGGCATGAAAACCTCCTTCAACACGCCTCACCGAAACATGGTGGACTTCGGCCATGTTCCGGTGATCAAACGCATGACCAGGATGCCCGTCTGCATCGATCCATCCCATTCAGTAGGCACCCTGGAACATTCCTCGGACGGCATCCCTGATGTCTTCCACGCCACCGCTCAGGGAGTGATCGCCGGTGCCAACATGGTACTCGTCGATTTTCACCCCCGCCCTGCAGAAGCCCTCGTGGACGGCCCCCAGGCCTTGACTATGGAGGAATTGCCTATTTATTTAGAAGATGTGGAACTGACACGGGAAACCTACCTGAAACGTATACAACGTTTTCAAGCTGCCTCCTAGGATTCAATGCCGGCCCACCGGGCCCCTTTCCCACAAAAAGAACTTATGAGAAGGTCTTTCGAAGAACCTTCAATACCGGTTTCGGTGAAAAGGAAAATCCTGCTTAGAATGACTTATTTTCAAGGTATCTGGCTTCTTCACGCCCTTTATCTTCATCAACAAAATAAAGTAACGCCCCACCAATAAGGAAGAGGATTAAGATCGAACCGATGCTCCAACGAGCGGCCAGCTGACCCACCATCTGGACTTCGGCATCCGTTGGCGCTTCAGGCATCAACCAGTTTCGAGCCAGCAGAGCAACCGTCCCCATCAAGATCGGTCCTAGGATGACCGCGAATTTACCGAGCATGTTGTAGAATCCGAAGTACTCGGCTGCCTGATTGGATGGAATAAGACGAGAATAGTAGGATCGACTGAGGGCCTGAACCCCGCCCTGAACCAGGCCGATTACGGCAGCCAGCATATAGAACTCGATCTTTTGTGTCATCTGCATCCCCCCGATGGTGGCCAGCATGTAAATTCCGATCGCAAGGAAAATCGATTTTTTCACTCCCCATTTTTCTCCCAACCTGCCAAAGATCAAAGCCGCAGGAAAACCGATGAACTGAACTAGTAAAAGCGCCGTGATCAGATCCGTGGATTCAAAACCGATCGACATGCCGTAATCCACGGCCATACGAACAATGGTGTCCACCCCGTCCATATAGAACCAGTAGGCAAAGAGGAACAGCATCACCGTTTTCAGATGCCTGAGTTCTTTAAAGGTCTGGCCTAATTGAGCCAAACCTTCCGCCATTGAATTGCCGCTGACATGATCCCGGGCGAGTCTGGGTTCCGGTACCCAGAACAGCGTAATTAAGGTGAAGACCCCCCACCAGAGGGATACGGTGACAAAAGACCAACGAACCGCCTCAGCTGCATCGGCCAGCCCGAACCAGGAAGGATTGAGGGTCATTATGACATTCAGTAGAAACAGCAAGCCCCCGCCCAGATAACCCATTGCAAATCCAAGGCTGGAGACCGAGTCAACTGATTCTTCATTGGCAAGGGAGGGTAGCAGGGAATCGTAGAAGACATTGGCTCCGGAAAAACCGATCGTTCCAAGGGTATAAACGAACACCGCCATCAGCCAGTCTCCCTGTTCGACCATAAAGAGGCAGGATGTCATCAACACTCCGAGGTAGGCGAAGAAGGTCAAAAACTTCTTTTTGTAAGAACCTCGGTCGGCAATGGCTCCAAGAACCGGTGCCATCATTGCCACGAGTAGGCTGGCCAGAGAATTGGCCAATCCAAGCTGAGCCGTGCTCAGATTGACATCTGCACCGGCACTCCAGTATTGCTTGAAGAAGATTGGGAAGAAACCCGCCATGACGGTCGTGGCAAAGGCCGAGTTTCCCCAGTCATAAAGAGCCCAACCCCAGACAGCCTTGTTGTGCTTGAACATTGAAACTGGAGTGTCTTTGGGTGTTCAGTTCAATTCTGCAGGATTTTCAGAACGTCGATTGTCTTCGACCCGTTTCATGATCAGGTTAGCTATTTTCAATGCTTCGTCATTGGTGACCTCGATTGCCATCACCTGATGCATTCTGCCTTCCACCGATTTGATGGCCAGCATTACTCCTGTTGGACTAGGTCCAACTTCGAGTTCCATTTTTGCCATCGGCCTCTCAGTAAAAAATTGAGTTTTGGGTTATTTCCATCACCCACCTCCCTGATAGACCTTGAGTTTTGGGGGGCGACTTTCTGGAGTGTTGTGCGAACGGAGATAACCAAGATAAGCACCAAATCCCCAGCCAATAAAACCGTAGGCGCTCATGTTGACCCAGAGTTCACCTCCGATNACCTGGAGACTCCCATAACCTGCTGCTAATCCCAATACCGTACCAATTCTGACATAGGAATCTTGAAACAATGTCAGGATGATCAAAAGCAACCAGCGTGTCATTTCCATGATCCATGAGGGTTTGATACACTATGTCCGTGAGCATACGATATCACAGGAATGACTTCCAATGAAAATCCTTTCATCCTTAATGATCAGAAGTTCTATGAAAAGAAAATCTTTTCAAGGATGAAACTTCATAGCTCCCGATGCTAGAGCCGGTTTTGGATACTTGCTTGTAAATAACGGATCAATCGCTTTAAATCACAGAATCGAAAAAAAGACTCAATCATTGGAGAACAAAAACGTGAATCGAATTCTATCCNAAGGAAATGACTATGGATTCTAAAAAACTGTTCGATCTTTCGGGNAAGTTGGCTCTGGTAACAGGTGCCAGTCGTGGAATTGGCGCTGAAGCGGCAAAAACCCTGGCTCGCTTCGGTGCAAGTGTGATNCTCAGCAGCCGAAAAAGAGAAGGACTGGATGAAGTTGCCCAAGCCATCCTCCAGGAAGGTTTTCATGCAACCGTNCGACCCTGCCATAACGGAGACCTTTCCCAAATCCGCTCCCTTTTTGAAGAGCTTGACCAGGAAGGAAAATCCGTCGACATTCTGGTCAACAACGCCGCAACCAACCCCTATTTCGGTCCTGCGATTGAGATGGAGGAAGCCGCATGGGACAAGACCTTTGAAGTCAACCTGAAAGGGCCTTTTTTCATGAGTCAGCATGCAGCAAAGAGGATGAAAAAAAAGGGCGGGGGTGCGATCATCAATGTTGCCTCCATCAATGGCATCATTCCTATGCACGGACAGAGTGCGTATTCGATCACCAAGGCAGGTTTGATCTCGATGACCAAATCCCTGGCCAAGGAACTGGGNCCNGATGGAATACGCGTCAACGCTCTCCTTCCGGGATTGACGGACACCCATTTCGCCTCAGCCATGACTGAAAATGAGGAATATATGAAAAGGGTNCTGCCACAAATTCCCTTAGGNCGGGCAGCACAACCAGATGAGATGTCGGGGATGATCCTCTTTCTTTCCTCTGCTGCGGCTTCCTATGTCAGTGGAGGGTCCTTTATCGTGGACGGGGGTATCCTCGCTTGAAATAAAACCATTCAACACGCAGGGTTTTTCAACATATATATAAATTTTTTGACTCACCGAGACGGAGACACGATGACAGAAGCATTCAGAATAGAAAAAGACTCAATGGGGGAAGTCAAGGTTCCCAGGGAAGCCCTTTATGCCGCACAAACACAGCGCGCGATTGAAAATTTCCCGGTCAGCGGGATCCCGATTCGTCGTCCTTTGATTGCTGCGTTGGGGATGATCAAGTGTTCCGCAGCCCGCGTCAACGGAGCCTCTGGAGCCATTCCTGAGGAGGTGGCGTTCTTGATCCAGTCGGCAGCACAGGAAGTGATCGAAGGAAAACACGATGAACATTTCCCCATCGACATCTATCAGACCGGGTCCGGCACCTCGAGCAACATGAACGCCAACGAAGTGATCGCCAATCGTGCCAGTCAACTTTCAAAAGATAATGCCATCAAGGTCCACCCCAACGACCATGTCAATTGCGGCCAAAGTTCAAACGATACTTTCCCCACTGCCATCCGCATCGCTGCGGTGATGGAAACAAAGTCGGGCCTGATCCCAGCCCTGGTGGAATTAAGAAAAGCCTTTCTCAGCAAAGGAGCAGAATACGCTCACGTTGTCAAAACCGGCAGGACGCACTTGATGGATGCCATGCCTGTCACCCTCGAGCAGGAATTTAGCGGTTACGCCCGTCAACTGGAACTTGGCATTGCACGCCTAGAAGCATCCCTGGAAAGAATCCGGGAACTGCCGATGGGAGGAACTGCAGTAGGCACTGGAATCAACACTCCCCCGGAATTCCCTCCGGCCTTTGCNGAAGAGGTGTCGAATCTAAGCGGAGAACCGATGCGTGAAGCACAAAATCATTTTGAAGCACAGTCTACGGTTGATGCCCCAGTGGAAATGAGCGGTCAATTGAAAACGATTGCCGTCGGTCTGCTCAAAATCGTCAATGATCTGAGGTGGATGAACTCTGGCCCGAATGCAGGATTGGGAGAAATCCAACTNGCCGCATTGCAGCCAGGTTCTTCGATCATGCCTGGCAAGGTGAATCCTGTCATCGAGGAATCCACCGCTATGGTCTGTGCCCAGGTGATCGGCTACGATTCTGCAATCAGTGTCGGAGGGCTTTCCGGAAATTTCGAATTGAACGTGATGCTTCCAATGGTNGCCCATAGCCTGCTCGAATCGATCCGTCTTCTCGCCGCTGCTTGCCGCAACCTGGCTCACCGTTCGGTATCACGGATCATTGCCCGGGAAGAACACATCCAGTCCTTAGTTGGACGCAACCCGATTTTGGTGACCACACTCAACCCGCTGATTGGCTATGACCTTGCTGCAAAAATCGCCAAAACTGCGTTTGCCGAGAACCGTCCTCTTTTGGAAGTTGCCATGGAAATGTGTGAGCTTCCAAAAGAAGAACTGATAAAAGCTTTGGATCCGGCCAAAATGACCCAAGGCGGATTGGTGGAATAAATATTCCCAGGAANGGGAAAAATATTTAATTTCAGGAGAAACAATTTCCTGAAATTTCTTTTCTTTTCATGTATCTCATTTGATGCCTTTCAACAAAACCGCCCGAATCATTTCCCTGAATTCCCAAAAAGGAGGAGTGGGAAAAACAACCACCGCCATTCACCTTTCCAAAGGATTGGCACTGGGNGGTTATCGGACACTGTTGGTGGACATCGATCCACAGGGTTCCGTGCAATCTGCATTGAGAGTTGAATCTCAAGCCAAAGCAGGAACCTACGAACTCTTCTGTGTCCCTGGAACCAGGCTTGAAGACGTATGTCAATCCAGCGGAAATCAGAACCTCGACCTGGTTCTGGCCAATGCACGGAAACTCCAAGAGGAACATGAAATCAACCGGGTTGCAGGAGATTACTACTTTCTGACTCAGTGGCTCGATGAACACGTTCTGGATCATTATGATTTCATCATTCTCGATTCACCCGCCACCACCGGAGTTTTAAGCATTAACGTGATGCTTGCCGCCAACCTGATTGTCGTACCGCTTCAGTGCCAGGCACTAGCAGTGAAATCATTGAAGCGGTTCCTNGGAGCCTTCCGGGATCTCCAGAAAAACATTAATCCTTCTCTGAGGCTTGCAGGAATCCTGTTGACGATGTACGACAAAAAAATCCCTGCTCATCGATACATTGGAAAACAAATCTATCAAAAACTGGGAGAATCGGTGTTTGATACCATCATCCCTCACTGCAGCCAAATTCAGGACATGAGCGTGATCGGAGGGGATGTCATACAAGNAGGGTTTCGTTCCGTGGGAGCGACGGGCTACATTCAATTCACCAATGAAATTCTGGATCGTTTTGACCTACGTTAGCCAAGCAGGATGAGGATATGGAACAAATTGAGAAAACCACAGATTGTTTTGACTCAGCCCTCTTCCAGCCGTAAGTCCAGGATACGGTTTCGGATCTCCCCCACCAGTTCATGAATCGGCGTATCAGGAATTTCCTCCCATTCCATCATCCTCANCAGATGCTTTTTTAAGCGGCCGCGCATCAGCCCGCGCTGNTGCCATTGNTCGTAGATTTTTTCANANTCNCCNGGCAAGGGCCTGCCGTCCAGNTTCCTTCTCAGCAGAAANTTGAGTACGCTGTCGGGGTATTGATGCATGAACTTGATCATAGAAGCCTGGGTGATGGAACCCGTTCCAAAAACCACATCCGTTTCGTCGGTTTCTTCGGCACTGAGACCATCATCTTCGTCAAATTCTTCTTCTTCTTCTTCAAAATCAAGCAACTGTGCTGCCGTAGGAACCACCTTCTTTTTGACAGGCTTTTCCTCTTCCTCCTCTTCCTCTTCTACTAATGCTTCAGGCTTGTCTTTGGATTTTGTTTCCTGAGCCGTGTCTTCCGTTTCGGGTTTTTCAGGAACGTTTTCTGGAGCATCTTCCAGATCGGCTTCATCCTCATTCAAATCCAGAGAATGCAGCAATTCTTCATCCAAACCCTCTGGTTCAAGCATCACAACAGGTTCTGATTCTTCCTTTTGTTGCTGAAGGGGCGGCTGAGGAGTTTTGGAAGGAGGAGTTTTTTCCGTGAGNTTNGGCTCAGGTTTTTCGGTTTTGGCAGAAGAAACAGCACCAGGTTCTTTTTTCCTGAAAGCACCGACATGATCCTGAACCCGAAGAAAAGGAGGAAGCGGATTTCCCGGGACCCTTGCGTTGTTCACGAATCTTGCTGCCCGACGTTGTTTTTCATAATCGATCACCGGATCCTGAGCGCTGCGGTCTTCGATCCATTGGAGTATCTGTCCAGGATTCACCCANCCGGGCTTTTTTAGAGGAGGGTTTTTGACACCTCGCTCCTTGGCGTTACGAAGCGCGTCCTGGGACAACTGAAGTTGCTCCGAAGGGGATTCTCCTGCAAAATTCCCTTGTTCCAGCAGGAATTCCGTCAATAAGGATTCAGCCTTAAGAGGAGACATTTGGTTTCTTCATCTATTTCCAATCAGTAAATTTTCTTGGTCCGTCCCGGCGTAGGATTTNTTGATCCNTGNGAATAATGTACCTGTTGTCGTAATTGGGACATTTCTTTTGAGAGAAATTGTTTTTCAAGATTCATGCTGTTTTCGGTCGCCTCTTCAGATTCCAGGAGACGTCCAAGCAATGATTCAAGATTTTGGAGGGTTTCAAGCTCTTGCGGGCTGTAATCCAAACGATGAATTTCATTCCATTGATTTTCCAATTCATCCAGTTTCATCAGTTCATCGATGCATTTCTGCTTGAGGTCCAACAACCAATCCCATTCCCTTGTTTCACTTTCCACGAACTGACGCTGAGAAAGTTCAAGAAGCTTACGATANAGTTCCTCCCTCCGCTTTAGCAGAACCAGGCGGTCGCTTGGTTGAAAAACTTCATTTGCCAATGCAAAACTCAGAAAATATCCGGGCAAGCAGATCCTCGGAAGTGGTTTCTCCAACAATTTCCCCGAAGGCATTAAGTGCAGAACGTAAATCCACTGCAACCAATTCCTCTCCCTGATGTTCGTGCATTCCACTCAAGGCTCGTTGCAATGAAGCTAGAGCCTGTTCGCCTGCTTCCTGTTGTCTTAGGTTAGTCAGCCATCCTTCTTCAGACTGNGCTTGGAATCCTGAGGTGCAGCGAAGATGAATTCGATGCTTCAAATCTTCAATCCCCATACCTTGCNTTGCTGAAATTGGAGACCATTCAAAATCTTTAAGATGCTCCATCCATGACGGTTGTTCCTCCAAACATAAATCCATTTTGTTGGCAACCACCAGGGTTTTGGCCGGATCACTTTTTTCCAGCAGCATCAGNTCTTCCTCATTCAGCATGTTCGACGCATCTAATAGAAGCAACGTCAGTTCCGATTCCTTCCATATTTTACGTGAACGTTGGATTCCCTCACTCTCTACTTGGTTCGTTGATTCTCGGATGCCAGCAGTATCCGTTAAACGATAAGCCAGACCCTCGATTTGGATACTTTCCTCAATCGTGTCCCGGGTCGTACCAGGCACTGTGGTAACGATTGCTCTGGCTTCATGAAGCATGCTGTTGAGGAGTGAGGATTTCCCGACGTTGGGCTTGCCAATGAGGGCAATTCCGATCCCATCACGAATTCGGCGCCCCTGCGAGGCATTCAACAGCATGCGTTCCAATCCTGAAATCAGATGCTCCAGTCTGGAGATGCATTCTTTACGACTACCAAAATCGACTCCTTCGTCAGGAAATTCGATGACTGCTTCCAAAATCGATGCGGTATCTACCAGTTGATGCCGGAAATCTTCTATTTTCTGATAGAGCTTTCCCTGGAGTTGCTTTGCCGCCTGCCTCAAAGCGAGACTCGATTTGGCCTGGATCAGGTCAGAAACAGCCTCAACCCGGGTCAAATCCATTCTCCCCCCGAGGAATGCACGTTCAGTGAATTCTCCGGGTCGGGCAAGACGTGCCCCTTGGGCAAGCACAAGAGAGAGGATCGCTTGAAGACCAAGCACGCTTCCATGAGCGTGGATCTCGACCAAGTCCTCGGTGGTATAGGTTTTGGGGTGCTGCATCCGTGTCACCAGAACCTCGTCCAAAGCCTGGTCCTGATCCATGATCCANCCGTGAACCANCTGTCGTTCAGGGATATGCATGATCCCCCGTTTTCCNGAACTATCCATAAACAGGGAATCTACAAAGGCCACTGCCTCGCTGCCACTGACTCTTATGACGCCAAGCCCTGCTGGTTGCAGGGCAGTGGCAATGGCAGCGATTGTATCATCAAATTTCATTCCCGGATCAGGAGTGTTTACCTGTGATTGATCAAAAGCCTCATAACGTCGGGATCCATTCGATTGGTCTGTGCTGATGCAGCAGCAGCCGCTTCGGTCAGGATGAGATGTTTGGTGTATTGNGCCACTTCTTCAGCAAGATCCGAATCCCGAATCACCGATTCAGCAGCAATCAGGTTTTCCTGGGTAATCCTCAACGTGGCCATATTGGTTTCCAATGCATGTCTCTGCACTGCACCCAGTTTCCCTCTGAGCGAAAGTAGTTGATCATTAGCTTCATCCACAAGCCGAATTGAGTCCTCAGCTGCCTGCGGTGTGAACACATGTATTTCGGCAAGGCTGTTAAAGCCACTTTGATTGTCGATCCCACGAGCCAATCGNGTTGAATGCGTGCTGTCGATAGCCACCCCGACCTGATCTCCAGGTTGGGTGCCGATCTGAAATTGCATCGCGTTCTGTGCCACAATCACTTTTCCGACTTCACCCAGTTGGTCACCCATATAGGCTACTCTGAGGTCTGCGGTCATGTAATTATCAGAATGTCCCTTGAGCTCGAGTCCGTCCCCATCGGCACTTTCTCCGCCCAGTTTCCCCTCAATATCCAGTCCCAACAAAAGTTGCGGGACACCGACTTCACCCGTAAGTGCATCCTCCTTGAAGCTGGTAATGGAAAAACCCTTGGCCAAGCCATATTCCTTATGGCTGATTTTCAACTGTGACTCTTCCTCGTCATAACTGACATCCAGATTGAGATGTGCATCACCGATGGTTTTTTCGAGGCGGCTCATAAAATTTATAGCCGTCCCACCTTCTGGTGTCTTTACTTCAATCAGGTTCCCGTCTTCTTCCTCAAGGCTGATCCTGAGACCTTCTGCGATATCATCATCCAATTCCGCACTAAAAAATGCTTTCTCAGGCAATCGGGTGACTTCCATCATATAACCCTCCACCGGAGAAGCACGGGTCTTAGCGCTAGCTCCCATGAAAAGCACGCTTTCATTGTTTCCCACCCCAGCTGCACCTTGACTACCATCCAAAAGTGGTTTGTTGCCAAAACGTGTATGCCGGGTGACTCGGTCAATGCTTTCCAGAGCAGTTCGAATCTCTGTCTGCAATGCCGTCAAGGCANCATAATCATTCGTGGCGGAATTGGCTGCAGCAACTGCCAACTGGCGTAAGCCTATCAAGAGGTTGCTCACCTCTCCCAGTGCCCCTTCCGCTGTCTGAACTACCGTCACAGAAACCGCAGTGTTGTCTATGGCCTGTTTCACTCCTGCTATTTCAGCACGAAGTTTCTCTGAAATCGCCAATCCTGCAGGATCATCCGCAGCACGGTTGATCCTTTGACCGGATGCCATACGATTCAAAGACTGGCTCAGCTCCTGCTGTGCTTCGGTAAGATGCCTTAAGGTGCTGACCGACGCGGGATTGTGTCTTATCCGCATCATAAGCCCTCTTCCATTAACTTAGATTTTCCATAAAATAATATATTTATGATATTTTCCCTCCCGGGAGTTGAAAACACTCCCAGGAGAATGAATCAGTTGAACAGATTAAAGCTTACTGGTTCGCCAACAGCCTCAGCACATTCTGGGGCATCGCATTGGCCTGGGCCAATTGAGCCATTGCAGACTGTGTCATGATCTGNTTTCGTGTGAAGGTTGCCAGTTCTTTAGCCATATCAGCATCACGGATGGTGGATTCNGCAGANNTCATGTTTTCTGAAGCAATCCGCAGACTGGTNAGGTTGCTTTCCAAAGTGTTTCGTTGGAAGGCGCCCAGAGATCCACGAGTTGTGGCAACTTGATTGATGGCTTCGTCGACAACTCGTATGGCGTCATTGGCCCCGGTGGTCGAACGTACATCCAAATCAGC
>NYUB01000126.1 GCA_002683785.1 Deltaproteobacteria bacterium
ACAACAAGTGGGGATCTATTGATAAATGGCGATAAATGTAAATTTAAATTTCCACAAAATCGAAAAGGAATGGATAAAAAACCTGAATCAAAGGATCGGTCATGAACTCGATCGATGTTTAAAGCCTGTTCATCGGTATTCTTAGAACTGCTCTGCTAATGGTGTTGATGGGACAGAGAATGGGCTCTAATAGACGGTGGCAAACAAGCTGTTACGGTGACAGCATACAACAAGCGTATTGTGTAGTCTTCGATATCAAAGGTGTATTATTTTATGGGCATGTCAGAGCCTCAACGTTGAGGCTCAGGGAAAAGATTTTTTTTCATCTATAGGTTCAAATTGACTTTAATAATTCCAAAGAGCCTTTCTCGTTTTCGTGTTCAGATGGATAAACCGTGATGCGTGATCTCCCTTCTGCGAATGAATGGTTCCGCTGTAGCCAATCTAATGGGCTTTTTCAGATAACAAAGCATAGCCGTACCCATGATATTAAAACGTCTGGGGCTTAACCATGGGTGTGGACACGAGTTCACAGTAAGATGCCGTATCTGATGCACAAAAAGCCTTGTGCCGCTTTGTTTCTGAAGATTATATTTTAGAAAATCAGATTATATAATTGATGTTATTCTAAAAATTTGAAAAAGAAGCCTTGGCCGGAAGTTGGAGAAGGGATCGATTATACTTTGCTCCAGGATGAGTGGATTCCAGCTCCATGGATCAATCTGGGAGACTGGAGCGAAACAGAAGATTATAGGTATGCCTGCCAGCAATTGGCCCTCCGACTGGGACAATTCATTGGAATCAAGGCAAGAGATTGTTTACTCGAACTGGCTTGTGGTTATGGTGCTGGGCTTTGGCTTTGGCAGGAAGCATTTGGAAATCAGAAGTGCGATGCCCTGGAATTCCGCAAGGAATGTGTTGACTACCTTGAGGCGAATCCTCCTGGAAACCTGGACAATCTGATCGCGTCCAAAGCAGAAGCATTTTTTGCCGAACATCAACCTCCCTCCCCATCCGTAGAAGCCTGTTACGATGCAATTCTGTGTGTGGACGCCGCCTATCATTTTTCATCGATTCAGGATTTTCTTGGGGCTTCACTCAGAATGCTGAAACCTGGAGGGCGATTGGGTTTCCATCTTTTTTGTTTGAATTCTGAGAAACCCCTTTCTCCCTGGATAAAAAAACTATTTCAACAGGCAGATATTGATTCCAAAGAATTCAGGACCGAGGAGGATTTGATTCAAGAAATGAGACAGCAAGGCTGGCAGAAAGTGAAAGTGCAGGATTTCACTAAACCGGTGTTCGGAGGGTTTGCATCCTTCATCGGGAGGAGGTCGAAACAGTTGAGGCTTGGACTTCGGTGGAAGCCGGCCTGGTTCAAAATCCTGACGACAGCCTGGCTTTGTGGAAAGGTTTTGAAAGAAGAATCTCTCAAGTTCATGATGGTCCGTGCCGAACGTAACGCGTGAGCCTCCTGTCTTTATCATTGACGACACCCGGAGTTGGTTTGGGAGTTCTCAAAGGGACCCAACAACTCAATAACGCCATACCCGCCACAAAAAAAGGCTACAGAAGGAATCGGCTTCCTGGTGGAGGCGGAGTTTCCGGGGAACCTGCAAAACACTGGGCGATGCTCATCCTTTGCAATGCGTTGTCACCAATGACAGAAAGCGAGGTGTCCTGGATACTCCGGGTTTGTGTGACCCCTCGGAAGATGACTCTATCAGCGGCACTCCTTGTGTGAATTCAGACCCGCTTTCATGAAAAAAAGGAACATCTTCTAAAGTTGGTGTGAACACCTGATACTTTCCTGTAGAACATGAATATGACAAGTTCATTAACTTTGAGTCATAATGACCAATGAATTGAATTCATTAAAAACTTTCCCTAGCTTGAAGTCCAGCCATGAAAGACGCAGTCGTCCTGAATCAAGAAGAAACCAATTCCCTGATCACGATCAGCAACCCTCCTGTGAATGCCCTTTCACATGAAGTCCGGAAAGGATTGATGAAAGCAATTAATGATTCTCTGGAGGATCCGGGAATCGAGACCCTGGCGATCATCGGGTCAGGAAAGTTTTTTTCCGCGGGTGCCGATATTCAGGAATTTGGAAAACCCTCTCAAGGGCCTCAGCTTCCCGAAATCTGCAACCTGATCGAATCAAGCAGGAAACCTGTCTTTGCACTAATCAATGGAACCGCCCTGGGAGGAGGACTGGAACTGGCCTTGTCCGCCCATTTCCGGATTGCGGTGCCATCAGCAAAAATCGGACTGCCAGAAATTCATCTGGGGTTGCTCCCTGGTTCTGGAGGTACCCAGCGTCTTCCACGCATCATTGGTGCAGAAAAGGCTCTGGAAATGATGTTGAATGGCAATCCTGTTTCCGCTCAGGTGGGTTTGTCATACGGAGTGATCGACTGGGTGGATGAAACAGGAGATTTGACGGTTTCGGCCAGGGGAATAATTCAGGAGGTGCTTGAAGAGAAACAATCCTTTACTGCTACCAGGGAAAGAACGGAGGGGTTGCAAGATGAGGGTGGAAACAGGAACGCCATCGAGGACCAAAGAATCGTTTGGGGAAAAAAGGCCAAGGGGCTTTACTCCCCATTTCAAATCATAGACTGCGTTAAAAATGCCCTCAGCCTTCCGTTTCAAGAAGGGCTGCAATTTGAACGTGAAAGTTTTAACAGGTGCCTGGAAAGTCCCCAAAGAAAAGGGTTGATCCATGCTTTCTTTGCGGAGCGCCGTTGCAAGAAAATCCATGAAATCCGTGACGCCCAACCAAGAAAACTGGAGACCCTTGCCGTCCTCGGAGGTGGGACGATGGGGGGAGGAATCACCGTGGCTGCCCTGGATGCAGGTCTGAATGTCGTGATGATCGAACGCGATGAAGCAAGCTTGGATAAAGGTCGGACCAACGTGGAGAAGGTCTATGACCGCCACATCAGCAAAGGCAGGATGAGTTCCGATGAAAAACAGAAAATTCTGAGTCGCTATCATCCTACGACGGATTTTGAAAAGGTTTCTTCAGCAGATATGGTGATAGAAGCGGTTTTTGAGGAAATGGAGGTCAAAAAGGACGTCTTCCGGAAACTCGATCAATGCGTCCGTCCTGGAACTGTGCTCGCGAGCAATACATCCTATCTTGATATCGATCAGATCGCATCCACGACATCAAGACCGCAAGATGTTCTTGGGCTGCATTTTTTCTCACCTGCAAACATCATGAAGCTGCTTGAAATCGTGGTTCCCTCCAGGCTTTCAGATGATGCACTGGCAACAGGCTTTGCATTGGCCAACCGGATGGGGAAAGTCCCGGTTCGTGCAGGAAATTCTGATGGTTTCATCGGCAATCGCATCCTGGGCGCCTATGCTAAGGTTGCAGGTTACATGATGGAAGATGGAACGAGTCCTTACCGGATCGATGAGGCGGTGAGGGATTTTGGATACCCGATCGGGCCTTTCCAGATGTTCGACCTGGCTGGAGGAGACATCGGCTGGGCCAACAGGAAGAGAAATGCCGAGTCAAGGGATCCGCAGGAGCGATATGTTCATGTTGCAGACAGGATTTGTGAAAGAGGATGGTTCGGACAGAAAACGGGACGGGGTTTTTATCTCTATGAGGAAAATTCAAGAAACGGGTTCGAAGATCCTGAAGTGCTGGCGATCATCGATGAGGAACGATCTAAAAAGGAAATTCGAATTCGGGATTATGACCCAGAGGAAATAATCCGTCGTTACTTGGGGGCAATGGTGAATGAGGGGGCCAAGGTTTTGGGAGAAAAGGTGGCCAGGTGTCCTTCGGATATCGATGCCGTCCAACTCTATGGCTATGGTTTCCCAAGATTTCGTGGAGGTCCGATGAAGTATGCCGACATGTATGGAATTGATAGAATTCTCCAGGACATTCAGGAATTTTCAGAAGAAGATCCATTCTTTTGGAAGCCCTCCGAACTTCTTCAAGATCTGGTTTCCAAAGGTCAGACTTTTGATGATCTTAATCTGCAATGATTTAATCCTGTTTCCTTCAAAGGCTGTTTCATGAATTTCATCTTTCCTCCTCATGCTCCTTCTTTTGTTGAAGTTGAAGGGGTATCAGAGTATTTCCCGGTTCACCGGATTTATTGTGTCGGTCGCAATTATGCGGAACACGCCCTCGAGATGGGTGCAGATCCAGACCGTGAGGAACCTTTTTTCTTCTGCAAACCTGCCGATGCAGTGGTCCATCACGGCAGTTTTTTGGATTTCCCCAGTGTCACCCAAAACCTGCACCATGAAATCGAACTGGTGGTTGCCCTCCAGAAAGGAGGGAAGGACATCGGTTTTGAAGAGGCCCTGGACTGTGTTTTTGGATACGCCGTGGGGATCGACCTTACCCGAAGAGATTTGCAGGGTGCTGCAAAGAAAATGGGGCGTCCCTGGGATTCCGGCAAAGCGTTTGATGAATCGGCACCTTGCAGTGCCATCCGTCCTGCAACGGCTATCGGTCATCCGCAAAAGGGTACGATCTCCCTTGATGTCAATGGAGAAACACGGCAGTACGGTGATTTGGAGCAGATGATTTGGAAGATTCCAGAAGTGATCATGAAACTATCCCAGCTTTTCCAACTTGCTCCTGGAGACCTGATTTATACGGGAACTCCAGCCGGCGTTGGGCCTCTTCAAAGCGGTGACCTGGTGCATGGCCGAATCGAAGCAATAGGAGAACTGGAAATCACCTTTCGCTAAAAAACATTAAAGTCCTCATCATTTCTGTCGATATAGAAGTAATTTCAATTTGAACATCAGGTCGGCAATTGGAAAACAGAAAATTTCATCAATCTTTTTTGCGCTCTCTCATCCTTCTCTTCAGCTTGGGCTTTGTGCTTCAGGGATGTTCTGAAATAGCTCAGATGACCGGTCAGGAAACCATCCGGCCACCATGTGCAGACCGTGTTGTAAGTCGGGCCTTTCAACAGTATGGAGAAGCCAAATCAGGGCTGGCCTTGTATTTCGAAGAACTTAATGACAACCGGCTATATCAGGCGTATTATGCCGCATGGGATTCACGAAATACGGTCAGTTCTGTTAAAAAATGCTGGGATCGACGGGTTTCCCACTACAATGCGTTGAGTAACCTGATGGGGATGAACAGGGAACTGGCACAAATCATTCTCATCAACATGCCTGATGAGGACCCTGGAGACATGATTTCCATCTATCGAGAGCAGTATGATCGGGTGATGAATCTACGATCCGATTGATCCCTCCTCCGCATTTCTTTTTCCCACAGGTTGTTCCTATCTTGCAGAAATAAAGCATTCCATTAATATAGTTCTCTTCTCAAACGGGTTCAGGTACCACTTTCTCAAATCAGGATTGTTATGAATGGCTCCTATCCAATGACTCAGGAGGGTTATGATCAGTTGAAAACGGAACTGAAGCATTTGACCAGCATTGAAAGACCTGAAGTCATCAATGCTATTGCAGAGGCCCGTGCTCACGGAGACCTTTCCGAAAATGCCGAGTACCATGCTGCTAAGGAACGCCAAGGCTACATCGAGGGAAGGATTCAGGAACTCAACGGAAAACTTTCCTCGGCAAATGTGATTGATGTTTCAAAACTGTCAGGAGACAAGATCATCTTTGGGGCAACGGTAAAATTTGTGGATGTGGACACAGACGATGAAAAATGCTTCAAAATCGTTGGAGAAGATGAAGCTGATCTCGAAAAAAATATGATTTCAGTCAATTCTCCGATTGCCCGAGCTCTGATAGGAAAAAAGGAAGGAGATACTCTTGTCATCCCGATTCCAAAAGGCACCATCGAAGTAGAGGTGCTTGATGTTCAGTTCTTGGATTGAAAAGCTCCTCTGTTCATCATTCCAAAAAAAAATCCTGCCGAAACAGAATTCTTCATGCATTGAACTTTCCCATCACTTCAGTTCCAGGGAACAGTTTGGTGGATCACCGTCTTCTCTTGAAGACAGGTCCAAATTTTTAACCGCACAAATTCGTTGGATCACTCCGGGAAGTGGTGAGTTTTCACGGATTCCATGTTCATAAGCGATTACCTGCATCCTGCCTGATACCATCTGCAACAGTTCTCCGGACTTGAGCAGGTGATCTGGATTGCGAGGCCTGCCAAAGGCTTCGTTGCCCCGTGCAAAGGTCTCATAAATCAGCACTCCTCCAGTTTCTAGAGCATCAAGAAGATGATCCGTTAGAGGCCGATGAAGGTAGTTAACCACCAATACTGCTGCGAATTGATCTTTGAGGGGCCAATCGGAACCATCTTCCAGATTTTTCTGAACGATGGATGCATGCGGATGTGAAGACAGATCCTGCAGGGCTTCGGTCTCTTGATCAAGCAGGGTCACGGGATGCCCCCTTTCCAGAAAGAACCTGCCATGTCGTCCTCCACCTGCTGCAACGTCGAGGATGGGTCCTTCTTCACGTATGAGTGGAGCAAAACGAGATACCCAATTCGAAGGCTCTCGGGAATTCAAGTAATGTTTCCTCGAATTCATGGACGGTACAGTTTCCTTTTGAGACATAAGCAATGACGGTTCAAGCACATACAATAAACCCTACCAATTTAATCACCAAGTTTTCAGGAATTATTCTGATCTTCTAAGGTCGATATTCATTTTCCAATCAACCTTTCGATGAAAAACTGAATTCATTTCAAACAGCAACTGTGTTACGCGCTCGTTTATTTTTAATGTTGTTGACTTTCCATTTCGCTTGAATTGAATCAGCAGCTTTCTCATTCATGCCCCTGATTCCCATGTCCATTAAATTCATGGATGATTCCAAATGTGTCTTGTCTGCTGGTTGCAGAGTCTAAAGGTCCATTCCTTCCCATACATGCCGGCTACAAGAAAACATTCCTTTTAAACATCTTATGGAATGTGAGCATTGAGTTAATACTCGTTTAAAAAAATGATGGGCCATCATTCAATGCAGATCATTCCTTCCTTCCATGGTTGAGCAGGGCCCCACAGTATTCTTCCCTTCGTGATGATTCGATGTTTTTTTTGATTTGATCTGAAGTTACCAGGATCGTTGCTGTCTGCAATGTACTGAACTAAAGATCATCCTGCTTCAAAAAATTGTAAACCTTAAATACTAAGAAAAGGAAACTACTTACATTAATGGCTTGGTAGAATTACTAATGATACATCTTAATCCCTCAGGATAAAATGAAATTCAAAGATACAAAATATTTATGTTCGTGTCCAATTTAACAGAGGAATCGGGATGAAAATAAAATCTTGATACTTAATTTTTCATGCAACAAATGCATGCGTTATATGGTTCATTTCATGTTATGTGTTTTGTTTCACTTCAATGGTAAATGGAAAGGAGAATAAACAAACAATTTCTATTGAATGGTCACTTTACAATGCATTTACTTCTACGTTTTATCATCCCTTTGATGTTCCACTGGGTTTAGGGTGGGGGGGAGTATTTTATGATAGTAAATTTCATCATGAAAATAACCCGGGAGCAATGACTCTTTCGAGTATAAAACTACTTTCAGATCAATATGTAGGTCAAGAATACTGGCACGAATCGGGAACAAGCTTCTTTAATTTTATTGCCAGTATTAATCTGTCAGAATGGATCGTCTCAGCGATGCCTTTCAGTGTGGATTTAGTAGAATATCAGGATAAATTTGATAATCAACAATTGATTTCGAGTGATGGTTATTATTCTGTTCCTACTGGGAATAAAACCACAAGAAATGCTTTTTACTATTCTGCAACTTATCCGTTTGCAGACGTTAATAAACAAAATTACTCGGGAGGTTTATCTTATAACACCTATGATAAAAAAATTCTCTTGTAATTGGAATGAGACTTTGATGTTGTAGAATGAATAAGCCAGACCTCCGAAGAAATGATTTGAATCATTAGAGTTTATGAAAAATTCGATTTTCCGTCATGTGTTTTCCAGCATGATTATCATGTTCTCATGTTTTTGTGCTGGAGGGACTGTTGCTACGGCTCAGGATGCAAGGGAATTACTGGGACGTGTAGACCGACTGTACCGAAGCAATTCAAGTTACTCAAAGATAGAGATGGAAGTGATTACTGAAAACTGGGAACGGACGATGCAGATGGAGGTCTGGACGAGTGGGATGGAGAAGACCCTGATCAAACTACTCGCACCCCGCAAGGATAAAGGCATCAAGACGCTCAAGCTCGAAACAAAGATGTGGAACTATTTCCCGAAGATCAATAAAATTCTGAAAGTTCCACCTTCGATGATGATGAGTTCGTGGATGGGATCTGATTTTACCAACGATGATCTGGTTCGAGAGAACACGCTGGCAGATGATCATCAGGCGCGTATCATTGATCACCCAGAAGCTCCAGAGTCATATTATGAAATCGAGCTGATTCCCCATAAAGAGACGGTTACCGTCTGGGGTAAGATCATCATTACCATCCGTCGGGACGATCTGATGCCTGTAAGTCAGATCTATTTCGACGAACGTGGGGTGAAAAAGCGGGAGATGGAGTTCCGGGGGTTCCGCCAAGTGGAAGATCGTCGCATTCCTGGGGTGATGGAAATGCGAACACTGGGGAAGAACAGCCGCACCGTCATCCGCTATCTGTCCCTCGAGTTCGACCCGGATTTGCCTGATGACCTGTTTTCCTTCAGTCAATTGCGAAGACGAAACTGAACCATGCTCGTCTGGAAAATCGCTTTTCGCAACCTCTACCGGCAGAAATCCCGAAGCCTTCTCTGCGGCTCCAGCATCTGCGGGGCCTTCATTCTCTTTTCCATCTCCCTGGGTTTTTCCGACGGCACCTACGGCACGATCATCCGCATGCTTACGGAAAATCATTCAGGACATGTTCAAATCCACCGAAAGGGGTATCTCGACAACCCCTCGCTTCACCGAAATTTCAAACTGGAAGGAGAACTGGTAAATATCCTGAGGGAGCATGAGGAGGTGCAATCCTGGAGTGCGAGGATCCACTCTGCAGCTTTGATGTTTGGAGAACATAAATCCGGTTTCGGCCGCATCACCGGAATTGACCCAAAACAGGAGGAGCAGGTCACCGGACTTAGCCGCAAGCTTGAGAGCGGCCGGGTTTTTGAAGAAAGTTCCGACCGTGAAATCATACTTGGTTCCAGGCTTAGGAATCTGCTGAAGGTGGAAATCGGGGATGAGGTGGTGTTGCTGGGACAGGGAGCAGACGGATCCATCGCCAATGATCTTTTCGTCATTTCCGGATTCCTCAAGGCCGATTCAGAGTTGCAGGAAGTAAACCGGGCCTATCTCCCTCTAAAGACCGCACAGGAATTCTTCAGCCTAGGAAGTCGGGTCCATGAACTCGCCCTGCACCTCAGAGAAGACGGTTACGCTCGTGAGCAGGCCGTTGAAATACAGCAGAAGATGCCCCACGAAGAGCTCGAGGTTCATCCCTGGCAGGTGGTTGAGGAAGCCTTTTACAAGGCAATGGCTGCTGACATGGAGGGAAATTGGATCACCCAACTGGTGATCCTCTTCATCGTCGCTCTGCTGATCCTCATCACCGTACTGATGAACACCCTGGAACGTCAGCATGAATTCGGAGTCCTGCTGGCATTGGGTACCAGTCCCGGATTCATCTTCCGAAGCATTGTGCTTGAGATGACCCTGCTCGGATGTTTCAGCGTGCTCACCGGCTTGCTGCCCGCCTATGCGCTGAACTGGTATTTTTCGCAAAACGGAATCGTGATAGAACCTGCCATGGAATATGGGGGAATGGTTTTTGATCAACTGCTCAGCGAACCGACGTTAAGCTCTCTGATCATTCCGGCCTTTGCTGCTGTATTGACTGCCTTTCTCGTCGCGCTTTACCCGGCCTTCAAAGCCGCCAGGTCTGTGCCGGTGGAGATCATGAATCAGGCCTGAAAGGAATCTGAATGTTCTGGAAACTCGCCTGGCGCAACCTCTGGCGCAATCGGACCCGTACTCTGCTTTCGAGTTTCGTCATTGCCTTCGGACTCTCGGCGTTGGTGTTTGTGGACGGGCTGATGGAGGGGATGACGGTAAACATGGTCAGAAATGCCACGGACACCTTCCTCGGACACGCACAACTGCACCGCCAGGGATTCCGTGACGAATTGGATGTCAAACGAACCATCGCAGATCTGGATCAACGGATCGCGAGCCTGGAGCAACACCCCGATTTGGAACGTTGGAGTAAACGAGTACTGAGCCAAGGGATGCTTGCCTCCTCTGCGGGGGCCGAACCGGTGCTGGTCATCGGCGTGGACCCGAAACGAGAACGTGACCTTTCCAAATTCGATGAGGGGATTCGTGATGGAAACTACCTCGAATCAGCATCAGGCAATGACATGCTGGTCGGCAGCAAACTCGCGGAAAAACTCGAACTGCAGCTTGGAGACCGAATTGTCCTTACTGGGATTGACGCGGACACACAAGAGATGGTCCAGGAACTGTTCCGTCTGGGCGGGATTTTCCACATGGGGACCCGGGAAATGGACGAGGCCATGGTGTTGGCGCCTTTGCAGACGCTACAGAAGATGCTTCTTCTGGAAGAGGGCGTGCATGAGGTCGCCTTCCGTTTCAGCAATCTTGACCGTGATGGATTTCCACAAACGCCTGTCATGCTGCCAGTAGACGACCGGAAAAATAAACTTCAACTCTGGTCTGAGCTGATGCCTGCACTGAATATGATGAAGGAGTGGTCCGGAGTATCGATGAGCATCATCAGCATCATTCTTTTTTTCATCATCGGTCTCGGCATTACCAACACGCTGCTGATGGGGCTCTATGAAAGGATGTTCGAACTCGGTGTGATCAAATCCCTCGGCACCACCCCATGGCAGGCAACCCGGTTGATGTTTTATGAAGCCGCCTGCCTTGGTCTGGTCAGCGTGCTGTTCGGAATCGTGCTTTCAATACTGTTCACCTGGATCTTTGCAACCGCCGGCATCGACTACACCGGTATCGAGTTCTCCGGAGTCACTTTCCAGGAAAAGATCTACCCGGCTCTGCGCTGGGAACGTCTGGTTCAATATCCTTTCTGGACCTTCGGGTTCACCATGGTGGCCTCCATTTACCCGTCCTGGAAACTTTTTCGCATGATGCCTGTGGAGGCGCTGCGTAAACGAAAATTCTGAAATTAGGAAAAACAACAGGCAAATGCCCATGGAAACAGTGATTGCCACCGAACGTCTTAATAAAAAATTCGGTGAAGGGGATCTGCAGATCAATGCCCTGCGTGAAGTGGACCTGACCATCCAACGTGGAGAGTTCACTGCGATCGTAGGACCTTCCGGTTCTGGGAAAACGACGCTGCTCAATATCCTCTGTGGACTCGATCTGCCCACTTCGGGAGAAATCCGGGTTTCCGGAAAACCGCTCAGTTCCATGAACGGAACCGAACTGTCACGATTCCGCCGGAACCATATCGGTCTTGTCTTTCAGGCTTACAACCTGATCCCGGTGCTCACGGTGTTGGAAAACATCGAATACGTGATGTTGCTTCAGGGGATCTCTCCCCGCGAACGCAAGGATCGAGTTCGGGACTTTCTGGGAAGAATCGGACTGGAGGGTAAGGAAAAGCGATTCCCTTCAGAACTCTCCGGAGGACAACAGCAGAGGGTTGCCATCGCCCGGGCCATGGTTTCCGAGCCGGACCTGATTCTGGCTGATGAGCCGACTGCCAACCTTGATTCGGAAACGGGTTCCCAACTGTTGGACATGATGCGACGTTTTAACCGGGAGCAGAAGATGACTTTCATCTTTTCCACTCACGATCCGATGATCATGGAACGTGCGACAAGGCTCATTACCCTTACGGACGGGAAAATCGTCCAGGATGAGCGTCGTGAATGAAACTCATCTAATTCAGGAAAAAGACAACCCACAATGAGGATCCACATTAAAAAGGGCGTAGATTTTAGTTTCAGAAGCAATCCCCCGGGATCAGTGAGCAGCAATTGAAACGGGATGAACCGATTCATTGATGAAGCCCCATCTTGGGGGTACAGATTCTTTGCCGGCCTCTTCTTGTTTTTCTTTTTTAGCATCTCCCCAGCAAAATCTGACGAAGGTCTGCTGAGCATTGTCTCTAGATTTGGACAACAACCTGGAAACTCCTCGAGTCAGCGTTATTTTTGGAACCGCCTTCGTTATGAAACCGGTACCGAGATGGGGGATGTCTGCTATGCAGAGGCTGCCTATGAGCTGATGCCCTATTGGTTGGAGGATGGGATTTTGTTGAGAACCCAGGTCGCCGCTAAGAATCCCACAAGCCGTATCTACCGCGTGGATGACTTACAGTCTCGTTTTTCGGGGAAGGAAACCCCTGAAATTGGTGAAGAAACAGTTTTGGAACAGGATCTGGACCGAATGATGCTCACCTGCACTTGGGGAAGTTGGGATCTTGTTTTGGGACGTCAGGCGGTGTCATTCGGATCAGCGCAGTCGGTAAATCCCACCGACCTTTTTGCACCGGTTGCCTTTAAACCCTTAGACGGGGAATTCCGTGCAGGGAGCGATGCGTTGCGCCTTCGCAACCAACTTTCGGACACCTCCGAATTGGATTTCGGCATGCTTGCTGGCTTTGCAAACAATCCTGGACAAAACGGTTCCTTCCTCCGACTGCATATCCTTTTTGGAGAGATGGACCTGACCCCGATGCTTGCCTCCTTTGGGAAGAACCGGCTGGCAGGAATCAGTATGCAATCTGCGCTTGGTTCTTGGGGGATTGCTCTGGACGGAGCATGGGTGGAATACGAAGAATCAATACCGGTGTCACCTTCCCCAAAAAAAACACGATGGCTGCCTTGGACCTTAGGCATCAATGGGCAGTTGAGTGGGGATCTCTTCGTCTCTTTCGAATTCCACCGCAATCCAATGGGGACCAGACACCCTGAGGATTACGGGTTCAATAGCCTTCAGCCCATCTATTCCCATTACCCGGTGACTCTGAAGGGTCAGGATTACCTGATGACCTCTCTGCAATACCAGATTAGTCCGCTCTGGTCGTTCAGCTTCGCTTCGATGCAAAACAGAAACGACAAGTCCACTTTGGTGCTTCCAGAATTGGAGTGGAACCTGGCAGAAGAATTGTGGCTCAAAGGAACAGGAACTTTTTCCTCAGGAGCATCTGAGGTTGAAAAGAGCGAGTTTGGACCCGCAGCCGACTGGTTTAGCTTCACGTTGAAGTTTTATTACTGAATCTAACAAGTGACAATTCTTGCTGTGGATTCCCTTTCCATAAAGAAAGAGCTTCTCGGATTTCTTGAATCACCTCTGGATCTTCTTCGAGTTTCAGGGATTCTTCAAGTATGGATGGGACCGATTCGTCACTAATTCGCCCCAAAGCCCAGGCTGCATGGGTTCTTACCAGAGGTTCTGAATCTTGGAGTCCCAGCTTTAAAGCCGATATGGCACTGGGGTTTCCCCAGTTACCGAGTGCCACTGCGACGTTTCTCAAAAGCCCTTTCCTTTTTGTACGAAGCACCGGGCTATTTTTGAAGCGTTGGCGGAATCCGGCTTGGTCCAACTGCATCAGTTCGGAGAGTTCAGGAATGGAGTCATCGTTATTGGACATGAATCCTGGTTCCTTGCTCAAAGGTGCTTTTCGGTTCCAGGGGCAGATTTCCTGACAGATATCACAGCCAAATATCCAGTTTCCTATTCTTGAACGCAGGTTTTTTGGAATCGGACCTTTGAGTTCGATGGTCAGGTAAGAAATACAACGGCGTGAGTCAACCTCACGGTCTGCAACGATGGCATCGGTTGGGCATGCCTCGATGCATCGGGTACAGGATCCGCAATCTGCGCGGGTGAAGGGGTGGTCAGGGGTTAAAGGAAGATCCAGCAGGAGTTCTGCCAGAAAAAACCAGGATCCTTTCTTCCAATGAATCAGATTGGAATGTTTGCCAAACCAGCCCAACCCAGCCTTCCATGCGTGTTCACGTTCCAATAAAGGACCGCTGTCCACGAAACCTCGACTTTTTTCACCCAGACCAAGATCTTGATGTATGAAGTCACCCAGCTTCTTGAGTCGATCATGAATGATCCTGTGGTAGTCTTCACCCCAGGCGTAGCGGCTTATTTTGCCCCTCGAATCATCTGTTTCAGGATGATCCCCGGTGTAGTAATTAAAGCTGAGGGCTACCAGTGAAAGCGCTTCAGGGACGAGACTTCTCGGGTCTTTTTTAAGGGGGAGATGTCTTTCCAGATAATCCATCTCTCCTGCATAACCTTTTTCCAGCCAGGCTTCGTAAATCCGATGGGTCTCACTTGGAGCGATTGGTACGATGCCGACCAGTTCAAATCCCAGGTCTACAGCATGTTGACTGATGGCTTCTTTGAGATCTCTGGAATCCATCAGCTTGATTTAAAATGAAGTGTGTTTTTGAGTGGCAGAGAATGTTCTCTGAACCTTCTTTCACGTTTTTAGGAATTCGTGGGGAGTTCTTCCTCAAAAAGCAGGTAGGGTGTTTCTTCCATATCCAGGGTGCGATAGGTTTTCTGAGCGATCAGGTTGTCTTTTTCCACATAAAGCCTGAATCCGCAGATGTCTTTTTGAGAGGAGGCAAGTTCCTTTACGAAAAGGTACATATCACGGTAAACACCACGCCTGCGGTAATCACTTTTTACATAAACGCTCTGGATCCACCAGAACTGTCCGTTTCGCCAGTCACTCCATTCCCTGGTCACCATCAGCGTTGCAATGGTCTCTTTTGCTGTTTCAGCAACCAGATAAAAACCATGTGCCGGTTCGTCAAAAATACGCTGTACTCCTGCACGGATAACCTGATCTTTTAAGGCTCTGCCTTCAGTTTCCAAAGCCATCGCCTGATTGAAAGCGACGATTAAATCTGCATCTTCTTCAACGGCATGTCGGACATGAAAAGAAGGGGGCCCTTTGGGATGATTCATGGGGGAAACAGGACTCTCTTTTAATCGTTCTTTTCCCCAGGTTCTTCAACCATCTTTAGCTCCTTTTCATCCGTGACTGGAGCATTGCTAAGCAGGACCGAAGGTTTGAAAACTTTACGTATCAGGCCACGGATGCCACTGGTGCTTTCTTCCACTTCCTTCTGAGCTTCCAACAAGACTCCTTCCCAAACGGCAGAAAATCCAGGTGTTCTTTGGTTCATGATCGAAATCGCGCGGTCAAAAGTATAAAGCATCTTCAGTTCTGCAGCACCGGGTTTGTTCTGTAAAGTTGCTAAAGAGATGCGCATGTTTTCATTCTGTTTTTTTAGATCATCAACTTCCTCTTCCCGGGAACGGTTTCCTTTTTCGGTGATACTCATCTGAGTGTGGAGGCTGTTTTTAAGACTTTCGTTGGTGCCTTCCAGTTCCCTGATTTTTACTTTGAGGTGTCTGCGCCTGGCCATTTCACTGAAGAAAATATAGATACAGAAAAACACACCGACATAAAGTCCCAACGCAAAGGGGTGTAGAATGAGTTCAAACATGTTCCTTCCAGTCGCCGTAATTCAAAAGAGGCATGATGTTGGTTGGCAAGTTGATGAAGGTTCAAAAAACAATTATTTCTCCTTGATCTTGCTTTGGGTTCCCGCAGTTTTCAAGCTGTAGCTAAAAAAAGGAACAAGAGAGTTGAACTAAAGGTTTTTGGGTTTCAACAGCAAAAAGTTGACTGCTTTGAGACTCATTACCATTTCACGATCCTGGTTTATCACCTCAATCAAGGTAGTGATGATGCCTCGGTCGGTTTTACTCCTTGAGCGTTTGGATTCCAGGACATTGGTTCTGACATTCAGCTGATCTCCAGGATAAACGGGTTTCAACCAGCGCAATTCATCGACTCCGGGAGATCCTAAGCTGGCCTGAACGGGTAAATAATTTTCTACCAGTAACCTCATCACCATTGATGCGGTGTGCCATCCACTGGCGATCAGTCCTCCGTAGATCGAATCCTCTGCTCTTTTTGGATCTGTATGAAAATACTGGGGGTCGAATTTTTGAGCAAATTCGACGATTTCTTCCTGATCGACTAGAACAGGACCGAATTCAAGAACCTGCCCCTGTGGGTAGTCCTCAAAAAAACGTTCATCCGCGGGTTTCATGGTGTTTGGGAATTCAAGTTACGGTTGCTTTTTGGAGAAATGTTTCCTGGTTCCATTCCTCGTTTTCCAAAATCTGCTTTAAATGTTCTACTGCCTCTTGAACATCCTGGTAACGGATGTAAAGCGGAGCAAAGCCGAAACGCATCAAGTCGGGTGCCCTGAAATCTCCAATCACTCCTCGAGCAATCAACGCCTGCATCACGGCATAGGCTTGAGGGTGACGAACAGAAACCTGGCTTCCTCGTTGGGACGCTTCAAGTGGGCTATGAATCTCCAGATTCCATGAGGCACATTCGCTTTCAAGAAGGGAAATAAATAGTTGAGTAAGAGCCATGCTCTTTTTACGTATTTGATTGAGATTCGTATCTTGATAAATTTCCAATCCCGCCTGCAAGGCACGAAGTGAAAGAATCGGTTGGGTGCCACAAACAAAACGACGGATTCCGGTTGCGGGTTCGAAGCTCCTTTCGAAATTGAAGGGTCTTACATGGCCGAACCAACCAATCAAAGGCTGGTTGCACTCCGAATGATGTTTGGAAGCCGCATAAAGGTAGGCAGGGGCTCCAGGACCTCCGTTAAGGTATTTGTAGGTGCATCCAACCGCGAAATCCACCTCACAATTCTTTAGTTGAACGGGTAGTACTCCGGCGCTGTGACTGAGATCCCAGATGACAATACCCCCCACGTCATGCACCGCCCGGGTCAGTGACACCATATCCCGGATGTGTCCATTCCGGTAGTCCACATGATTGATCAATACTGCACCAACCCGATTGTCGAGGAGATCTGTAATGCAGTCTGCATCACTACCCTCCAGGAGGATTTCGATATCCTGACGTAGACTTTTTACTCCCTCAATCACATATAAATCACTTGGGAAACAATCAGCTTCAGCTATGACCTTGTTGCGTCCGGGATTCAACGAAAGTGCCGCATGAAGCACTTTATGCAGGTTTACTGACGTGGTATCACAAACCACAACTTCGTTTGCATCTGCTCCGATCAACTGTGCAACCATACCGCCAAGCCGGTCAGTCAATCCCCACCAATTGGCACTGTTCCAGCTTCGAATCAGATCTTCTGCCCACTCCTGGCGGAGGACGGTTTCCATCTCTTGAAATACCTTGAGCGGTGCAGGTCCAAGTGAGTTTCCGTCAAGGTAGATGACTCCTTTCGGGAGATGGAAAAGTTTACGAAACGACCTGAGAGGGTCGTTCTGGTCGTGTTCCATCAGATCTTTAACGTTCATTATAGTTTTTAATAAATCAGAAGCTTGAGTTGTCTGAGCCAAAAAATGATCCTATAGTCAAAACCAATCATCAATTCAGTTTCATTATTAACTTAGTATTTTTTAGGAGAAAGAAGGATGTCTGCATTGGAATGGAACCGTCTTCGTGCGCCTCAGCTCAGATCCCTGGCCAAAGAAGATACCATCGTCATCCTCCCGGTGGGCTCGACCGAGCAGCATGGTCCGCATCTGCCGGTCCAGGTGGATGCTTTGCTGGCCACAGAAGTTTCTCTGGGAGCAGCCTCCCGATTCAAACCGGAAGGGAAAGCCCTGGTTGCTCCGACATTATGGTGTGGGCTTGCAGAACACCACATGGATTTGGGTGGAACTTTCACCCTCGATCATTCCACTTATCACTCTCTCATCCACTGCCTCTGCAAGTCAATACGGCGTCATGGTTTTCAAAGAATTTGTGTGGTCAATGGTCATGGCGGCAACATCCACGCCCTGCATGTAATTGCAGCAGAGCTGAAACATGAGTTGGATTTGCGGATTCTTGTCTGTACCTATTGGACCTTACCCGAAGTTGCCAAGTCTTTTGATGAAATTCTGGAGAAACAAAGTAACGTCCGCCATGCCGGTGAAGCAGAAACATCGATGCTTTTGTATCTGAAACCAGAACTGGTGGATCAGGAAGCATTGCAGAAGGCGGATGGTCCACTGGATTTAAAAATGATGGGGCCAGGATCCTACCGTTGGCAGTCTTTCAAAAGCATGAGCCCCAATGGGGTGATTGGTTGTCCTTCTGCTGCCTCTGCGGAAAAAGGGGCAGCTTTGCTGGATGCAGCATCTAAAGGGGTATGCCGCTTGATGAAGGATCAGGAAACCTGGTCCGATTGACCTGAACAGATTTTATTCAAATCCCCGGAATGGAAGTTCCGAACCACGTTGGAGCCAATTCCAATCCGGGTAGTGCGTGTCTGCCTCTATCAAATGCAGGGTGTAGGCATGTCGTGTGCGGCTTGAACGGTTAGTTTTACTCATGTGAGGAAGTTTCCCGTGGAGGATGACCAGGGTTCCCTGAGGAACTTCGAGAGGGACAGCATCATCTTTCACCCAGGGAGTCTCATCCCAGATTTCCATTTCAGTTCCATCACCTTCTTCATTTCGGAAGAAGCGGGATTTGAGTGCATTCCGATGCTCCCCTGGAATGGCCCATAGGCATCCATTTTCACGGTCAGCGTCTTCCAGAGCGAACCAGAAACCTGTGACAGAATGTGGTTTGGTGTAGAGAAAGGTTCCATCTTGATGGAAATGAACCTCTCCTCCAATTTTTGGCTGTTTGAAGATGTACATCGATTGCAGCAGTAGAGGCTTTTGCATACCAAGATTCTGGACCACATTTGCCAGATCCGGATTTCGGGAAAAACGATCAAAGACGGGATTCAGATCATGCAGGGCATGACCCATTTTGTTGATGGAAAGGTTTTTCTCTTGGACTAGTTCTCCATTTTGGCCGAATGCTTCCTCCTCGAAAAAAAAACGTATTTTGTCTCCTGACTCAAGGAAGTAGAGATCGGAATGGCGCGTCTGTTCATTGGTGGTGAAGATGCTGAATCTTTCACCAGGATCGAATTCCTCAACCAGTTTATTGGCACATTGACGTAGTGCCTCGCATTGCGGTTCACTGACAAAATTCTCAAGGACTAGAAACCCCTGCTGCTGGAAGGAATCGATCTGCTTGTGGTTGAGGTTCATCGGTTCACCTGAATTGAAATGATCATGAAATGCTTTGCGAGAAAACGGATCACATTTAAGTAAAAAGAAGCTGTAAGCTTACGTAAAATACCTTATCCTATTAAGTGTCATGAAGTTTATCATGGAATATTAAAGGATCACAATTTCAGAACCATCCTGACAAATAATTATGTTTAGTGCCGGGCTCAAATTAATGGTTGTGGGGATGTTGATGGTGTTGCTCTTTCTGTTGCTGATGATTGTCTTCATCAAGCTGATCGAAATCCTGAATCGGACACACACCACGATAGAAGCACAGCGTCTAAGGCAAGTGCCCTTGAAAAATGAGGTGGCACAGGAAACTATGGTTCCACCAGCAGTCTTCGCTGCAGCAATTGCATCTTATGAAGCCGAGCGTCGGCAGTTAATCATCACTTAAGCAAAAACAAACAATGTCAAAGAAACGCATTGAATTCATGGACACGTCCTTCCGTGACGGGTTCCAATCGGTCTTTGGAGCTCGTGCAGCGACACGGGATTTTCTGCCGGCACTGGAAGCCGCAGTGGATGCTGGGACGACCTATTTTGAGGCAGGCGGGGGTGCACGATTTCAGAGTCTCTTCTTCTATTGCAACGAATCTGCATTCGACATGATGGACTCCTTCAGAAAAACGACCGGTCCGGACGCGAATCTACAAACGTTGGCACGAGGTATCAATGTGGTGGCTCTCAACCAGCAGCCAAGGGACATGATCGATTTGCATGCCAGGATGTTCAAAAAGCATGGGATCACCACCATCCGTAACTTTGATGCACTCAACGATTTACGAAACCTCAGTTATTCAGGAGAGCGTATTGCCGAGGCAGGTCTGCATCACCAGATCGTGATCACTATTATGGATCTCCCCCCAGGGTGCGAAGGGGCACACACGCAAGAAGATTATTCAAAGATGCTCAAGGATATCCTCGATTCAGATATCCCTTTTCACTCCGTCTGTTTTAAGGATTCGAGTGGAACCGTTCACCCGCGGAAGGTGTATGAGACCATTCAAGCTGCACGGAAAATGGTTCCTGAAGACATGATCCTACACCTGCATACCCACGATACTGCAGGCATCGGCATCAGCCAATACCTCGCGGCTATCGAGGCGGGTATCACCCGGATTGATTTGGCGATGAGCCCAGTCAGCGGAGGCACGGCCCAGCCAGACATTCTTTCTATGTGGCACGCGATGAAGGGTACCGACTACACTTTGGACATCGATCCCCTGAAATACATCAAGGTTGAAGAGGTGTTTGAAGAAGCCATGGGTGATTATTTCATCCCACCCGAATCACGTATGGTCTCACCATTGATTCCCTTTTCACCGATGCCTGGAGGCGCATTAACGGCAAACACGATGATGATGCGTGATACCGGAACACTCCATCTCTACCCGAAAGTGATCAAGGAAATGGAAGAGGTCATTCGGGTTGGGGGATTTGGAACTTCGGTTACCCCAGTTTCACAATTTTATTTTCAACAAGCCTACCTGAATGCAACCCAGGGACGTTGGAAGAAGATCAATCCGCAGTTCGGAAATATGGTGCTCGGTTATTTTGGCAGAACTCCTGCGAAGCCTGATCCTGAAATCGTCAAACTCGCTTCAGAGCAATTGGACAAACCTGTCTTCAACGAGGATCCGTTGGACATTCTTGAAGACGGAAGGCCTGCTGCAGAAAAAAAACTTCAGGAAAATGGGTTGGCGGTCAATGATGAAAATGTCTTCATTGCTTCAAGTTGTGAAAGCAAAGGCATCGATTTTCTACTGGGCAAGGCCAAGGAAAACATCCGACGGAAGAGCACCGAGGCGGCAAAGGCTGAAAAGATCGTTGCTCCGACTACGGTTGCTTCTGCGGATTCTGTAATGGGGCTTCGGGAATACACGATCACCGTCGAAGGAAAAGCTTACCAGGTACAGGTTGCCGAAGGCGGGGGGAATCCAATTGTCAGTACTCCAGTTCCTGCGCAAAAGGCTTCTGCTCCAGCTGTTGCAGTAAAGGTGGTGGAAGCTCCGACTCCGGGAAACATTCTGCGACTTGAAGTCAAAGCGGGAGACCAGGTCATCGCAAATCAAACACTGCTGGTGATGGAAGCAATGAAAATGGAATCCGAAGTTAAAGCGCCAGCTGCAGGAACCGTGGTGGATTTGCATGTCTCCGATGGAGACACCGTCCAGGCAGGAACCCCTCTGCTGTCACTTTCCAGTTGAAACATAGTTTCTGAGAAAAACATCCACGATGAAAATAGGGATGCTTCCCCTTAGCATTTTGCAATTCCGCAAAATCTTCTCTCGCATGAGCTTCTGGCTTCTGATCCCGGTCATGACACTTCCGGGATTACTCAATGCCCAAGCCGTTCCTGACCGGGTCACCATCACTGCAAGGGGGCCTCTGCAGGTCTCGGAAGTCCTGGTGAGGCAGGGAGAATCTGTAGTAGCGGGAGACACCCTGGCAGTGATGAAACGTGCGGATGGAAGCAAATTGACAATCCGTGCAGGAGTTTCAGGAAGCATTACTGAATGGAAACTGAAACCCTACCGTAGTTTCAAAGACGGGGAAATGCTGGGGGTGCTTCAGGTGAAACCCTTGATCATCGAGACCAGCGGCACCGCCTCACCCGAATTCAAAGAGCCTCATCTGCAGGTGATGTTTCAGGAACTTCAGGATTCAACAGGGTTGGCTAGGATGATTCGGGGACAGGAGATGGACTGGTCGGAAGGCATTGGACGGGTGGTGATGATGCTCGTGGGCTTGGTCTTGCTCTTCTTAGGCATCCAGAAAAAATTTGAACCTCTACTTCTTGTTCCGATAGGATTCGGAGCACTCCTGACGAACATTCCTGGTGCTGGAATGAGTGAACCAGGTGGGTTGCTTTATTATGTCTATGAAATGGGGATCACTACTGGGATCTTTCCGCTTCTGATTTTCATGGGCATCGGTGCGATGACCGATTTTGGACCAATGCTGGCCAACCCCAGGACAGCTCTTTTGGGTGGTGCCGCACAGTTTGGGATCTTTGCCACTCTGCTTGGGGCGCTTGCTTTGAACTGGATCCCAGGCATCGATTTTAGCCTTCGTGATGCGGCATCAATCGGCATCATTGGTGGAGCAGATGGCCCCACGGCGATCTTTCTGTCAAGTCAGCTTTCACCAAGACTTCTTGGTTCCATTGCAATCGCAGCCTATTCCTACATGGCCTTGGTGCCTTTGATCCAGCCTCCGATCATGAAGCTGCTCACGACAGAATCGGAACGCCAAATGGAAATGCAGCAACTGCGTTATGTGTCTCGCCGAGAAAAAATAATTTTCCCTTTGCTGGTGTTAATTCTCTGCGCATTACTGCTTCCTTCGGCGGCGCCTCTGATCGGGATGTTCATGTTTGGTAATCTTGCACGGGAATGCGGGGTAATCGAACGGCTTTCATTCACAATGCAGAATGCCCTGATCAACACTGTCACTATCTTCCTCGGCCTCGGAGTAGGAAGTAAATTGCTGGCGACACGTTTTTTGAACCTTGAGACCGTAGGCATTCTGATCCTCGGAGTGATAGCCTTTTCCATTGGCACCGCTTCTGGAGTGTTACTGGCAAAACTGATGAATCGCATGTCCTCAATGTCAATTAATCCTTTGATCGGAGCTGCTGGTGTTTCTGCTGTGCCGATGGCTGCACGTGTTGTCAACCATGTCGGACTGGAAGCGAATCCTCAGAACCACCTCATCATGCACGCGATGGGGCCCAACGTTTCCGGTGTCATTGGTTCTGCAGTTGCAGCCGGTGTTTTGCTCTCCATGCTCTAATACCCCTCAAGGCTTTGACAGACGTCTGATTTTTCCTTTATTCTTCATAAAATCTTAGAGAATGGGCTAAAGATGATCGAGATTCCAATTCTCGAAACCGAACGTTTGATCCTGCGTGCACCCCAGTTTGAGGACTTGGAGCCTATGGAAGCATTTTTTTCAGGTTCTGAGCGTTCGAAATTCCTTGGAGGTCCTTTGGATCAGGGCGAAGTCTGGAGAGCTTTGCTGCGTGCTGCAGGCCATTGGCATCTTCGAGGTTATGGATTCTGGCACATTGTAGATCGTCAAACAGGCAGGATGTGTGGTCATGCTGGTTTTCTCCACCATATTGAATGGCCTGAAACGGAACTTGCCTGGGGAGTTTATGACGGTTACGAAGGAAAAGGAATTGCCTTTGAAGCAGTTACATCCGCTAGGTCTGCAGGAGTTGGACTTGGAGTGAATGCTCCGATCAGTATCATTGATCCGAGTAACATTCGTTCACGTGCTCTTGCAGAAAGACTAGGAGCAAGGATTGAAAGGGAAACGATTTTTATGAACGAACCTGCGGTGATCTATCGTCATCCGGCCGAGAAATGAAGCATCCCAAACTTTAGGAACGAGACAATGCTGCTTTCAATTCCTTTCTCCGGGCATGGAGGGTCGGTTCGGTGTAGCCATTGGGGACTTCGGTGCCTTTGAAGATGAGATCGCTGGCAGCCTGAAAGGCAACCCCACTGAAGGAAGGTGCCATGGGCTGGTATAATGGATCTCCAGTATTCTGCCGGTCCACCACTGCTGCCATACGCTGGAGGGTTTGCACCACTTGATCACGACTGACGATTCCATGCAAAAGCCAATTAGCCAGCATCTGGCTGGAGATTCGAAGTGTTGCCCTGTCTTCCATTAATCCGACGTCCTGAATGTCAGGAACTTTGGAACAACCGACTCCTTGGTCGATCCAACGTACTACGTAACCTAGAATCCCCTGGCAGTTATTATCCAATTCCCGCTGAATTTCCTCTTCGGTCCAGTTGGGATTGTTTTGAAGCGGTAAGCAAAGGATATCGTTAAGTTCTGCTTCTTTACGGTCCTGAAGATCCATTTGACGCTCAAGGACGTTCACCTGATGGTAGTGAATAGCGTGCAACGTAGCAGCCGTTGGGGAAGGAACCCATGCACAGTTGGCTCCGGCCATAGGATGGCCAATCTTGTTTTTCACCATCTCCTCCATCTCGTCGGGCATGGCCCACATGCCTTTGCCAATTNGTGCTTTTCCAGAAAATCCACAAGCCAGNCCCTTATCTACATTCCAATCTTCATAGCTCTGGATCCATTTCTGAGCCTTCATGTCCGTTTTACGTACCATCGGCCCAGCGTGCATGGCAGTATGGATTTCATCGCCGGTTCGATCAAGAAAGCCTGTATTGATGAAAATCACCCTTTCTCGCGCTGCCCGAATGCATTCTTTGAGGTTGACCGTTGTTCGTCTTTCTTCGTCCATGATGCCGATTTTGAGGGTGCCCGATTCCATTCCAAGGGCATCTTCGATTCTAATAAAAAGTTCCACAGTGAAAGCAACTTCCTCTGGCCCATGCATTTTGGGTTTGACGATGTACATGCTACCACTGTGGGAATTTCGTGTTTGTCCCAGTCCACGCAGGTCATAGAGACTAATGAGGGCGGTCATCATTCCATCCAGCATGCCTTCGAAGATTTCCTCACCTTCTTTATCAAGGACAGCATCAGTGGTCATCAAGTGTCCAACGTTGCGAACCAGCATCAAGGAACGTCCCGGAATCACAATTTCCGTCCCATTCGGAGATTTATATCTGCGGTCAGGATTGAGGGTGCGGGTGATCGTTTTTCCTCCCTTGTCTAGTTTTGCAGAAAGATCACCTTTCATCAGNCCAAGCCAGTTCCGATAGACATGGACCTTGTCGGAAGCATCCACTGCCGCCACGGAATCCTCGCAGTCCTGTATGGTGGTGATGGCTGATTCAAGGAGGATGTCTGAGATTCCTGCAGGATGGTCCTTGCCGACTGGATGATTTCTGTCCAATTGGATTTCCAGGTGAAGCATATTTTTCTTAATCAATATGGTTTCGGGGCTTTCCGGCGAACCGTTGTAGCCTACGAATTGTTCAGAATTTTGAAGTCCAGTTTNCACCCCGTCTTGTAATAAAACCTTCAATTCTTCCTGAAGAATGCTAAACCCGACAACTCTGCTGAATGAACCTTGTACCAGTGGCGCTGAGGTGTCCAAGACCCCATGGGCGAATTCAAATACTTTAGTACCCCTTTGAGGATTGAAGGAAGTGCCCTTCTCCATACCATCCGTTTCTGGAATGACATCGGTGCCATAGGCGGCATCAAGAAGGCTTCCCCAGCGTGCATTAGCCGCATTCAGCGCATAACGGGCATTGCTTACTGGAACCACGAGTTGAGGCCCAGGGATTTGTGAAATTTCTGGATCGACTCCTGAGGTGCTGATTTGAAAATCAGGACCTTCTGGGACGAGGTAGCCTATTGATTGAAGAAAATCACGGTAGTTCTCGAGGTCGTGATGTTCTCCTTGATGTTGCTGATGCCATTCGTCGATTTGNTGTTGGAGCCGATCACGGATCTTGAGTAGATCCCTATTGCGTGGGGTCAGATCCTTCACGATTTCGGCGAATGAGTTCCAGAAAATGTTTGCATCTAGTCCGAGTCCGGGCATGATTTCTTCACGAACCAGTGTGTCTAAATTAGAATCAACGGATATGCCGCCAATGGTGATTCGGTTTTGGGAATTCAATTGAGCCATGGTATGGATGGTTAATGGTTTTAGAAAAATTAATGTATAGTGCGGTGCGGAAGGTTTTCTATCCGCGCGGCGTTGGTGATTCGTACGTAATCCAGTTTTCTCTGCAGCTCTCTAATCGATGAGGCACCAGCATAGGTCATACCGGATCTTAGACCGCCTACTATGTCAGCAATGATAGTTTCTTCGGATTCTCGGTATTCGACTTCCACCGAAATCCCCTCNGCAGTCTTCCACTCGGCTAATCCGCCATGGTAGTCGTCATGCACCTCGTTGCTGGCCATGCCTCGGTACATCTTGACCTTTAGCTCGCGACCATCGTCCGTGGAACGGGTGATGACGTTGCCGGGAGTGGGACGGGTTCCTGCAAGCATGCTGCCGATCATGACAAAATCCGCACCGAAAGCGAGTGCTTTCACGACGTCTCCCGGATTGCGGATGCCCCCGTCAGCGACCAACGAGCGATCAACCCGAGAACAGTCCTTGATCGCGGTCAGGTTTGGAACTCCGAATCCTGTCTTGATTCGAGTNGTGCANACCGAACCTCCNCCGATACCGACTTTAACGATNTCNGCNCCACATGANGCAAGGTAATCAGCNCCNGCATAGGTGGCNACATTGCCTGCCATGATGCAGGTGTTCTTTTCCGAGTNAGTCNCTCGAAGATTTTTCAGCGTTCGGCCAACATACTTTGCATGGGCATGAGCAACGTCGATGCAGAAAAATCCAGCGCCAGAGTCACGCAGAGCTTCAGCGCGTTGGAGATCATCATCGGAACATCCTACTGAAACAAAAACCGGTAGGTTACATTCTTTGAGCAATTTCACATTGTCTTCAACCGACATGAATCGATGGAGGACGCCGATACCGCCTTTACTCCTTATGAAATTGGCCATCCCGGATTCAGTGATGGTGTCCATGTTTGAGGTCATGACTGGAATATCTAAACTTAATAGCCCGATGCGGTCGGTAACACGGGTGTCTACCACTTTGCGGGATTCCCAATGGTTGTAGGAAGGAACAAGCAGTACGTCGTCGTAGGTCAGGGCTTCATTCATGAAATTATCTTTTGAAAAATTGTAATCTGAGGGCTAGTTGGTTTTTCTTGCTCTTTAGACCCATTGACTTCTAAGAAGGCCATAACAAAGGGAACAATGGACTATTTGGAACATCACCGTCATTCAAGTTCAACCCGGGAAGAAGATCACGGAGGGTATCTTTTTCGATGAAGGTTCCAGGACGTGAATCCCATAATGTATCATCTCCAAAGTAACGCATTGCAAGGGCTCTTCTGCGTTCTTTGACGCTCAGATTACCCCCGGAACCATGGATGGTCAGTGGATGGAAGATGATTACATCTCCAGGCTCTGTTGCAAAGTTAAGCCAGCAATAAGATTTCTTTTCCTTTTCGAAATCTGGAAGCGGTTCCCAGCCCATTTTTTCATAAATTTCTCCAAATCCACTATCCTTTCCGAATGCAGTCGGAGCATAACGTTCTTTCCATCGATGGGAACCTTTAATAAAACTGACCCCACCATTTTGGCAGTTGATCGGATCAAAAGGGACCCAGATTGATAGGATGTTTGGTCCTCGTAGGGGCCAATAGGGGAGGTCCTGATGCCAGGGGGTTATTTCTTTGGTTTTGGGTTCTTTCACCAAAAGTTGATCATAAAAAAAATGGATTTTGCTTGATTCCATTACCGTGGCTACCAGTTCAGGCAAGGGCGAAAATCGCATGAATTTTTCAAAATCGGCATCCTGTCGCCAAAGAAAGAAATCTCCATAAAAGCGCCCTTGTTCTCCAGCAGGAGTGTATTCAACCGAAGCATTGCCTGGTTGGTCGAGAATTCTTTGAACTGCTTTGCGCATTAGGCTGATCCATTCCAGTGACAATACTCCTCGCACTACAGAAGCACCGTCTTTATGATAGTCTTTGATGGCTTCCTTAGTATCCTTTTTGATCTCAAGGGTGTTTTGCAGCGGCTTCATGTTTTTCTCTAAGTAAAAAAATAATGAATCAATATATCAGGACACTCTGAAATCGTCTATGAACTGTTTTTCCTTATTCCAGTGTCATCAAAGTATCTGCTTTTATCTTCCTCCGAATTAACTAAGCTTTTATCAGATCAAGAACAAAAAAAGAGTTGATATGATACATGATAATATCGTTGCAGCACCGGAACTTGCCAGCGATGGATTGCAGAAGATCGAATGGGTACGCAGAAACATGCCCATCCTGAAGAAAATTCAATCCGAGTTCGAAGTACAACAACCGTTCGTGGGCAAGCGTATCACCGTTTGTATCCACCTTGAGGCAAAAACGGCATATCTGGCCTTAGTTTTGAGATCCGGAGGAGCTGAAGTTTCAGTGACAGGGAGCAATCCTGAATCGACCAAAGACGACGTGGTAGCGGCTCTTGCTGAAGAAGGGTTGAAGGTCTATGCCAGGCATGGGGCGAAACCTCAGGAAATGCGAAAATACATGGAGATGGCACTCGAAATAAAACCTCAGTTGGTGATTGATGATGGTGGTGATCTGGTGGAAATCCTTCATGAAAACCAGACTGGAATGCTGGAGGGGGTGATCGGTGCTTGTGAGGAGACCACCACTGGCGTACTCCGTGCCCAGGCACGTGAAAAGGCAGGGCAGCTTCAATTTCCGGTGATGCTGGTCAATGAAGCCCGTTGCAAATACCTCTTCGACAACGTTCACGGTACAGGACAATCCGTATGGGACGCTGTGATGCGCAGTACCAATCTTGTGCTGGCCGGAAAAACAGTGGTCATTGTCGGATACGGTTGGTGTGGGAGAGGATGTGCTATGCGAGCCCAAGGTCTTGGAGCATCGGTCATCGTTTGTGAGGTGGATCCTGTCAAAGCTTGTGATGCACTGATGAATGGATGCAGGGTGATGCCTTTGTTGGAGGCCTGCGCAGAGGCTGATGTGGTTCTCAGTGTCACTGGAGTTCGACACACACTGTGCAAGGAGCATTTTCATGTTCTCAAAGACAACGCTCTGCTTGCTAATGCAGGTCATTTTTGGGAGGAAATCGATACGCCCGGACTCAAGGAAATATCGGTGGACAAACAGCAAATGCGTACCAACGTCGAGGGATTCCAGATGCAGGATGGTCGTTGGCTAAATCTGCTGGGAAATGGAAATATTGTTAACATTGCCTGTGCTGACGGGCATCCTGCCGAAATCATGGACACGAGTTTTGCTCTTCAGGCCTTGTCCGCACGCCATCTGGTGGAACATGCAAATGTTTTGGAAAAACGCTGCTATCCGGTACCAGGAATCATCGATGAGCGGGTGGCACGGATCAGGCTCCAGTCTTCCGGAGTTTCATACGACACGCTGACAGAAGACCAGCAGCAATACCTTTCCGATTGGGAAGCCTGAATCCGATGAACCTGCTGATCAAGAACACCACAATCGTCACTGTCAATGAACATGATGAAGTTTTAGAACATGCCGATCTTGCTGTATCAGGCAAAACCATCCTAGGTGTTGGTCACATCCCGGAGGGTTTCAATCCAGATCGGGTAATTGACGGGAAAGATAATCTCGTTCTGCCGGGATTGATCAACACTCACACGCATCTATCCATGTCGTTGATGCGAAACTATGCGGATGATCTGCCTTTCAATGACTGGCTGTTTGAAAAAATCAAACCTCTGGAGGATCACCTGCTTGCAGAGGATGTCAGGCTTGGAGCCAGGCTTGGAATAGCTGAGTTGATACGTGGAGGCACAACCTGTTTTCACGACATGTACTTTCATATGGAAGAGGTTGCCTCAGAAGTGGATGCCTCAGGCATTCGTGCCTGTCTGTCCACGGCACTCTTTGACATTTCCGGAAACGGGGAAGTCTTGTTGGCAGAAGGATGCCGTTTGCATCAGGTATGGAGTGGGGCTTTGGATGGTCGCATCACAGTTCGACTAGGACCTCATTCAGCCTACCTTTGCAGTTCGGGATACCTCACTGAGATCTTGACCGAAGGTCGTCGGTTGAACTGCGGGCTTCACATCCATCTTTCAGAAACTGCTGGAGAGGTTGCTGAAAGCCGGAAACTTCATGGATGCACACCGGTCCAGCAATTGGTGGATTTGGAAATGTTCAGTTTGCCGACATTGGCCGCCCATGCGGTTCACCTCGAGGGGATGGATTTCAAACTGCTCAGAGAGAACGAAGTTTCAGTCGCCCACAATCCTGGAAGCAACCTCAAGCTGGCTAACGGTTTCGCTCCGGTACAGAAGATGATTGAACACGAAATCAATGTGACCCTGGGAACCGACGGTGCCGCCAGCAATAATAACCTCAATCTCTTTGAGGAAATACACCTGGCCGCGTTGATGCAAAAGGCTGTAACAGGGGCTGCAGTGGTACTTCCTGCGAAACAGGTGATCCGGATGGCCACCATCAACGGTGCCAAAGCCCTGAACCTGGACCAGGAAGTAGGTTCCCTGGAAACCGGGAAAAAAGCAGATTTGATCCTGATCGATACCCTGCAGCCGCATCTTGTCCCTTATTATGATCCCCTTGCTCTGCTTGCCTATTCAGCTCAGGCCTCTGATGTCTGCACCGTTATAATCGATGGGAAAATCCTGATGGAGAACCGTCAACTTCAGACGATGGATCACTCCCTCCTGCTTGAACAAGCGGCCTGCCAGTCAAAGGACTTGATCCGACGATCACAGGTTTGAATCAGAGGTTGAGACACCAATATTTTATTAAAATCCCTTCTACAAGATTTGTTTCTAGTGTTGATAGATCATACTTTGGAACGTTATCACCCATTGTTTCTATTTCAATGTTGATTCCTGAAGTTATTTTTGATTTCCTTGTAGAATCAAACTGAAATTTTGGTTTTCTGTTGAATGACTTGAAAAGGACAGACTTTTGGATTTCTTGAATCAATTCATCATCTTGGTGGAAATCGATTGGACCCTTGTATTTCTTTCCATTTCTCTGATCCTGATTCTGATCTCCTATTTCATTTTGTTGAAAGATTTTATGACAAAAAATGAAAACAGTTCATTGAAATATGAAGAGATTGGAGTCCTTTCCGTAGACGTGTCCTCATCCAGAGGAAAACGTGTGGGGACTCTGAATTTATCTTTTGAAGAAAGAATCAGGAGGGATCGTGAAGCTTTCCGAAAACTTCAATCCGAGGAATGATTGTTTCACTGAAACAAATTTTGCTGATTTGGAACCTTCAATCCTCTTGAGTTTTTCCCAATTCATTTCTCTTCCAAAGAATTCATTGTAAGGATATAAGCAGGATGGGGGGAAGAATCTACTGGTGCATGTTATTTGGAATTTTATCAATCGCCTGCTCCTGTGTTTTGAACCATCATGATCAATCAGAATCCATTGGACACAAAAGCTCTTCGACAAACATCATTCAATTAAATTCGGGAGTCTTAGAACTTTCAGAAGATCATTTCACTTCCATAAGTTTCAAACGCATTCCTCCAAACCAGATAGAATTTAAAGAGGATAGTATCGTATTCCAAGTCCGGGAATCAGCCTCTTTTCTGCTGTACCCTTTCGGAAGTGTCAAAAAAATAAATCAGTTACGTTTCGACTGGAAATCGAAGGGAGAGTTTAACGTCCTAAGCGCCAAGCATGAAGCCACGAAAAAAGGGGATGATGCCCGGATCCGTCTAGGGCTGATTCTAAAAAGCAAAGCTGATTTCATCGATCTCTTTGGAACCCCAGAATGGATCCGAAAATCTGCTGAAGTGTTAAATCACCCTGCGGATCGAATAGTCTTCCTTCTACCAGGAGCTTTCCATGAACCTGGAACAAGCTGGAAAAATCCTTATAGTCCAAAAGTCGATATGATCTCGATTCCCAGTACAGATCTTTCTGATGGATGGAAACAATCAGAATTCCTCTTCGAAATTCCACTGGAAACTGTTGGATTCATGATCATGGCTGATGGAGACAATACCCATTCCTCCTTTTCCTCAGAGATCAAGAACCTTCACATTGATTGAACAGGATTGTTCTGTCACCTTGAGAAACAGCGCCATTTCTCATTCATGACGAAGGTGTGAGGTCTTTCCAGTTCAAGCACGTTATTAAAATATTTCGTTGTGATTTAAGCTGGCCGATTCATTCTTTATTTTAGATGGCATTCATTAAAATAATTAAATCGATTTATTACCCAATTTAAATAATATAGTAATGATATTCTATTATTTAATCCAAGGATAATGTGATTTATTGAAGTGTTAACAATGAAGATACATAAACTCACAAAAATGAATTCGATATTGTGGCTTAGTGTTTTGCTGATTCCTTTAACGATCTTTGCTGCAGGAGATTCAACCAAGGGGCAGATATTGAATCCTGTAAATATAGTGATGGGTCTTTTGGGAGGATTAGCGCTTTTCCTTTATGGGATGGAACTGATGAGCGACGGTTTGAAAAAAGCTGCTGGAGAGAAGATGAAATTGATCCTGGCGGCTTTATCCAAAAATCGCTTTTTGGGAGTGCTGACCGGAACCGTAACGACTGCGATCATCCAGTCCTCATCGGTGACGACTGTGTTGCTCGTGGGATTTGTGTCGGCAGGTTTGATGAGTCTTTCACAATCGGTTTCCATCATTTTCGGAGCGAACATTGGAACCACCATCACTGCCCAGATCATTGCTTTCAAGGTTACGAAATATGCACTGTTGATGATTGCCGTTGGTTTTGGGATGCTTTTTTTCTCGAAGAAGGAAGCCATCAGGCAGTACGGAAGTATTCTGCTTGGACTGGGTCTGGTATTTTACGGAATGTCGGTGATGAGCGGGACCATGAAACCGCTCAGGACCAATGAGGAGTTCATCCACTTGATGGCGAACATGTCCAATCCTTTTTTGGGGATCCTCACTGCGGCGCTTTTTACCGCACTCGTTCAGTCTAGTTCCGCCACGACCGGGGTGGTGATTGTCCTGGCGATGCAAGGGATTATCAGTCTTGAGGCAGGCATCGCACTATCTCTTGGAGCAAACATCGGTACCTGCATCACCGCGGGGGTGGCTTCCATCGGCAAACGGAGGGAAGCGGTGCGGGTCGCGATGGTTCATGTGTTTTTCAATACTGCAGGAGTCCTCTTGATTTTACCCTTCATCAGCCCTTTTGCTGAATTGGCTCGTTCTTTATCTCCTTTGGCCGAGTCTTCTTTGCCTGCTCGTGAAGCCCTGGCTGCAGTTGTACCCAGGCAGATTGCGAACGCACATACCCTTTTCAATGTCACCATGGCTTTGATCTTTCTGCCATTCACCTCCCAATTAGCTCAATTGCTGAATCGGGTGTTGCCAGACAAAGCAATGCTGGATGAGTCAACGGCATTAAGTAGCCGTTACCTTGATGAAACTCTTCTCAATACTCCCGAATTGGCATTGGAGGCAGTGTACCATGAATGCATGCGCATAGGTAATAGGATCTCAGTGATGTTTACAACAGTCCTTCCCTATTTAAAACAAGGAAAGAAGGATGACCACGAAATATTGAAAACGAAACGAAATGAGATCGAAAAGTTGGAAGCAATGATCCTTCAATTTTTGAGGGAACTGAATGCCAGTGATCTCAATCCAGAACAAAGTCAAAAATTAATGAACCTTCTTTCCAACGTCAACCATTTGGAGAACATGTCGGAATTCCTCTTTGTGGAAATATTTCAACTGCATCGAAAGATGGAAAGGGATTCGATCAAGATGAACACAGAATCGATAAAAAAACTGGAACCGATGATTGAAGAGACGATCAAGGCTTTTCAAAATACCATGGAAGCACTTGAAAATCAGGATTCTTCCAAAGCCAAGAAAGTTGCTAAAATGAAGGATCGGATTTCTGAAACTGCTGAAGCATACAAGCAGCAACAGGCTCTTGAACTTTTAGGGAACAAGGAGGGAAAGATCGAGAGTTATCGTATTGAAATCGCCATGATTGATATTCTCAAAAGGGTTTTTTATCACACACGTCGAATCGCACGTAGAATATGAAAATTGATATGACAAATGCTTTTGGATGCTTCACTGAGAGCATCCATTTGCTATGCTTGACACGCCTAGTTGCTACCTTCTAGCATGTTTTCTTGTGATAAAATTTAGAGTCAATTTTGTTTTGTCAGTTCCTTCATTCTAGTTTCAAAATATTTTACATTTTTCAGAGGATTCATGAAAAGAGCTAATGATCAGGTAGGATTCCTGATCATGGTGCTGATTTGGTTGATGAGCTTGCTTCCTCTTTATGGGGCTCCGCTTAAAGTTGGATTGGTGAAGGATTATGCTCGATTGAATGATCGAAGTTTCAATCAACTCACCTATCAGGGCCTGGTTCAGGCTGAGAAAGAACTGGGGATAAGAGGAACGGCAGTGGTGGCCAAGAAAGATTCTGATTACCTGTTCAACATGCAGCGTTATGCACGAGGAGGCTATGACCTGGTGATTGGAGTCGGGGTTTTCATGACGGAGGCAATCAAAGACGCTGCAGTCCAGTTTCCCGGCACAAAATTCCTTTTGATTGACGTGCCTGTGGAAGGATTTCCAAACATAAGTTCTGCCATTTTTGCCTCACAGGAAATCTCTTTTCTGGCCGGGGCGCTTTCCGCATTGGTCGACCGTGATCAAAGCATCCAATTACCGATCCGGCACAATGGTATTCTCAGTATTGTCGGAGGATTAAAGATCCATTCTGTAGATATTTACATGGCAGGATTTTTTCAAGGGGCACGCTATATCAATCCCGACATAGAAGTGTTGTATGGGTACACTGGAGTTTTGGGAAATCCTGTGGTTGGCAAACAGTTGGCACTGAGTCAACACAGCAAGGGGTCGGACATCATCTACCAACTGGCAGGTGATACAGGTTTAGGAGTGATCGAGGCATCGAAAGAAGCAAACTTTCTCTCTGTTAGTTCAAATTCTGATCAGGACTCACTCGTTTTGGACCATGTCTTAACAAGCACGAACAAGCTTTTTAATGTGGCGGTCTTCAGCACCATCGAGGAGACGTTAAGGGACAACTTTCCTGCAGGATTGGTCCTGTATAATTTGGAAAATGGAGGGCTCGACATCAGTCGGTTGCATAAAAAAGTTCCTCAGTACATTTCCTATAGGCTAGGTCAGATCAAAGAGGATATCATTGATGGAAACATCCGTGTTGGCATGGAAATCCCTGTCTGGGCAAAACACCAGAATCAATGAGGAATTGTTTTCAATTACGAGCAACTCAATAACATCAATCCTGTGCTGTTTGAGATGATTTTACCTTTTATGTGAACTGTTGCTACTCTTGTCCCCAAACTTTGAACTATTGAACATAGGAATCATATGATTGGAGCCATAATTGGCGGAACTGGTTTTTATGAAGCAGGAGATCTGCTGAGAACCGAAGAAGTCATGACCCCATACGGCAAGGTGGATATTGAGATCATCCGTCATCAGGATTCTGAACTTGCCTTCCTCAATCGTCATGGAAAAGGCCATTCTGTTCCACCCCATAAGGTCAACTACAAAGCCAACCTCAAAGCACTGGAAATGTTGGGCATTCGGCATGTCCTGGCTGGAACGGCGGTGGGGTCATGTAATCCTGATTTTCAAAATGGAGACTTGATCCTGCTGACGGATTTAATCGACAACACACGTGGCCGTCCTTTGACTTATTATGATGGGGGAAGCGAAGGGGTGAAACATTTTGATATGAGCGATCCATATTGCAGGAATCTAAGAAAACTGATGACCCATACAGCGGAGGAGCAACCCCCTGGTTTCAAGGGAGAAGGAGTTTATTGCTGTTCCGAGGGACCTCGGTTCGAAACCGCTGCTGAAGTTCGGATGATACGCCAATGGGGTGGAGACGTAGTAGGAATGACCAATGTTCCTGAAGCACAGTTGGCAAAGGAATTGGGACTTTGCTACGCAGCTGTTTCAGTGGTGGTAAATATGGCAACTGGCATGGAACAAGGGTCAGTCGACCTGGAATATGGAGATGGGACAATTCAAAAAGCGATGCAGCGTCTCAGGAATCTTTTGAAGGATACTCTGCTACTACCCCTTGACCAGGAAAAATGCGGCTGCAGCGATGCGTTGATTCCATTATAATTCTTTCCAATAAACGTATTCAATCACACCAAGGTTTTGATGAAGCATGGGAAATCTTGCTGAAAATGTCATTCAAAAATGGGCTGATTATGTTAACCAGTCCAACTTTCAAAAATTATTAGGCCTTTATGCACCTGATTCGACGATGATCCCAACATTTTTTAAAAAAATACTCTTAAATTCGTCAGAAATTCAGGAGTATTTCTTCATGCTGTCCGAATGGGAAACTACCGTGGAAATTTTCGAGGAATCATTCTGTACGAAACGTATTGATATGGGATTTTTGGTGAATGGGGAATATACTTTCAAGATGAACCGTGGTGAGCCGTCTCAAAGCATCCCTGCTCGGTTCAGTTTTCTTCTCAATCTATCTAGAGAAGATCCGATCCTCTTGCACCACTCTTCTGCCATACCCTGAATCTAAACTGAGTATTTCAGAGTGGAAGCTCTTTTCCCTATAGAAGCTGATGACGGGCTATGCCGATTCCTCTGAAAAGGTCTGAAGCGTTGAGGATCAAAGAGGGATCTTCCTGGGTCAGGCATTCCGCGGCACTTCCATGAAGGTAGGCTCCTGCTAAAGTGGCCTCAAGAGGTCTCAATCCTTGGGCCAGGAATCCGCCAATGACTCCGCTCAAGACGTCACCTGAACCTGCAGTGGCGAGTCCTGGATTGGCGAAAGGATTGATGAAAATCGCTCCTTCCGGAGACCCGATAACACTGAAAGCTCCTTTGAGCAGTATCACGGTATTCCACTCTCGGCTTAGAGACCGGACAGTTTCTATACGGGAGTCCTGGATTTCGCTTACACTCAATCCACAAAGCCTTGAGAGTTCTTTGGGATGTGGAGTGATGACCGTAGGAGCATCCCGTTCCATCAAGCTGTTCAAATCAAGATTGTTTAGTCCATCTGCATCGATCAGGAGTGGTGAAGTGATTTCTCTGCAGAGATTCCTAACGAATCCTGTGGTCAGGGAGTGAACTCCCAAGCCGCAGCCCAAAACAATTGCCGAACCTTTGCTGCTCCTTTCCAGAATAAATTCAGTATCTTTTTCATCAAATCTCTCCAGACACTCAGGTGGTGAGAGAGTCATGATTTCCGGAGCCTGTGCCGGGAGGGCATCACGCAACCTTGAAGGGACACATGCCGTGACCAGTCCAGTACCGTTTTTCAGGGCTCCTAAGGAAGCGAGCATCGCTGCACCACCCATTCCTGCGGAGCCACAGACAGTAAATAAATGGCCAAAATTACCTTTATGCGCTTCAAGGGGGCGCTGGGGCAGCAGATTTTTGACAAAATCTGACGTTAAAAGCCAGCAGCCGAGATGATTCCCATTATCAGAGTTTTTCAGGCATTCCGCATGGAAAGGAATTGAAATGTCCGGAATGTGAATTCTGCCGGATAGTGATGCTCCAGGAAACTGGAAGGAACCAATCTTTCCAAATTGCATACTGACTGTAACATCGCAGGATACGGCCTGTGCCGGGGTTCGGCTATCGTCAGTATAGACTCCTGATGGAATGTCTACAGCCCATTTAGAAGCAGATTTACATTCATTGATGATCTCGATCCACTCGCGATAGGCACCTCCAATTTCACGCTCCAGCCCGGTACCGAAGATGGCGTCAATCAGAATATCGGCGGATTTGATGATCCGGGGCGCATCCGGGCTCGGGAAAGAAACACTCTCCCCGAAATGGTTCCAAATCTGCTGGTTCATTCTCGAATCCGGGGTTTTGGACTCTCCTGCATGGACAACCACGACACGGTATTTTCTATTCGCGAGTTGCCTTGCGATGGCGAATCCATCCCCGCCGTTATTGCCTTTTCCGCAGCAGATTACTACTAGGTCTTGGGGGCGTTTAGATAGGATTTCCTTTTCCAGTAAATCGGAAAAGCTTCTGGCCGCGTTTTCCATCAGCACCATTCCAGGGATACCGAGGTTTTCGATGGCATGATGGTCTAACTCGCGCATCAACCGTGAGTCGCAAAGCAGTTGAAGTTTTTCAAGGGATGCCCCGGGCAAACCAAGTTTTGTTAGGGGGTGAAGTGGGATGTCTTTTTCAACCTTTGAGGGCATGCTTGTTCCTATTCAAAACGTTCGATGTCTTTATCTCCAAGATATTCACCCATTTGCACTTCTAAGAGTTGCAGTGAGTCGCCGGTTGGATTTCCTAACTGGTGGATCGTTCCCTTTGGAATAAAGGTCGATTCACCGGCTAGAAAGGTTTTGTTTTTAGAACCAATGATGACTTCCGCTTTCCCTTCGATCACCACCCAATGTTCACTGCGATGTTGATGGATCTGTTTACTGAGTTTGGAACCCGGACTGATTTCCAGCATCCGGATCTGAAGGGCCTTTTCAGCACGGATGGTGGTAGCACTTCCCCAGGGCCTAAGCACTCGGGTATGAAATCGATATTCGTGTCGGTCTTCTTCTTTCAGGGTTTCCACTAGTTTTTTGACATCCTGAGATTTTTTTAGGTCACAGACGAGGAGCGCATCTTCTGTTTCAACAATCAGCATGTTTTCTAAACCGATGCTGGTAACCAGCTTTTTGGTACTGAAGATCAGGGAATTCCGTGTATTTTGAGAAATGACATTGCCTCGCAAGACATTGCCAGATGCATCTTTTTTGGAAATGTCGTAAAGACTCTCCCAACTTCCCAAATCACTCCATTGCATACTGACCGGAAGCACAGCGGCATTCTGGACATGCTCCATTACCGCATAATCAATGGACTGGTCTTGTACTTTCTGATAGAGCGCTTTTACGGTTACTGGGTTCAGAAGGTCAGCCCCACTCAGTCTTGAATCTTCAAAAACCTTGGACATTTCTGGGGCATGTTGTCGAAAGGCATCAAGCAGAACTTTGGAAGTGGACATGAAAATCCCGGAATTCCAGGTATAATCACCACTTTCAAGATATTCGCGTGCTTTCTTTTCATCAGGTTTTTCAACAAAATGTTCAAGGTGATAACCCTCATTCAAGGGTTTTCCTGACTTGAGATAACCATAACCTGTTTCCGGACGTTCTGGCCTTATTCCGAAGGTGACAATGAAACCTTTCTTGCAAAGCGACTCTGCATCTTTGATGGCATTTTGGAATGCTTTAAGGTCTGCAATCAGATGGTCTGCGGGTAAGATCAGGACAGGGGCTTCCAGCTCTTGTTCTGAAAGCAGATTTAGGCCCCAGAGAATCGCAGGAGCGGTATTCCGGCCGATTGGTTCCAGAAGAAGATTTGTTTCCTTAAATTCAGGGTAGATTTGCTTGAGTTGTTGCTTCAGTTCATATTCATGGGAATTTGAACCAATCACACGAATTTGCTTTTCATCAGCAAAACCCTTCAGTCTCCTGCAGGTTTCTTGAAGAAGTGATTCGTGGGTGCTTCCAAGGTTGAGGAATTGTTTGGGAGTCATATGACGGCTAAAAGGCCAAAGCCGAGAACCGCTTCCTCCCGCGAGAATGAATATGTTCATCTCATCTTAAGTTATAGAGTGTTGCAATGAATGATTTAGAAGAACCTGTGTTGAAAATATAATGAATATTTTAAAAATCCTCTAGCAAGGATGAAACCCTGGTTGGGGAAATGGAATAGGTTAAAGTCCATTCATGTTTCGATTGTAGTGAGGGGATGGGTGTTGATCTTTTCCAGAAAATCCAAACGGCTGAGGAGAACGGTTATGTTGTTCAAGTTGAAGGATGCTCCACCCTGAATTTCATCCAATAACCTCTGATAGCTGTTCAATCTTTTTTCAAATTCATCACCAAACCTGTTCAAGCAATTCTTGATTCCAATTCCTTTTTCATGAAGAATGATAGGTGAACATAGGTGAAGAATTTTTTTCTTACGAAGTACAAAATTCCACGTGAGCATGTCCTGATGTTCAAGTTCCATATTGCTCAGAATGCTCATTGAATCAATCTGTGCGAGGATCCAATCGAATCCGAAATTTTCTTCAATTTCAACAACCAGTTTGTGGGCAAGATCCACGGGCATTCCAAAATGATGTACAAGATGCAGCACATCCGGAAGCAGATGAAGCGCCTTTTTAAAGTTCTGGGGGATGAGTGGTTCTGCTTCTAGGTTTCCCAATTCAGTATCTTGGATGGTGATTCCAGTTATTTGTTCTGTTTCTTCTATCTGACTTTCATCAGAATTTTTTGAAGCATGGGCGTTTTCCCCCTTCAGTGTTGAACAGTTTTGCAGTTCGGCAAGTATGGGCTGAAACTGAGAAACGATGAACTCATCTTTCATATCACCCGTTTCTTCCAGGAAGGTTCTTGTCAGGTTGAAGAGGTTGTCTTCAAGATCAATTTGTGCTTGATAGCGCTCTTCCAGTGAATAACCTTCCAGTTCATCAATCCGATTTCGAAGGGTTTTAGCATTGAGGCAGATTTCCATGATGCGGTATGCATGAGCGATCTGTGGAATGGATTTACCACTTAGATGTTGCATCCGGGCAAAAAAACAGCATCCGGCCTGGTTGACAATCCGGTTGGTGATCATCGTTGAAATGATTTCTTTTTTCAGTGGATGCTCATGGACATTCTCTCCGAATTGCTCTTTTAATTTTTCAGGTAAATAGACCAGATATTCTTCGTCCTGAGAAGGATCTATCTGAATTTCAGGTGCAGTCAAAGCATCATAAACCTCCATCTTCGCATAGGCCTGAAGTACTGCCAAGACTGAGCGCGGAATAGGCTGTTTTGACTGTTCATACTGGTCTAGTTCGTTTCTGGAAGGGATGTACTCACTCCGTTTGTTCAATCCCTTTTCCATGAGGTGTTGGATTAAGCTGCGAAAATGGCGGAATCTTGTTTTGGAACGAACGGAATCTTTTGAAATCAAACGGTGCTGAGCCCGATTGTTGGTCAGGACCAACTCTGAAACTTCATCGGTTGCGTCTGCCAAAAGGCGGTTACGATCTATTCCTGATGGGAACTTGTTCAATTTTTGAATCTTTTCCAGGAGAATTTTCAGGTTGACTTCATAATCTGACATATTGACTCCGGCAGAATTATCTACCGCGTCTGTATTGAGTCTCCCCCCCCGGTTACCGAAATCGATCCTGGCAAGTTGGGTTAAACCGAGGTTTGCTCCCTCTCCAACCACACGGGCACCAAGTTCGCTGGAGTCAATGCGGATCGAATTATTTGCCTGGTCTCCAACTTGGAGATTGCTCTGGCTAGGACTTTTCACGAAGGTTCCAACGCCTCCTAACCAAATCAGGTCGACTTTCATTTTGAGGATCAGGCGAATCACCTCTTCCCCGGTATGGTAAAGTTCTTCAGTCCCAAGCATTTTGCGAGTTTCAGGGTTAAGTTCGATCGCTTTTGCCCGCCTTTCATAGATTCCTCCACCTTGGCTGATGATCGATGTATTATAGTCTTTCCATGTCGAGTTACTCATTTGAAAGAGACGGTAACGCTCTTTCCAGCTGATCTCCGGATCCGGGTCTGGATCTAGAAAAATATGAAGGTGGTTGAAGGCAGCATTCAACTGCAGGGTTTTGCTGAGCAGCATACCATTGCCGAAGACATCACCACTCATATCGCCGATTCCCACCACTTTAGTTATGTCGGATTCGATTTCATGGCCCATTTCCAGAAAGTGCAGTTTCACACATTCCCAAGCACCCCGAGAGGTGATTGCTTCTTCTTTATGGTCATAACCGCTGGATCCACCGGATGCAAAGGCATCCCCGAGCCAGTAATCATGTTCTATGGATATCTGATTGGCCGTATCAGAAAATGCGGAAGTCCCTTTGTCTGCAGCTACTACAAGATAGGGGTCCATAGAGTCATAACAAATCACATCTTGCGGGTGATAAGGTTTGCCGTGACGGTCTAAGTTGTCGGTGATTTCTAACATCCCACGGATGAATCGTTGATATTGTATGTGGGATTCCTCCCGAGCCATTTTNCGGTCTTTNAATTTTGATTTCAGNACGAAACCACCCTTGGATCCAACGGGTACGATGACTACGTTTTTGGATTGTTGGGTTTTNGCCAGTCCAAGAATTTCGTTGCGGAAATCATCGGGTCTGTCGGACCAGCGCAACCCGCCGCGCGCGACATTGCCAAATCTCAGGTGGGTTCCCTCCATTCCCACGTCCTGAACAAAGATTTCATAAAGTGGTGTCGGTGCCGGCATTTTCTCGACTTTTCTAGAATTCAATTTGACCGAGATGAAGGTTTCGGAAATTTCATNTTTTCGGAAAAAATTNGTTCTTAATGTGTTCTGAATCAAATCATAAAGCCGTCGTAAGATAACATCTTCACCTAAATCTTTAACTTTGTTGAGTAAATCCTTGAATTGTGCATCCTTCTCTGGCAACAGGACTTGTTGGCGGTAGTCTAGTTGCCCATATGATTGTTCCGGAGAGAATCGAGTTGAAAATGTCTGATACAGACTAAATGCACAACCAGAGTTTCTTAAAAGGCACTGGTTGACGGTGTCCATGCTGTATGGGTCGTTCAATTGCAAATAAAGATTTCGATATAACTGCAGGATTTTGATTGCTCCCAGATCCAAATCGGCAAGAAGTGCAAGTGCGTTTAATGGATCGTTGCGTGTTCTTCCCAGGAATTCTTCTCGAAGGATTTCTTCAAGCAANGATTTATAGCGTTTCTCATCGATNGACGTACCATCTTTTNGGGTTACACGAAAGGACTGAAGGTATCCAAGAGTTTTTTCATGATTTCCGAATCTTGTTGAAAGTTGATCGATGACATGAACACCAAGATTTTGAAGGGCAGGCATGACCTGATTAAGGTCCAACTGTTCCTGGGTATAGAGAAGAAGGAGGGAGACTGGACCCGGGATGATGCTTGGAGTTTGAAAAGGTTTTAAATCCACTTGAATTGGTTCTCCATGGGANAGCTTTTCCAGGTGGCGGATGTCTTCAGCTGCATCTTCACAACTGACCCGTACTTTGTAATGCCCAGGCATCAAAGGTGCGTAGCGNTCAAAAAGGNTTTTTCCGTCAGAACCGGGATAATGATTTCGCAGCCATTCCTTGAGTCTATAATCCCAGGGATTGATGAGGTCACTCAGTTCTTTTTCCAACAGAAGAAGATCCGTTTTCTTGTGTAAATATTCTGAAGATTCAAGGGGTGTTTCGAGATCAAGGTGAAGCCTGCATTTTTCACCTTCTGAAGCGGTGTACCATTCCAGGCTTCTGTGATTGAATCGACTTTTANNATGAAGGACGATCTTCTGGATTGATACCTCATTAAATAATGGAAGAGGAAGCATGATCATCAGCTTCAGTATCCCAGGTGCTTTGGTTTGGATCCGGAAACAATGAATACGATTCGGGTCATGTACCGAAAACATATCCTCGACCATCTGAAGCAGTTCATCTGCAGTAGATCGAAAAAGCTCAAATTTAGGAGTAGCTCCGAAAATTCGGACGACTTCATTGTAATCGTAGCTGTTGGGAAGCATCCTTTTGTTCAGGAAAATGGATTTTATTTTCTTGTGAATCAAAGGTGTTTCGATGTTTTTGACATTCAAAGAACTACTTCGAAGCAGACCAAGAAAAACGTGTTCCACTTGAGGGNNTTCGGCATCTGAAGATNTTTCTGCCGGNAGTCTCAGCCCAAGNCGCATGAGGTTCTCAAATCGAAGCAGTGGGCTGGTAGCAGCGATTCGATCAAGTTTGAAGGGGAAGGTGTTTTGATGATGCCTCCATAAATGGGCTTTGAGGATCTGGANTGTTTGATTCTGTTCCTGTTCCACGAATCGAGGGTTCAAAATTCCTAGTCCAGAAGAAATTTGTGGTTCAAACGCTTGTTCATCTGCATTTGTGGTTGAGATAAGTGAGCAGTATCCAAAAAATGTGAAATTGTCCTTTTTCAGCCAGTCACATAGTTTCTGCCATTCAATAATATCTTCTTCTGAAATATGTTCCTGTTCATGGATGCGGTCTTTCAGTTGATCAAGTTTGTTCAAGATCGAGGACTGATCTTCAAAGGAGCACTGAACGGCAAGCATGTGCTTTGCAATGGCTGATTCTAATTCTTGCAATTGTTCGGGATCCCCTTCTGATTCAAACTGAATGAATATGTAATCATAAATGCGCTTTTCGGGGTCAGGTGCAGAAATGGAAACAAGACCATCATTTTGATCAAAGTCGACCGACATCATCGGATGCATGCTCTGAGTGACATGGTGATTNCTCTTACGCATCAATTTTTCAAGAGTCACGACTCCATAGGGTGCAATAGGACAAACGACCTCGATGGTGGCGGTGCCGTAGAACTGCATCTGCGGATCTTGATCACTGAGGGGTTTTCCANTTTGAAGACGAATCAACCCCTGTTTCCCAACTGCTTGTAGAAANAATTCGAACCTCTTTCTAATAAATCCCTCAAGTTGTTTAGGACCAAAATCCCCCCTAATGCGTTCAGACATTCCATGTATGAACTGTCGNGAAAATTCTTCTCTGAGTCGGGCTTCTCTATCAGCATGCATATGGGGCAATTTTTGATGTTTGCTGACTTTNGGGAAAGGAGTGTCTTTTTGCATGAAATTTATTTCGAATGGTTCTGGAAAAGATAACTTAATCCTAATAAATCATTTTCATATTCTGTAATAGCTGTGCACAATGATTAAAAATACCATTTTTTTGGCCACTAAGCTGAGATTGAATAAAAGATTATAGAATAAATGTTACTTTCTTAGTAAATTTACTTATTAACTTGCGCCAANCTTTTTGCCTGTGTTATCACTTCCNATTCGCCCCTGGAACATGGATGATCGAGGAAATATTATTGAATTCTAGAGAAAGAGCCCTGAGATTAGGAGAGTCAATATCCTTTTCAGTCCTGGGTGATTACATTGCGCTGACNAAACCAAGATTGCTGTTCATCGTTCTGATGAGCACGCTCATCGGTTATCTGCTTCCTGTAGGAAGTACCATCAATTTTACCCTCTTCCAATTGATATTCGGAACGGCATTGACTGGAGCTGGAGCTCATGTTCTCAACCAGTGGCAGGAGCGGTTCCATGATGCAAGGATGAAACGCACAAAACATCGTCCTTTACCTTCTGGCCGATTGGAGGCAGAAGAGGCTCTTGTTTTTGGTGTCATTCTCTCTCTTCTTGGAATTTCCTTCCTCTGGATTACNGTCAATTTTGTTACAGCCCTGCTTGGGGTGATGACACTTGGAAGTTATATTNTCGTCTACACTCCGCTGAANCGNATCTCCTGGATNAATACATGGGTTGGTGCTGTCACAGGAGCTNTNCCNCCNTTGATGGGATGGGCTGCNCAACAAGGGCANNTTGACTTGACCTGTCTGCCTATTTTCCTTTTGCTTTATTTTTGGCAACTTCCTCATTTTTTCGCCATAGCTTGGATGTACCGTGATGATTACCGTTTAGGAGGCTTCAAAATGCTTTCTTTGGATGACCAAGAAGGTTCCAGAACAGCTCTTCAAATGCTGATCAACGGCTTATTCCTCTTAATTTCCAGTCTCTCTTTTTATTTTGTTGAACAAGGTGGGTTGATTTTTAGTGCCTTTGCTATCGTGGGAGGAATTGGATTTTTAACTCCGATTATTCGTTTTATGAAAGAACGCAGTGTTGATAGAGCAAGATTGGTGTTTCTAGTATCCATTGTTTATCTTCCCGTCATTTGTACGGTCATGGTGATTGATCGAATGTTTATCATTTAAAAAAAATTATGCAAAAATCTGATTCAAATGCGATGGCTGTCCAGCTTTTCCGTGTTGTCTTCGTTGGAGCGGCTTTATTTATGTTGGCAGCCATATTTTTTGTCCTTTAAAGACATAACTATTCTTAATAACGAGTCATGAATGAATATTTAGATCTTGGTTTGATCAGCAGTTTTGTCCCAGCGGCTTCTTCATTTGCAGGAGATATCGATTTCCTGTTCGATATGATTACCATCATTGTAGGTTTTTGGTTCATCATTACATTGGCGACACTTTTTTATTTCCTTTTGCGATTCCGAAGGCGTGAAGGAACAAAGGCCCAATATATCACTGGAGAAAAACATTCGGAAAAAGTCTGGACTCATTATCCGCATTATGGAGTAATCGCATTTGATGTGTTTTTGATCGGATTTGTGATTGTCGTATGGGTAAATGTTAAACAAACTCTACCTGCTAATGAAGACACGATTCGCGCCATCGGACAGCAATGGAGTTGGTCTTTTGTCCATACAGGTGAAGATGGAAAACTAGACACAGAGGACGATGTCAACACGGTGAATGATCTGCATGTCATCAAAGATAAAACGTATCACTTTGAACTTCAGTCCAGAGATGTTCTGCACAATTTTGCTGTTCCAGCATTCCGACTCAGACAGGACACCATTCCAGGAAGAACGATCAAAGGTTGGTTCAAACCTACTGAATCAGGGACCTTTGATCTTCAGTGTGCAGAGATTTGCGGACGGGGACACACGATGATGATGGCTGCAATTACGGTACATCCAGATCAACAAAGCTATGACGAAACCATGGATGCAATCAGGTCAGGAAGCTATGAAAGCCATTTTGAAAAGAAACGACAACTTGGACCTGTTCCTCTGCCGTTTACCGTTTCAAAAACGGATAAATCCACGCCTTATGCTATTGAACTGGCAAAGAGCTTTTAAACAAAGCACCTTTAAGCAATATATCATTCCAAGGAACATCAATGGGACAGCAATCCGAATCAATTGTTCATGAGGCCGAGGTTCATGAGGCTCATCATGAACAGAGTTTTTTAATGAAATACATCTTTCCACTTGATCACAAGATGATCGGGTTTCAGTACATGTTTACTGGTTTGTTCATGGCGGCAATCGGAGGTTATTTTGCTTATGCCTTCAGAATGCAACTGGCTTTTCCTGGAGCAGAAGTGCCGTTGTATGGATTTGTTGATCCTGCGAACTACAACATGCTGGTGACCAACCATGGAACCATCATGATCTTTTGGGTTGCCATGCCAGTTCTCATTGCCGCTTTTGGAAACTGGATGATTCCACTGATGATTGGCTGTGATGATATGGTTTTCCCAAGGCTCAACCGGTTGTCCTATCAGGTTTTTCTGGTCAGTGCCCTGGTGCTGATTCTTTCTTTTTTCGTGGAAGGAGGTGGTTTCGGAGGTGCCTGGACTTCCTATCCTCCTTTGTCAGCGGCTGCAGAATACAATCTGACAAATTGGGGGGCATCATTGTGGTTGCTTGCGGTTGCACTTGAAATTGTTGCCTTTTTACTGGGTGGAATAAATTTCATTACTACAACCATGAATGCCAGAGCACCTGGCATGGGGATGATGGACATTCCTATAGTGATTTGGATGATCAATATTGCCGTGATCCTCTTTATGTCCTCAGTGGGGCCCTTGGTGGCAGGAGCGGTGATGCTCTTTTTTGACCAGCGTCTGGGCACTTCTTTCTTTATGCCTTCCGGAGGAGGTGATCCTTTGTTGTGGCAGCACTTGTTTTGGTTTTTTGGTCATCCTGAAGTTTATGTCGTTCTCTTACCGACTATGGGGATTGTGGCCGATATTATCACGGTCTTTTCCAGAAAGAAGCTTTTTGGCTACCGTACCATCCTTTACACCGCATTTGGTACAGGAGGGCTTTCCTTTATTGTATGGGCCCATCACCAGTTTATTGCTGGCATTGATCCCAGAATGGCAAATGTCTTTGTAATTACAACAATTCTGATCTCAATACCTATTGCGGAGATGGTGTTTTCCTATATCGCTACTTTATATGGAGGATCGATTGAATTCTCGACTCCTATGCTTTGGGCATTGAGTTTTCTGGTTTCATTTTTAATTGGTGGAGTGACTGGAATTTATCTGGGTTCCAGTGCCATGGATATTTATTTTCATGACAGCTATTTTGTCGTTGCCCATTTTCACTACACCTTTTTCCCGATCACCATCATCGGTATGTTTGCCGCCATAACGTTTTGGTTTCCTAAAATGTTTGGCAGGATGTTGGATGAAACCCTCAATAAAATTCATTTCTGGGGAACCATAATTCCTTTCAATGGTTTGTTTCTGCCACTGTTCCTGGTTGGAATGGCAGGGCAGCATCGAAGGATTGCGGATTACACACAATATCCTGACTTGGCTTCTCCAGATCTCCAAGGAATAAGAATTTTCGCAACAGTTTCTATGGTGATCATGCTGCTGTTTCAATTTGTCTTCATTTACAATTTTTTCAACAGCATCTTCAAAGGCAAGAAAGCACCTATGAATCCATGGCGTGCTACCACATTGGAATGGACGATTCCTTCGCCTCCTCCCCATGGCAATTTCGCTGAAATGCCAACTGTTTATCGAGGGCCCTACGAATACAGTGTGCCAGGTCATGATGAAGATTATTGGCCACAGCATATTCCCCCTAAATCCAATGTTTGAAAAAAAGTTTCCAACAATTAGCTAAGGATCAAAAATGTCTACACACGGACCCATTGCCACCCATCGCACGGCTACAGGCATTCCCACGGGAAGACTTGCCGTTTGGTGGCTGATGGCCTCTGAGATTTTTATCTTCGGAGGCCTGATCATGTGCTTCCTGCTTTTCAAATTCAACAATGCCCCTGGATTTGAAGATGCATCGATGACTAGTACAACTGCAGGTGCGTTTAATACTTTCGTTCTACTTACCTCAAGTTTGACCATTGTGCTGGCACATGCTGCTGCAGAACGTGGTGATACTGCTGCTTCATTTCGCTACATTTGGTTCACGATCGGTGGTGGATTGGTTTTCATTCTTGTGAAGACTTATGAATATTCGACTAAGATCCTGCACGGGCACACACTGACGGATAATATCTTTTGGTCGTTTTATTACACTGCCACTGGGCTACATGCTTTACATGTATTCGGTGGGATGGTGATCATGGCAATAATATCTTTTGATGTACGAAAAAATTACAATCTACAAAGAGTTGAGTTGATTGGGATCTACTGGCATTTTGTCGATATTGTTTGGATCTTCCTCTTTCCCATTCTCTACATTGCAAATTTTTAATCTTTTTTGAGGACCCATTGTGAGTGAATCTCATGCGCATCCCAATTATGTAAAGATTTGGTTCTGGCTACTGATCCTCCTGGCGATCAGTGTGGCTGGACCAATGCTGGAAATTCCTTGGTTTACGGTATTGACTGCTTTTGGAATAGCTTTGATCAAAACCTTCATGGTCGCGGCTAATTTCATGCATCTTAGATTTGAAAAAAAACTAATCTGGTACCTACTCATCATATGTGTGGTTCTTCTCGGGGTGTTTTTCTTTGGAACAGCCGCTGACGTCATGAAAACTTCCGGACAGCAGTGGAAGGATTGCATTGAAGACAAAACGTGCATTGAACAGCGTCTATGAAAATCGTGCCTTTGCATTATTTGCTGGTTGCAGGTGAGGTAGAGGTAGGAAACAGGCCGAGGCGAAGGCCGATTGTTCCAAGTGCGGTTTTTGGAATGGTCGTTTTCATCATTACGGAAGTAATGTTTTTTTCGTCATTGATTAGTGCCTACCTCATTATTAGAGCTGGACTTGATGAGTGGCCTCCCTGGGGACAACCCCGCCTTCCTATTGAAGCAACAGCATTTAATACCTTCCTCTTAATTCTAAGTGCGTTTGCTGTCTACAAATCGAGAAATCTGCTCCAGCAGCAAAAACAAACCCAGGCTTACAGATTTCATCTGGGTGCAATCACTCTCGGAGCTTTTTTTCTTTTGTTACAAGGCTATGAATGGATTCAGCTTTTACAATACGGCATGACACTCAGCTCAAGTATTTATGGCGCCATGTTCTACCTCATCATTGGAGCCCATAGTGTCCATGTGTTGGCAGCTCTGCTGGCGATGGGATATGGAATAAGTCTTTTCCATCGGACTCAACACCAGGGCCGTATTTCTGAAAGTCTGCTTCCTATTCATATACTATGGTATTTTGTGGTGGGAATCTGGCCTTTGTTGTACGCCTTGGTATATTTGGTTTAATATTGGTGATCCTAAAGAATCAATTTGATAAATGAAGGAATCATTGAAAAAAAACTATTATAAAACAATTGGGTTTTTTGGTCTTTTCTTAGTATTACCTTCCGCATTAAAAGCCTGCGCAGTCTGTTTTTCTGGAACAGAAGAAACATTGTGGGCTTTTTATATCACCACACTTATATTGATTATTCTTCCCATAGCCATGATAGTGAGTGTAGTTCTGTGGCTTTATAAGAAGAAATTAGCCTCAGTGAACCAACCGGTTTAATGGTAATTGGGCTCTAAGCTCATCTTCCTTGTCATTTAGAATGCAATTATTGAAAAGATACTTCTTTATAACTTTATTTATCTTTAATCTGTCTTGTCTTCAGGCTGATGAACTTGTGCCATCGTCATTAATATTTTTTGACTACCCTGGCTCAACGGTGCTGATCGTAGATAAATCTTATTGCAGGCTTTTGGTTTATCAGTTTCAGAACGAGTGGGACTTAATCAAAAGTTATCCATGTACGACTGGAAAAAAATCAGGTGATAAACTTAGGGAGGGGGATCTTAAAACCCCCAATGGAGTGTATTGGCTTTTCAAGTCGTGGTCGGGTTTGGAATTGGCAGAATATTTTGGCAAGGCTGCTAATGTCTACGGGGTGGGATCGTTCGAGCTGACTTATCCAAATTATCTGGACCTTGTGCTTTATGGAAAAAATGGTGATGGAATCTGGATTCATGGCACTTCAGAAGGAAAACCCGTTGCCACAAGAGGCTGTATTTCCGTCAGTAACCCCGACCTTCTCGGATTGAGTAAATTTGTGAAATTGGCATCTACTCCTGTGATCATCGAAGAAGAAGTCCGTTTCATATCCTTCCCTGAACGAAACCAAAGACAACAGGCTTTATTGGCATTTGTGGAACAATGGAGAAGATCTTGGGAATCTGATGATGTAGAACTTTACCTAAGTTTTTACTCAGAAAATTTCAGGACGGCCAAATCAAATTATAAAAGCTGGTCTTATCGGAAAAGAATCTTAAATAAAAAAATAGAACAAAGAAAAATTCATGTTAGTGATCTTTCAATTCTTGAAAGTAAAGATGTTGTACATGTACGATTCGTCCAGGATTACTCTTCCTCAAATATTATCGACATTGGAATGAAGGAACTTTTTTTGGTTAATGAAGGAGGAAACTATAAAATCATAAGTGAACACTGGTCCCCTTTAAAAAGTCCTCAGCCCGCAACGCTTAACTACGCCTACCAGGATCCTGAAGAATCTGCTCTGTAACTCCTAGATTTAGATTTCTTTTTTGAGCCTTAGGCTGCTCAATAAGCCACCAAAAATAATCAGAAATCCCCCAGTAAAAACGGTCCAATGGGGTATTTCATCGAACATAACAAAGCCGATCAGAGCTGCTGCCGGGATTTGGACATAAAACCACGGGGAAAGAGTCGCAGCGTGTACTTTGCGGAACGCATGATAGTTCATGGCCATGGCAAGAATATCAACCACGACAAAAATTGGGATGGCCTTTAAATCCTCCAGATTCGCAAAAGGTAGATCAAGAAACATCCAAAGAATAATTCCACTGAGAAATCCCAAAGCTTCCTGATAAAAAACCCAATTCATAGTAGGTTCCTCAGGAAAACGTCGAATCAAAGCATTGCCAAAAGCAATCGAAATGGCGTCAAGTAAAGGGGCAAGTGCAAGCAGTGAGATGAAATTGAACTGGGGTCGGATACAGATCAACATTCCTGTGAATCCAAATAATAGGGAGATCCATTGTTTACGGCTTACTGTTTCTTTCAGCCAGGTTAATGCGAAAAAAGTCAGAATGATTGGAGACAGATTAACCAGTGACATGAACTGACCAAGGGGTAAATGCCGGATGGCATAAACCCCAATCAAAAAGGGAAAGAAAACCAAAATTCCACGAATGATGTGGATTTTCAAAATGCGTGTCTTGAATCCTTGCCAACCTTTTCGTGAAATAATATAGAATCCTGCCACAATTGCATTCATCCCAATCCAGGGAATGACAAGAGATAAAGGATCTAATTCCGCACGAAAAAGTTTGGTGAGGGCACTCAAAAANGCGAANAGAATCCAACTTGATANACCCATCCAAAGGAAACGGGAGGAATNCTGCANTTAGATTTTGNTTGAGAANGAAAGTCAGAAATTNNGNNGNAAATTAAAANAAATAATGGACGTNTTGGTAATAGNGTGTGCCNCTTCAATTCCAGTTGATNGTTTTAAACAGGATAAATGTATTTTAATGGTATGCAAATCGGTTCGAAGCAAANCATATATTTAAACAGCACAAGCGATGATCGATGTTGGATGGGGCGATTGATATAAATTACTGGTTTGCTGGTCTCATGGTGGGTTTGACTTTCCTGCTGGCCGGTACCATCAAAGGTACACTTGGAATTGGATTGCCAACNGCATCCGTAACGGTGATGGCCTTATTTCTTCCTCCAAAAATTGCTCTGGCGCTGGTCGTATTTCCAATTCTTGTGACTAATTTCAGACAGTTTTTTGGAGCCCAAAACCGTAAAACAGTGGCATTTCAATTTCGCTGGATGGCAGTTGCAATTTTTTTCAGTTTGGCTNTCACCACCGTATTTACTGCCCGTTTGGATTCGGATCAAATAAGGATGGTTATAGGTATCGCTATTTGCATTTTCTGTTTCAGTTCGTTGACTTTCCCCAATTATCGACTTCCAGAAAAAGGCGATGCTTTTTCACAGGTTTTTTTTGGAATGTTATCTGGAATGATGGGGGGGCTCACATCGATTTGGGCTCCTCCGNTGGTCATCTATCTTATCGGCAAAAACGCNGATCGGGAAACATTCATCACAGCATCAGGGTTTCTTTTCAGTGTTGGGAGTGTTCCTCTTTTAATCGGATTCATCATCAACGGTATGGTGACGTTTGAATTGGGCNTTNTATCCATTTTCTGCATTGTTCCCACTTTACTGGGTTTTCTTGTAGGTGAACGAATCAGGCACAGGCTTTCTGCTGAAATTTTCCGTAACTTAGTTTTATTTGCTTTCCTGGCGGCTGGATTGCGTTTGATTTGGCTGGATTAAGGTCTTTCAAATCAGGACTTGATTTGTTCAGTCCTGATAAAATTTTGAATATCATAATAAGATAAATGGATTCGATTTGATTTCAACCTACATATTTCAGAACATATATGGTCAGTTAATTGGGACCATCTCTCATATGAGTCAAAAATTATAGGACCATGAAAACGGAATTATCTTATTCAAATGTTGGGTCGACAAAGCTGAAAATCCCAAGCCTTTGTTTTGGTGCAACAGCCTTGGGGGGGATGCCGGATACATACGGATATGATGTCAGNGAAAAGCAGGCGAGAGAAACCCTTCTCGAAATTTTCAAAGGGCCCGTTCAGTTTCTTGATACCTCGAGAAACTACGGATTTGGACGAAGTGAGGAACGGATTGGTCAGGCCATAAAGGAAAATGGTGGGATTCCTGAAGGTTTTGTTATTTCAACAAAGTTGGACCGTAACATGGAAACCAACAGGTTCGATGGTGAAAGAGCCAGAATATCCCTTGAGGAAAGCCTCAAGGCCTTGGGTTTGGAGCGCCTTCAATTAGTACATTTGCATGACCCTGAATATGCCGAAAATCTTGAACAAATACGCGGNGTTAAAGGATCTCTCGAAGCTCTTTTTAAAATGAAGGAAGAAGGACTGGTTGAAGCGGTCGGATTGGCTGCAGGCAAGATCGAAGTGATGCTGAAACTTCTCAAAGACTGGGATTTTGATGCAGTGATCACACACAACCGATTTACATTAATCAATCGAAATGCTGAGAAACTGATCGATCAGGCCTTTGAAAGGAACGTCACCGTATTGAACGCTGCACCCTACTCAAGTGGAGTTCTGGCCAAAGGAAGTGAATCTTGCCGGAGAATGGCCTACATGGAAGCAAGTGATGAAATGCTCGAACCTGTCAAAATAATTGAAGGTATCTGCAATCGTTACCAAATTCCTTTGGGCGCAGCAGCACTTCAATTTTCTATGAATTCAACAAAGACAGCCTCAACCATATGCGGTATCAGTCAACCGGATCATATTCAAAAGACCCTGGATTGGGCGAATCATCCAATCTGTGATGACGCCTGGAAAGAGCTGTTGGATTTAGCGCCAAATTATGAGGATCCTGAAGCGAACAGGGTCTACAAACCTGGTTGATTCCTTTCTATTTATAGTATCCACTACACATCATTGTCTTGAACAAGATATGGCGAAAATCGATCTAGACCAGATTTGTGAAAATACGGTTTTGCTGAAACAAGATTTTCGACAAAAACACCCATATTTTGAAAAAAAAATCAAAATATTAAAGCAAAAGATCCTTGAAAAAATCGAGATCATCGAAGACAAAAAGTCTGGAGGTCGACGTATCATACCTGAGCTGAAATGTTCCGAGATACTTAGCGGGAAGGTCAGCGAAGATCTAGTTCAGGAAATAAAGAATTCTGGAGCGATAGTTGTTCGAGAGGTATTTCCAAAACAGAAAGCTAATGAATGGTTCCAAAGTCTGGAAGAGTATGTTGAAGAGAATGATTATTTCTCAAAACAGAAAGAGGGGCTTGACCGTTATTTTAGTGATCTTAAATCTGATCGTCCGCAAATTTACGGGATTTACTGGTCAAAAGCCCAAATTGAAGCCCGCCAGGATGAATCAATGGCTAAAACCAGATCGTTCCTCAACCGGATCTGGGATTTTCAGTCCCATGGTACACAATATTTTCATCCGGACCGGGAATGTACTTATGCCGATAGAATCCGAATGCGACAACCAGGCGATCAAAGTCTAGGATTGTCTCCGCACATGGATTCAGGCTCGGTAGAGCGGTGGTTAGACCCAGCCTACAGAAAAACCTACAGGAGCCTCTTTGAAACAAAGTGGGAAGAGTATGATCCCTACTCAGGAGTCCATCGGTCAAAGGTTGAAGGAATCGACTCACCAGCGGTCTGTCGTGCATTCAGGACATGGCAGGGTTGGACCGCTTTAAGTCGTCAGGGCCCCGGTGATGGAACTTTGCAACTGATTCCCTGCATTGACACGATTGCTTATGTTTTGATGCGTCCGATGCTGGAAGATGTTCCTGAAGAAATCCTCTGTGGAGCCGAACCCGGAAAGGCCCAGGCGGTAACCGATGAATGGCATTCCCTCCTGTTAAGAGGGTTGGTCAGCATTCCAGAAGTCGAACCGGGTGATACGGTTTGGTGGCACAGTGANGTGATTCATGGAGTTGAAGAGATCCATCATGGTGATCAAATGAGCAGNGTGATNTACATCGGTGCAGCCCCATGGTGTGNCAGAAACCAAAATTATCTTGAAAGGCAAAAACCNTGCTTTCTTGAAGGAAGAAGCTCTCCTGATTTTGCTGCAGAAGATTATGAAAAAGATTTTATTGGCCGTGCCATATCAGAAGATCTGTCTCCTCTTGGGCAAAAGCAAATGGGGTTTGAATCCTGGTGACTCGTTCTTCCATGAAAATTCTCCCATTAGATCCATCTGATCAGGCTGTTGTTGCAATACCCGCTCGCATTGGCTCCACCCGATTGCCGAGAAAAGTCCTTTTGGAGATCAATGGAAAGCCAATGCTGCATCATGTCATCGAACGCAGCCAAAAGGCAGAATTGGTCACAAAAGTCTTTGTGATCACTGACAATGAAGAAGTCTTTGAATCAGTTGGGCCAACAGGTGCAAAAGCCTTGATGAGTGATCCTGAATGCTCATCCGGTACTGCAAGAATTGCTTCAGTGATTGATCAACTGCCTGGAGGTATAATCATCAATGTCCAGGCAGATCAGCCAGTAGTAGAACCCAAACTGATTGATGGAATCATTCAGAAATTGGTCAATACAGAAGCTGATATATCAACACCGATTTGGCAAATACAGACAACGGAACAACTTAGTGATGCATCAGTAGTAAAGGTTGTATGTGGGCATCAAGGAGAAGCACTTTATTTTTCTAGAAGTCCGGTTCCTTATATCCGAGACAGAAAATTAACGGAATGGTTAGACGTTACTGAATTCTGGGGGCATCATGGTATTTATGGGTTTCGTCGGAATATCTTGAAAAACTTTGATTCGATTCCTTCAGGAAGATTAGAGGATTTAGAAAAGTTAGAACAACTAAGATTCCTTGAGGCCGGTTACTGTATCAGAACATTTTCCACATCATATAAACATTTATCTGTTGATAATCCAGAAGATCTGAAATTTATTAATAAATTAGTCCAATCAACTTAATGATTAACAGTTGAGGGATTCAATGATTTTTTGAAAATGAACTTAATCAAAATTAATATTTCATCTAAAATCTTATGAACCCAAAAGAGGAAGAAACTCAAAATAAATTAAAAGAGGTATTTATGAAAGCTGGAAAAATTTGGGGTGAAACAGAACTCGTCCATTCAAATAGTGTTTTGGAGTTTCATCGAATCAGTTTTAAATCAGGATACAAATGCTCTGAACATTATCACAAATACAAATGGAACGGATTTTTTTGTGAAAGTGGGAAAATGCTTGTCCGAGTGTGGCAGAATGATCAATCTGATCTAATAGACGAAACAATTTTAGCACCTGGTGATTTTACTCGTGTAAAACCTGGTTTTGTTCATCAATTTGAAGGAATAGAAGATGGAGTGGCCTTTGAATTGTATTGGGCTGAATTTAATCATGATGACATCATTCGCAAAACAGTAGGTGGAAGTGTCTAATTTTTATAATCATATTTATAAGAAACCATCCCTAATTGCTGGCCCTTGTGTCTGGGAGGGGTATAGCCATGCAGCAAGAATTGCAGAAAAACTAATATCAATTTGCGAAAAATATGATGTTAATTTTGTCTATAAGTCGAGCTTTGACAAAGCGAATCGCAGCAGTCTAAAAGGCTTCAGAGGTGCTTCCAATGCAATTGAAGGATTTGAAAAATTAAAAAAGAATTTCAATTTAGAAATTTTAACCGATGTCCACGAATCCGATCAACCAAGAAATTTAAGTATTGTTGATATTCTACAAATACCTGCATTTTTGTGCAGGCAAACTGATTTGCTAAAAGCCGCTGCTGAAACAGGAAAGCCAATTAATGTTAAAAAAGGACAATTCCTGTCACCACAAGAAATGGAAAATGTAAAAGAAAAACTAATTTCCTTTGGATGCAAACAAATCATTTTAACTGAGCGAGGAACGACTTTTGGCTACAATAATTTGGTAGTTGATTTCAGGTCTATACCAATCATGAAAAAATTTGGATGTCCGGTGGCGATTGATGCTACTCACAGCGTCCAGATGCCAGGATTACAAGGAGATAAGAGTGGGGGTGATCGTTCATTTGCAAAATATATGATGCGATGTGGAATGGTATGTGGTGCCGATGTCGTTTTTGCTGAAGTTCATAATGATCCTGATAATGCTCCTAGTGATGGACCCAACATGCTTCACCTTGAAGGTTTTGAATCATTCGTTGAAGAGATGAGAAAATGGTTTGATGTTTCATCTGATTGAATGGGGTGCAATGTTAAAAGAAATTGTACCAAATAAGCAATTTTCCATTATTTTATTCCTTCAGGATAATTTAATACTGTTTCGTCAATTTCACTTAAACATAATACTAAATCTGTGTATATATTTTAAGCGATACTTGCTCCATTTATTTGGTATTTCTTAATATTATTTTTAAAAACAATATATTCTAAGGATGGGTTTCCGCCTTCTTTGTAATCAAAACACCTATTACACCATTGGCCTCATTTCACGAAACAGTTGAAATTGCGAAACGTCTAAAAATGTTTCTTTGCGATGTGGATGGAGTGCTGACTGATGGCGGAATCATCCTTGATGGAATAGAAGGAGAATACAAACGTTTTGATGTCCAAGATGGTTTGGGCATAGCCATGATTCGACAGGCAGGTTTGATCGCAGGAATTATCACAGGACGTAAATCTGGTGTTGTTAAGAGAAGAGCTGAGGAAATAAAATTTGATGAAATATGTCAAGGTTTTTTTTGGAAGGAAGAAGCTCTGGAACAGTTGCTGGATAAACATCAACTCAGAGAAAGTCAAATTGCATATATTGGAGACGATCTCCTCGATATTCCTGTATTACGCAGAGTGGGACTGCCAATAGCTGTTCAGAATGCACGCCCTGAAGTCAAAGCATCCAGTCTTTATACCTCAAGTGCTTCTGGGGGCCAGGGTGCAGTCAGGGAAATAGTGGAATGGATTCTTCAATTGAGAAATCAGAAACAGGAAATACTGGACCACTTCACCAAATCCAGAGAGTGAAGATCACTCTGGGATTTTCATTTCGATTCAAATAATTACCTGCTTAAGATCATTGGGCTGTTTCAAAATATCAGAATGTTTTTTCTGGAATTCATTGAATTCCAGAGGTTGATTGAGGTGAAAGAGATGGGTGGAGCATTTACAGTCTGAGGCACCAAACTTTTTCATTGGAATGCTGATTCCATCCCAGTGAGACATGATTGAGGCCCAATGGTGTTCCAAAACCAATTTGTTCTCAGAATACCAGATTTGGCTTAATGGAATAGATTGACGCAGATAATCGAGATGCCAATGGGGGTGTTTTTGTATGCGGAGGTGATGTGAAATCCGCCCTTTCAAACCACCTGGACCGAAAGCACTTCCGATATAAATCAGGCATCCAGGAGGAAATAGCGTGGTTCCTCTTTTGCCGATGGTTATTTTTTGGGGATTCCGATTGGAAAGAAGAAGGGCGTAAGTGCCTTTTGAGTCAGGGAAAAGCTCAAAGATTGTTTTCTGCGCTTTCTCTTGATTTTTCAATGCGGTTTAAAATTTCACAATTGATCACAGCCAGTTCCAAAGAATCCATAATATGATCATCTAGCATCGGTTGATAGCTTCCAGGTCCTGCTGCACGTGATCTAGATTCTTTGACCAACATCCCATATTTTCCTGCATATTCATTCAATTGATCCTTCAATCTTTCCGTGAAGAGTTTGGAACTGTTATACTCCTTATTTAAGGCAATCCATTCTTTGGAAATTCCTGACATCTGGTGTAGTTTTTTGAAACTGAAACGATCATCAGGATTCATATGTTTTTCCCATAATGAATCCAACCCCCAGTCGCCGACTTTGTCCCCCAACCTGTCCATGAATGACTGCTTTTCTTTGAAGGTCTCATAGAGGTCAAATTTAATGACGACGGCCTGGTCCGTTTGTTTCACAGGTTTTTCAAGTGTTTTGAGACGATTCTTTCTTTTTGAGATATCATTTTGAATCCGTTTCTGAGAACTGCGTAGGGTTTGATATTCCTCCTCCTCCTGATACCTTCCTTTTTCCATCTTTTCAATTTCCTTAAGGACGGTCTTTAAGTTTTTTTCTGCTTCTTTAATAGAATTCTTTTCACTTTCAATTTGTTTTTCAATGTACTCAGGATTCTGATTGGTCTTTCTTTGTTCCTGTTTGCTTAAAATTGTTTTTTTTCTCAGAAGAACAGGAACCATGAACTCATCCTCTGAGAAATGCCAGCGGTTAAAGAAGACAATATCAATGTTTTCAAATTCTGGTGATTTAAAAATGAACTCGGAAAGATTGGTTTCTTTCTCCTGATCTTCCATGTGCTCCTTTTTGAAAGCCTTGAATTTGGATTCAAGTTCACTTGAACTCATGAAGGAAAGATATTTTCTGCTGTAATTGAGGGCGGTCATGCCATCAATGGTTCTTGTCCCAAGATCGTCTACGATCAGTATTCTTACCAATCCTTTCATCAATCCGTCCAAAACAGCCACTCCGGTAAGTTGCTCAATGGCAGTAGCAAAAATATAATTAATCGCTTGATGATAAGGTTTTTCAACTTGTCTCATAGCATTATTGAGGTGGTCAATTTTATGCTTGAGTTGAATTTCCTGCTTGATCTTATAACGAAGGACTGCGTCTTTCATGGCTAGCTTCAAAAATGCTTCACTTCGCTGGCGTGAATGAAGGGATTCGATCAATTCAAAGCATCGAGACTTTAGGTTTGTCAGAAGTTTATTGTTGGTTTGTTCGAGTTTTTTATAATTAATTTTTGCCATGCCCTGTACTCGAAATACGAGTCTGGGGTCTGGTGGTTGGTGGTCTTTGGTTTCCGGGAAATCCCATGGGAACTTGAGCAACCATTGAAATTTGTTTTGTTCCTCCTCCTTCATGCTCAAAGTTTCTACAGGAACAATCACATCCAGGGTATTGAAACGATTTCTAAGAGTTCCTTTCATTTTTTTTTGAAGTTCCTCAGGCAGCATCAGCAAGATTTTTTTATTTTTTAGCCTAGTCGGTTGATCAGCATGCTCGTTATGGCTTTGATTGACAGTGCTAGTTGTATCTTCAGAGGGCATGGTGGAACTATATGGATTATTATTAGTGTTAATAATCAGTGAACGAAAAGGAATCCGAGCGTAGATTATTATTCATCCAAGTGAAATCTAGAAAGATTGTCTTTGTTCAATAATTCACGGTCATCGAATACGGCTTTTAATTTTTTTGCAGAGACTTTGAGTTCTATTGCTTCCTCACTATTGGGATCAAGTTTTCCCTCGGTATCGTATCCATCCATGAATTTCATGTATTGTGCAGCAGATTGAGTATCCCCGGAGTAGATTTTGATTTGAAAGATCAGTAAAGCAGTATGGATGATGACGCGGCCTTCCATATTCTGAAAAACCGGTTCAAGGGTTTTTACTACTTCTTCAAGGTTATTTTCTGCTTTATCGCGCTGTTGATTTTCCATCATAACTTCCGCTTGAAACAACAGCATAGATGCAATTTTCCGTAACAAGTCGATTTTTTTCTGTGGATCTTTTTCGTGTTCTGCCAGTTGATTGAGCGAGAGGATGGCCAAATCGTAGGATAAAATGGCATCATTGGCGTTTCTCTCTTCCGAGAAATAGCTTTGTTCGGATTGAAGTGCCTGTTCTAAAAGTGTTTTGGCCTTTTCCGTCCAGGACTCTTTGATTTTATCGACATTAAAAGGAGGCTCGTCGCTGTTTTGCTTTTTAAAGAAGTTGAGGTCATTAGAGGAAAACCCGCATTTTGGACATGTAGAAACCTGGATCAGGTTGTAATCACAGAACTGAAGGTTGCCAGAGGGTTTTACAAAGGCTGGCACACCAAAGATATTTGGAGAAGTGATCATGCTCCTTGATCTTAAAACATAATGCTTTACTCGAGGTTCATTACAGATAAAGCACTGAACCAATCGGCCCATCAAAGAATCCTTATTAGGCTTCAGGATGTTCTCATCATGATCAGTGAATTGTTCCGGATGCAGAATTTGAAGGATTCCATGATGTTCTGAGATTTTTTGTTCAAATTTTCCGAAGATGGTAAAACTTTCCTGATCGAATCTGTCCTGATGTTGTCCACTCATTCGACAAGCGATGGGCTCCCAGAAACTTCCGTCTGCCCTATGTAGTTTCATTAGGATTTTACAATTGGGAGTCAGAGCCTGCCTAGATCGAAAGCTGAATTTACTATCGTGTAATTCATTTAAAATGATTTCTACTGTTTGGTTGCCTATTTGAGCGCTGGCTTTTGGCAAAGTGGATTCGAGTTGTGCACGGGCTGTTTTCCAGAGTTTGGTAAGGATTTCAGGGGTGAATCCCAACAGACGACCAGAGTAGACAAAAAATCGAACTTCACCTGGTGAGAGGTTGGCGTCTGCCACCATCAACTCAGAGAGGTATTTCAACATGATGAAGGCTTGCTTCGAGTCGATCTTTGCCGGGGGCATTTGAGGCGGTTTTCCCTGTTTGACAATTCCCATGATCTCCTCCACCTGAGAACGGTCCTCCAGAAACCCTAGAGCTTGTTTTAAAAAGACAGTTTCGCTTTTATCAACTCTACCATCAGCTACAATCATTCCTGCAATGGCACGGGCAAACCAGTTTTTGTCTTCCGAACTTAATTCCTCAACATTAGGTAATTGCATTATTTTTGTTTCCTGTATGACTTTTAAAACCCTAATCCTAGACCAACAATATAGTTAGTAGAACCTAACCGATCGTCCTCTGGGCCATCACCACTGGCACCATCCAGGGTCATCATTCCAAGTTCCATGACCCAATTGGAAAAAATCTTTACTCCGATCCTGAATTCACTAACGATCATGGTACTCGATAGCGTTTTATTTGCTAATTCGGTATCCGTTTGTGCCATTCCTATGCCAGCTGATATTTGCCATTCGGTATTGATTGGGAAACGCCCTTTGAACATTCCTCCCACATGACGTGAATCGATATCGAATAGGTTGCTTCCAAAGGACTGAAAATGCTGCATGGCGTAAAATCCTTTCATGCCATAACGGTCACTAGGCCACCATTCCAGCCAAAGTGAACGGTTGGTAACTCCGAGATTCCGATGAGCTGAAGTGTGAGGGGTACTCATGATCATCATGTCATATCCTACATGCCAGCTTTCATAGAGTCTTCCGACTCCACCAAAAACGGTTTCAGGGGCAGCTGCTTTCGTAATGGGTAGTTCTACTGCTTGAGCAGTAGAATGCCAAATACTGAATATAATCAGTAATAACCAGCTAAAATATTTTGTCTTTCCGATGTCCAGCATTCCTCGTTGTGCCTTGGTTCCAGAAGCATTTTGGTAATCTTCATTTATAAAAGCTAACCCTGTGTCCGTTGAGGGTCAATTCAGTTTTTTTAAAGCAGGATCGGGCATAGGTACTGCATCGATTTTGACCCGTTCTGTCTTGTCCGGAATCTGTAAGCATAAATCTAGAATTCCTGAAATTCAAATGTGGGGACAAAAAAATGTTTTCCCTATTCCTCGTTTACTCACGGACTACAGAATATTATTTCTTTCTAAGAGATTGTGTATGGGGCGTAAATCCTGGCTGCATAGAAAGATCGGTAACTCGCTAACAGTAATTTTTACTGCAACTGGCATAATTGCCGCCAGTCTTGTTACCATTTCATGTAATCTTGATTCAGATGAAGTTTTTTTTAAAAGCCCTTATTCCAAACCAATCCCAGGCCAATCTTCAGCCAGCGAAAAATAGCCTGTCACTCACAGTTTATGTTCCTTGATTGTTTATGAAAAAATTAAAATAATTTCTAGTTATTTGTATTTGAAAAATTCGTTTACCATTAAACATTTTAAACTATCCCTAAAATGTTTTTAATTATCATATAAATCTCCTAAAGATCATGAAACTTGAACTTAAAATACGAAGGCTGGTCATACAGTTGGATGAGATCCATCTGGAAATGGGAAAGACCATTGATCCTCCTGCACAAAAAGCATTGGCTGCAGGTGTTTTTCAAAATCCTTATGCAGGACGCTACGTTGAGGATCTGGAACCCATGTACGATCTAGGAGCAGAAATAGGCGGTTTGCTTGCAAGAAAAGTGGTTGAAGCACTCGGAGTGGAGCCTGGATCCATCACAAGTTACGGGAAGGGAGCTGTGATTGGAGTTGGTGGAGAGATCGAACATGCGGCAGCCATACTCCATCCGCGTTTTGGAAAGCCTGTCCGTGAAGCCGTCGAAAAAGGGGATGACATCATTCCTTCCACGAAAAAAATGGGAGGCCCAGGTTCTGTTTTGGTTTTGCCCATCACCAATAAGGACAGCATTTGGAGTTTTGATCATATGGATGCAATGGAAATCAGCATTCCCGATGCTCCTCGTGAAGATGAGATGCTGGTTGCTGTCGCAGTTGCCAATTCAGGCAGACCGCTGGCCAGAACTAAAGTTTAACGGATAATTAAGGAGGACCATGTTTAAAGCTGTGATTTTACTCAAAAGGCGTGAAGACAGTAGCGTCCAGGAATTTCGAAGTTGGTGGATTGGAGAACATGCACCACTTGCACGCCAGCTTCCTGGGGTGAAGCGCATCTGTTTTAATGTCGTAGAGTCTGAGGAGGCACTCTATGATGGAATTTCAGAACTCTGGTTTGAGACAGAAAAAGATTTTGAAGCAGCATATCAATCAGATATAGGAAAAACGGTCGCAGCAGATTCTATGGCGCATGTCAGTCGCAGAGACAGGATGTTTGTGAAGGAGAATGTCTTAGAACCCACGGAATGATTATATCAAAATTCAATAAAAACCATTTTATGCAAAAGCTCGCTCCTTATGATGCTTGATCATTTATTCTGCAATGTGAATCTGCCAGATGGAACCGAAGGGGTGGATGTCGGAATACGTGAAGGGAAAATCGTTGTAGTCGAAAAGGGTTTGGATGCCGAGGCTTTGCAAACCACCGAGGGCAAAAATTGTATGCTTTCGGCTCCCTTTGTGGATTCTCATTTCCACATGGACGCCACACTAAGCCTGGGGCAACCAAGACTCAACCAGTCTGGGACCTTGTTGGAAGGCATTCAACTCTGGGGAGAACTCAAACCCGAACTGACTCATGAGGCCATCAAAGACAGGGCGTTACGTTACTGTGACTTGGCGGTTTCACAGGGATTGTTGGCCGTACGGAGTCATGTAGATGTCTGTGATTCAAGGTTGCTTGCTGTTGAAGCATTACTTGAGGTCAAAAACCAAGTAAAACCCTATTTGGACCTTCAGTTGGTGGCGTTTCCACAGGATGGTTTCTACCGTTCAAAAAATGCTGAGTCTAATCTGCTGAAAGCTCTTGATCTGGGTGTGGAAGTTGTTGGTGGAATACCACATTTTGAAAGGACGATGGAGGAAGGTCGACTTTCAGTGGACGCTTTGTGCAGGATCGCAGCGGACCGAGGTTTGATGGTGGACATGCACTGTGATGAAAGCGACGATCCAATGTCACGGCATGTTGAAAGTCTTGCATCCGTGGCTATTCGATATGGGCTACAGGGCCGAGTGACAGGATCCCATCTGACTTCCATGCATTCGATGGATAACTATTATGTGAGCAAGTTGATCCCATTGATGCTTGAATCAGGGATGCATGCCATCGCCAATCCCCTGATCAACATTACCTTGCAGGGACGCCATGATAGTTATCCCAAAAGAAGGGGAATGACCCGAGTCCCTGAATTGATGGCATCCGGCATCAATGTCGCATTCGGGCATGATTGTGTGATGGACCCCTGGTATCCATTGGGAACAGCAGATATGCTGGAGGTGGCCAATATGGGACTGCATGTGGCACAGATGACAGGCATTGAAGCAATGAAATCCTGTTACCAGGCAGTAACAGCAAATGCCGCGTGCATCATGAATCTGGAAGGTTATGGACTGCAACCAGGATGCAACGCGGATCTGGTAATGCTTGAAGCACATGATCCCATCGAAGCGATTCGTTTGAAGGCGAAAAGAAGGATGGTGATGCGTCGTGGAAAAGTGATTGCCGAAAATCCTTCAACTCCCACCAGGCTGAATTTGGATGGTCGCAGGAGTGAACTCGATCAAAGATTTGTCTGAATCTGAACCTGCATTCACCAGGAAGCCTCGGCTTTCATGGCCAGTTCATCCCGTGAGCCTCGGATCCACAGATTTCCTGTCCCAACATTTTCTTTTCCGCAGATGTGGATTTTTTTCCCTTCAAAAACCGGGTTCATTGCACGAAACTTAAAGTGTTTGAGAGGAACTTCAGGCTTGTTGCGTCGGCATAAATCAAGCAACAGGGTAGCCTGAAACGGCCCATGGACCACTAGACCTGGATAACCTTCCTGTTCAACACAGTAGGAACGGTCGTAATGAATCCTGTGCCCGTTGAATGTCAGGGCAGAATACCTGAATAACAACACAGAATCGGGAACGAGGCTTCTTTCCCAGAGAGGTTTATACGGGATGGTTTGGAGGTCTGGTTCTGGATCGCCAGGTTTGGCTGGTTCGCGATAGACCAGCGTTTGTATTTCCCGGATGCAAAGTTCTTGCTGGATGCTGTAATCATGCTTGATTTTGACGAAAACCAAATTGCCGGTACGACCTTGTTTATGAAAGACGGAATCAAAAGAGGAACGACGTTCAACCATCTCTCCAACCTTTAGGGGGTTCAAAAATTCGATATCACTTCCGGCCCACATCCGTCGTGGAAGACTGACTGGAGGGATAAAACTGCCCCGAAGACCAAGACCATCTGTACCGAGTTCTGATTGAGGGGTGGTACTTCGGGCTAACATCCAGTGAATTCCAGATGGTGCAGGATCTCCTGTTTTTACTGGAGGCTCTCCCGTGTCAAGCACGGCATGGTAACCTGCAACCTTGATCGGACTTAGTAATTCCTCGACACGTTCTTCGTGTCCTTCCCATTGTTTCAATGATTTTATTTCTGCGATCAGTTTATCAGACATATTTCCTTAATTAAATTAGATAAATACTTCAATTTTTTCTGTACATAATGACGCAAAGGGGAGCAGAATCAATTAATTGAATGCCTCTGTTTGGTTGATTTGTTGAGTGAGTCAAACAGTCCCCTTTTTTTTCAGACTGATAATACTTCCCATTCATTTCTTTGGAACTGTGACGAAAATGATGCTTCCCTTGGTCAGAATTGAGATTGACCACATCGACATTGCGTACTCTTCTAAACCAGTGATTCACGTGACCGTTTAGGTTCTTTTTCCTCGATATCAAACATCTCAAACCACTCAGGTCGTAATGACCTATAGACTAGGGCAATCGCTTCAACTTTGGCCGGCTCACTGTTTACTATTGCACATTCGATTGGAAATAGATTTAAAAGTTTTGTAATCTCAATTAATATGTACGTCTAATTAATTTTTTATAAAAAGGAAATATGTTCAAGCAATTGTTGATTATTATATTCATTATGTTTTTACCGTTTCAAATATTTAGTAAATCGGAATTAATAATAGTTAAAGGGATGATGGATATTGGTAAAGGACCACATCCAGCTGAAAAAGGTTTTGAGAAATGGATTGGTGCAGGAGGAAGAGTTCATCTTAATAATTTAAAGTCGAAGGGATTGATGAGCTACTCAATTGATGGCAAAGAAGTTTTAAGAGTAAATAAAATGTCATGGGCTTTAACAATAATGGATTCAAGAAATAATGGAATGATAGTTGGGACTTTTGAGATTTTTCCTGAAAGGGAAGAAGAAGTACTTTGGGTTGGTCATTTTAAAATTGAAGGAAATAACGGCTTCACTCACGGCTTTTTGTGGGGTGTTGGGAAAAACAAAAATGAAGGAAAAATCATAGAACTTACTTTCGATGAAGATGAAAGAAATTATAGTAAGAATTCTAAAAATCCAAATATATATTTTATTAATGGATTCATAACTGATCAGCCTAAGGAACCTCTTTGATATGAAATTTGTTTTCAGTTAAATGAACTGGAGCTACCGTTTCATTTCCACGGAGGTTATAGACATCTATGAAACTTTCTATCAAATGTGGGAGTTCAACCGACATAGCTAGGAATGGAAATATTGCATCACATTTAACTCAAACAAGGAAAAAGTGGATGCGCTTGGTTTGAAGTTGACTGCAGTGTAGTGCGGAGGTCATTCCGAATTTTGTCGTAACGACCTCCAGCTTATTTAAATGCAGAAGGATGAGGATTCTGAGACATCACAAATGGGAAAAAGTGTCAAACACTGGATTGTTCCTCCTACTAAGTGGGGCCAAGTTTGTAAAATATTCTCCAAAACTGGGAGCTGATATTTTCAAGAGGAAGATTTTCTTCATGGGCGTGATTAATTACTTCCTGTATTGTGTTTTTATCTTCTTCGGAGAGTGCTTCAAGAATGCGTCTTTCCTTTCTACAAACCTTGTTGGCCATCTTTTTATAGATTAAATTCGTAGGGAGTTTTCTCAGTTTTTTCATATTTAGTTAAATCATAATGTCGCAAAGGTGTGCATAAAATCACACTCGATGAAATCAACATGTTGATCTTCTAGTGATTATTTTCAGATACAAGCCCAATCATGCTGTTCGAAAATTGGATGATCGTTGTCTCTTGTTTCAAACCATTGGAACAAAGGAAAACAAACCATGGGTAGAGGTTTGAAAATTTGTTGGAGTGATTTTTCTCATTCGAAGCATTTCGCAGCCGTGGGATTGCCCTACTGGCGATAACAGCATTCCGTCTACAGCAAGCTGTTGTTTGAGATCAAAGGGGATTTCACGGGCTGCTGCTGTGATGATGATTCGCTCATATGGAGCCCCTTCCTGATGGCCGAATTTACCGTCACCGGAGATGACCGTTACATTTGAGATGCCGATTTTCTTAAGGTTTCTGCGGGCCAATTCCGCCAACTTTTCATGTCGCTCGATGGTTATCACATGACTCGCCAGTTGGGCCAGTAAAGCAGCGTTATAACCACAACCTGCTCCGACCTCTAATACTCTTTGCCCCGGGAACAATTCGAGCAGTTGGAGCATCAGCATTACGGTGGTTGGTTGAGAGATGGTCTGGCCTTCGCCGATCGGTAGAGGATGGTCGGCATAAGCCTGATCCCCGAACGATGTTTCAATGAAAAGTTCCCTTGGTACTTCCATGAATGCATCAAGAATCCTTTCAGAAGTAATCATCCTACTGTTTTTCCAATAACGATAGAGGCTTTGTTTGTGTTTTTGCAGTTCATTCACTTGCGGAGTAACCTTTTTTTGGAATAGGACTGCCATTAAAGAATGATCCTTTCTGAATCAACCAAGTTCTATCTGTTTGTCATCAAATCAAAAGGAGAGATCTTTGACAATTCATATATCCCCAAGGATTTGAATGCGTCAGTCTTCAACCTTAAGTTGAGATGAATGATTGTCAAGCCCACGCTGGATCACTTTAGAGGAATTGGGTTGTATTTATAAATTTTGCTCGATAGCGTGTGATTCTGTTCTTTCTGTGTCCAAAGTTGATTCAATCCAACACCAACTGAGAAAATGCCCCTGCTGATAACGGATTCGGGATTGGGAGGATTGTCCCTGTTAGGCCGTTTGACCGTCGAACTGGAATCCATAAGGATAGGGAAACCCGAGATGGGGATGAACATCATTTATGTAAATGCAGTTCCACGCGACAAATATGGATACAATGACATGGACTCAAGGGAAGAACGGATCAAGGTATTCAATGGCCTACTGGAACAAGTAGAGCAAAGATTTGATCCCAAACAAATTTATGTCGCATGTGGATCTCTTTCGGCCTTGTTGAACCAGATTCCGTTTGTGCTGAAACACCCTGAAAAAGTCGAGGGGATTGACAAGATTGGGCATAAATTGCTCAATGAAGCGATGCAGAGAAATCCAAGTGCACCCGTTTATGTTTTTGCGACTCCTACTACAGTCAGTGAGGGGCTATATAACATTTCCAGGATTTTCAAAAGAAACAAACCCTCTGTTTATATCGAACAGCCATGTCCTGGTTTGGCAAGCATGATTTCCTCCGATCTCGAAAAAAAGGTGGTTCAAGATGAAGTATTCGAATGCTGCAAACAGGCTTTAGCCTGTTCTGAAAGTGCACTTCACCAAAATCCGAACGAAGGCCCAATCGTATTTCTTGGATGTACCCATTTCAGCTTCCGTTCGGACTGTTTCAAAGAAGCCTTTGCAGAATTGGGATTTCCTGAGATTTCTCTGTTGGATCCCGTTCCTGAAGCTGCCAACAAGTTGATCCAAGAACATCGTCTTCAAAAGCAAGAAGGAGGAATCCAAATTCAATTTATTTCTCCTTATCGTCTTCCGGAACTGGAACAGAAAACCATTTCCGCATTACTGAATCAGATCAGTCCTCAAACAGCTCAAGCATTTTTAAATGGAAGCGTCTTACCGGGATTGGTTTTATGAATAAAATGGAATTTGAAATTGAACCAGTCTGGCAGTCCAGATTTCAGAAGACATTTCTTGCGGGAACAGGAAGAGAGGAAGCCCTCCATTTTTGCAGCATCAAAGTCGATTCGGTTCCTGATACCCTTGAGTCTGAAGGAATTTCCTTATGTAAGCATTGGTTGGAACAGGATGATTTTCCACGCGATGGAATTCTTTTGCTTCATCTTGAACGCAAACGAAAAGAATTCTGGAATACAAACCAAGTATGTGTCTATCACCAGCTATATGAATTCGAAACAAAGAATATTGATCAATGGATTCGGGGATGTACCTGGAAAGGCGAAAGTGAAACTTCAGAATGGATCAGTCTGATTGAATCAGTCGATTCAAAACCACTGGAATGCATTGCCAAACACTTTGGAGCAGCCATTGTGTCTCCGGATGAGCCATTGCGTCTTGAGGAACTCAAGATTCCCAAACCCTGGGGACATGAAGGATGGTATACCGGGGTGGAAAAACGTGGAGTGGCATCCGTTTTTGATCATTTTGGTTGCACGGAATTACCTTATGCTCTTGGGCTGTTCCCAGAAAAACTGCTCAACGGGCACGATAAAAAATTAATCCTCCTGAAAACCCTGAATCCTCTATCAGAAGCGGTAATGGGTGATCTCTATCTGGAGATGCATGAAAAAAAATGGGAAGTTTATGTCGTCACCGCTCTTGATCCAGAAGCATGGCCTTCAGGAACGGGAAGGATATTGGCAGGTCTGAATTCGAAAGTGAAGGATCGTTACCATGATCGTTTTGGAGCGTCTTGGAGGGAACCTTTACTTTTGGATTTTCAGGAGCAAATCCAGGAATATGAAATCACCCGTAGAAAAATGGATCAGTTGCTCGATCAATTGAAGGAGCAGCAGGAAATTTCAGGGGAGGAAGAGATCACCCCTCAGCAGTTGACTGATCTGGAAAACAAACTTCCCCAGGAATTGAGAAAGGAAGAGGCTCTTCTCAGGGAAAAGGCATATTCTTTCATCGCCAGTGTCCCTGTCAAGCTCGGAGATGTGGTGACTTTTCCGGCCATGCAAATACATTCTCTTCAGCATGGGATTCGTGTGATCGAGTTCCAGACTCCCCATTACGAAAGACTGATTGTCATGTTTGCCCAGAAGGTGTTGACCCAGGACCACTGGGACACGGAACGTGCAATAAGACTCCTCAACACTGAGCCCTACCAGTTGCCTGAACCCGTATCATTGATTAAAGAAAATGGATTTATTGAAGAGAGGATTGTTGATTTTCCGGATTTTACTGTAGAACGGATTCAAATGGTGAAAACAATTTCCAAGGAATTCTGTTGTGAGGGGAACTACCATCTCCTCATATGCGTATCTGGAGTGGCACACCTGGAAAGTGAATCTGGGAAAATAAATGAGCTGTTGCCTGGACCAGCGTTTTTATTAGCAGCAGGAACTCGCTTCTATCGGATTTCCAACAAAGTTTCAGAAACACTGATTTTCCTGCGTGCCGTTCCTGTGAAAAATACCATGGGTGCTCAGGATTGAATGCCTCATAAATAAGAGCATGCTTCGATATTTTATAGAGATGCTTCGTGATCGTTGAAGTTGCTCTAAACCTGCCCCTTCAAAAAACCTTCGATTATTCCTGGCCTGAAGAACTGGATCTGGATCCTGTTCCGGGTTTAAGGGTACTGGTCCCTTTTTCTCGTCGTAAGATGGGAGGAGTCATCACGTCCGTAAAAAACCATTCAGATTTCAGTCCGCTTAGGAAAGTGGAGAAGCTTATAGAAGATACGCCTTCTATGACGGAGGAAATTCTGGAATTGAGCCGTTGGGTGGCATCCTATTATTTCTGCAGTTGGGGAGAAGTATTGAACGGGACACTTCCTGGAGGAATGGGATTGTTACTTCGCTTGGAAATTATCAATAAAAGCAACTTCCTTCCTGGAATCGAACGGCTTGGGAAGCCCTTTCAAGAGATCGTAAAAAATAAAACCCGTTGGACTGAAGAAGAATGGAATCGTAAAACACCTGGAACTGAGGAAAGAAAACAGCTTGCTGAGTGGCTTCAAAAAGGGCTGCTGGAAAAAGTTCAGATATTTGCTGGGCAACGAAGCCGTCCAAAAATGGAGCGTTGGGTTCGTTTCCTGAAATCTGATGAATCAAATAGATCTGTAAGGAAAAAAACCAAAAAAATCCAAATCCTCGATAGATTAGCCAAAAACAATGAATGCTCCTGGGAGGAAATTCGGAACACGGTACCTAATCCAGCACAAGCACTGAAAAACCTTGAAAAAGAAGGATGTGTCCAGATTTTTGAAAAAAGGGTCTTCCGTCGTTTTTTGGAAGATCGGATGCCCCCAATCGAATCTTTTCAGCAACTTAAGGAGGACCAGCAAAATGTTTTTCAGGAAGTGGGGAAAAACCTTCAGGAAGAAAAATATAAAACATATCTTTTGGAAGGGGTGACTGGGAGTGGAAAGACTGAAGTCTATCTTCACACCGTTCGTTTGACCCAGGAATTAGGGAAAAGCAGTCTAGTACTGGTCCCAGAGATTTCTTTAACCCCTTTACTGGTCAATCGTTTTCGATCCCGATTCGGAGACGCTGTTGCCGTGCTTCATAGCGGGATGGATGATGGTGAAAGATATGATGAGTGGTCTCGTGTACGAAACGGTTTGTCTTCCATCGTCGTTGGAGCAAGGAGTGCGGTTTTTGCCCCCTTGAAAAATCTCGGGTTGGTGATTGTCGATGAGGAACATGATGTCTCCTACAAGCAGGGGGAAACCCCACGTTATCATGCTCGTGATGTGGCCGTCTATCGAGGCTTTAAGGCAAAGGCAACGGTCCTCCTGGGAAGCGCCACCCCATCCCTGGAATCTTCTTACAATGTCCAACTGGGGAAGTATCACCCACTTTATTTAAAAAAAAGGATTTTTCAGCCGACCCTTCCTGAGGTGCGCTTGATCAATTTAAAACACTGTGATCGTCAAAAAGGAAGTCCCTTTTTTTCCATAGAACTATTGGATGCGATACGACAGAGGCTTCTCAAAAAGGAACAGACCCTCATCTTCTTAAACCGAAGAGGTTTTGCACCCTTGATGATCTGTGGAGAATGCAATGAAACTCATACTTGCCCGAATTGTAGTTTAAGTCTCGTGTTTCATCAGGCAGTCGGAGGTTTGAAGTGTCACCATTGTGATTATTTTTTGATAACTCCCCAAAAATGTCCCGCCTGTGATTCTTCTGAATCTCCTAAAATTGTGGGTAGTGGAACCGAACAGATTGAAACGGAACTGAAAAATATTTACCCAAATGCAGAAGTCCTGCGCATGGACCGTGATAGTCTTCATGGAAAACATGCTTTGTCCAAAATGCAACGCCGGATTCATGATCAGGAAGTGGATATTGTGGTAGGAACTCAGTTGATCACTAAAGGGCATGACTTTCCCAACGTGACACTGGTGGGGGTCATCCTCGCAGACCTCTCCCTGAATCTTCCTGATTTCAGATCGGGTGAGCGAACGTTTCAACTGTTGACCCAGGTGGCGGGACGTGCGGGACGTGCAGAAAAACCAGGTGAAGTGTTGATTCAAACCTATAATCCGAAGCACCACAGCCTGCAATGTGCGAAAGATCACGATACTCTCAGATATCTGGAAATTGAGCTCAAACAACGCAATCTTCTTAAGATTCCACCTTTTTTGAGCATGGTGCTGATCCTCTGCAGTAGTCCGTCTGAAAAGCGTGCTGAAACGTTGGCATTTTCTGTCAGGAACAGATTCAAAAAACTACCTCCATCTTTAACCGTGATTGGGCCCGTTGAATCTCCTTTGAAAAAACTGAGAAATCGCTACCGTTGGCAGGTCCTGATCAAGGCTCCCGATGCTTCAATGCTTAAATGTCAACTCAATCGGTTAATGAAGGAACCCTTGAAATTGCAAAAAGATGAGTTGCTTCAGATCGATATTGATCCTCATCATCTAATATAAAAAATTTTCCCCTGAGTTCTTGAGGGAAGGTCTTCATCATCCATATTGAAATTCATTCAACCCATTTAAATTGCTTGACCTAAAAAAGTTGGTTTGCTAAAAACCGATTAAATTATCTTTAAGAAATTCATCCCCATTGCAAACTATGACTCCTCCGAATTCTTCAAAATATGTCATCATCGGTGCTGGCATCCATGGCCTGAGCACCGCTTACCATCTTGCCCTAGAACTGAAAAAAAGAAGGCTTGGAGGAGGCGAAGATGTTCTTGTTATTGACAAAACTGGCATTGGATCAGGTGCTTCAGGAATAGCATGCGGAGTGGTGCGAAATAATTATTTCCAGCCAGCGATGCGGGAACTGATGGCACATAGTGTTGAGGTTTGGGAAAGTGATCCTGATGCCTATAGCTTTAATCCTGTGGGATATATGCAAATCAGTCCAGAAGTGATGAGGAGTGATGTAGGAACAATCTATGAACAACAAACAGCGATTGGCTACCCTTCCACGTTCATTGAAGGCGCTTCGGACTCAATGAAATATATGCGAGGGCTCTTTGATGATTGGCAGGCAAAGGGGATTACCTCTGTTTTACATGAGAAAAAAGGGGGATACTCCAACAATATGAAATGCATCCAGGGACTTGCAGGAAAAGCTGAGAATGAAGGAGTACAAATCCTTGGAAACACCGAGGTTCATGACTTTGAGTATTCTGGAAATTCAATATCTGCAGTGGTAACCAACCGCGGAGTCATTCAAACAGATTACGTGGTCATTGGGGCTGGTCCGTGGGTCAATACATTTTGGAAAATGCTGGATCTTCCTCAAAGCATCAATGTAAAGGATGGAGATA
>NYUB01000127.1 GCA_002683785.1 Deltaproteobacteria bacterium
TGCTTTGTTTAAGCGGTTTATTCTTAACAAGATAGGGAAAAGTACTTCAAAAAGTACCTATCTCCTAGAACCCTTCAACTCAATTCTGAGGAGTTAGCATATGAGTGTAAAATCATCACTTAAAATGTTGTTGACGCTGAGCGTCACATTCTTATTTGCTGCATCCGTTTTTGCAGTATCACCCACCCTCCAGCAAATCAAATCCAAGGGTTTCGTCCAATGTGGAGTAAGTCAAGGCTTGCCTGGGTTTTCCATGCCTGATGAACAAGGCAACTGGTCAGGTTTGGATGTGGACATGTGTCGTGCACTTTCTGCTGCTATTTTCGGGGATGCAGACAAGGTCAAATACACTCCGCTTTCTGCCAAAGAACGCTTTGTGGCATTGACTTCGGCTGAAATCGATGTGCTTGCCAGGAACACGACCTGGACCTTGACCCGGGATGCTAAACTCGGACTGACCTTCGCCGGAATTAACTATTACGATGGTCAAGGTTTCATGGTCCGTAAAGATTCTGGAATCACAAGCGCTTTGCAGCTTGATGGAGCCAGCGTATGCGTGAACACAGGGACGACCACTGAATTAAACATGGCGGATTTCTTCCGTTCCAATGGCTTTTCTTATGAGCCTGTGGTTTTCGAAAAGGCCGACGAGGTTCGTGTCGCTTATGACTCCGGACGCTGCGATGTTCACACAACAGACCGTTCCGGACTGGCCGCCCAACGCATCCGCATGAACAATCCCAAAGAACATCTTGTGCTTCCGGAAACCATTTCCAAGGAGCCACTCGGACCTGTTGTCCGTGAAGGTGATGAAGAGTGGGCCGACATCGTCGCATGGACTCTTTATGCACAGAAAGAAGCTGAGGAGTATGGTTTAAATTCAGGAAACGCTGGGCAAATGCGTTCAAATCCTAAGTCCAACCCGACCGTCAAACGATTGCTTGGTGTCGAAGGGAATACCGGCGAACATCTTGGATTGGGCAACGACTGGGCCTATAATGTCATCACAATGATTGGCAATTATGGTGAAATGTATGAGCGTCATGTTGGTGCCAACACTCCGTTGAAGCTGACCCGTGAAGGTTCCACCAATGACCTGTGGACAAAAGGCGGACTGCACTACCCAATGCCCTTCAGGTAGGCAAAAAATTTATTTTAATGTCTTCCCCGGGTATATCCATCATCCGATATGCCCGGCATGCCTTCAGTATCACTTCGTTTCTTTGTAAATCCAACCTCTGATTCCAATGCATGGTACCTTCGGAACCTGACAAAATTCGGTTCTGGAACAACCCGAAAGTCCGGGCAATCATCATTCAATTGATGGTGCTGGCAGCCCTGATTGGGTTCTTTGCCTTCATCATCAACAACACCAGTGAAAACATGAAAAACCGGGGGATTGCCTCCGGGTTCGGTTTCTTAGAGCAGACCGCGGGTTTCAGCATCAGCCAGACCCTGATCGATTACGAAGAAGCAGACAGTTACGGACGTGCTTTTTGGGTGGGCCTGCTCAACACCATTCTGATTTCCGTGATTGGAATCTTTTTAGCGACCATCATCGGTTTTTTTATTGGCATCGCCAGGTTATCTTCAAACTGGCTGATCTCAAAGCTGGCAACAGCATACATTGAGATCCTTCGCAACATACCACTTCTGCTTCAGATTCTTTTTTGGTACATCGCAGTACTGCGCGCCCTCCCCAGGGCTAAACAAAGCTATTCCCTTTTTGACATTCTATACCTGAACGTGCGGGGACTCTACATCCCCAAACCGTTATTTGAGGTAGGATTTGGCAATGTCTTTTATGCATTCATCGTGGTCCTGGTCCTGGTCGTGCTTCTGGTACGCTGGGCCCGCAAGCGCCAGGAACAGACGGGTGCACAGTTTCCAGTTTTTTGGAGTTCATTGGGCCTGTTGATCTTGCTGCCGTTGGGTACAGCCGCAATGAACGGCTTTCCGATGTCCTGGGAATACGCCGTACTCAAGGGCTTCAACTTTAAAGGCGGTCTGAGGGTGATGCCCGAATTCGTTTCCATGCTTTTCGCACTCTCTCTTTACACGGCTGCTTTCATCGGCGAAATCGTACGTGCAGGAATCATGGCCGTCAGCAAAGGCCAGACCGAAGCCTCCTATGCCCTGGGACTGCATCCCGGACAAACTCTGCGACTGATTGTTATTCCCCAGGCACTACGTGTGATCGTTCCTCCATTGACAAGCCAGTACCTGAACCTGACTAAGAATTCCTCGCTGGCTGTAGCGATTGCCTATCCAGACCTAGTCCACGTTTTTGCAGGTACTGCTTTGATGCAAACCGGACAGGCCGTGGAAATTCTTGGCATCACCATGGCATGTTACCTCAGTCTGAGTCTGCTGATATCGATGATCATGAACTGGTACAACATGTCGATCGCCCTGAAAGAGAAATAAATTGGAGACCAGCATCAACAACAAATCTTCCAGGGGAATTGATCTTCCTCCTCCGAAAACCGAAATCGGCGTCTGGGGCTGGCTCTATAAAAACCTCTTTTCCAGCTGGTACAACACGCTGTTCACCTTGTTCGGTATCCTGCTGATCTATTGGTTGATACCGCCTTTGATCGAGTGGTCCTTCCTCAAAGCAGACTGGGTGGGAGATTCGCGTGAAGCCTGCTCCCGGGAAGGTGCATGCTGGGTTTTCATCAAAGTTTGGTTTGGACAGTTGATGTACGGGCGTTACCCGATAGAGATGCGCTGGCGCATCGATATCGCCTACATCATTCTGGCGGTTTCCATCCTTTCCCTGTTCATTCCAAAATTCCGCCACAAGCATTGGGTGGGGGTCTTTCTCTTCATCGGCTTCCCGGTGATCGCCTACTTTCTTTTCGTTGGAGGATCCTTTGGCTTGGAACAAGTGGAAACCACACGCTGGGGAGGTCTGTTTCTGACCCTTGTCATCGGTATTTTGGGCATCGTCGGCTCACTCCCTTTCGGTATCGTGCTTGCGCTAGGCAGACGTTCGGAGATGCCTGTCATACGAACCCTGAGTATCGCGTTTATTGAACTCTGGCGCGGGGTGCCTTTGATCACGGTACTTTTTATGTCATCGGTGATGTTTCCCCTCTTTATGCCGGAAGGAGTCAACTTCGACAAGCTGGCACGTGCCATCGGTGGCGTGATGCTGTTTTCTGCTGCTTACATGGCCGAAGTGGTCCGGGGAGGACTGCAGGCCATTCCTCAGGGGCAGTACGAAGCGGCCAAGGCCCTTGGTCTGGGATACTGGAGGATGATGGGCCTGATCATCATGCCCCAGGCGCTTCGCATCGTCATCCCTGGAATTGTCAGCACCTTCATCGGAGTCTTCAAAGATACCACGCTGGTACTGATCATCGGGCTTTTCGATTTCCTCGGCATGTCCCAAGCAGCCATCACCAACACCAACTGGCTGGGATTCGCCACGGAAAGTTACGTTTTCACTGCTGTCGGATTCTGGATTTTCTGTTTCGGAATGTCCCGCTACAGCATGGCGGTGGAGAAAAAAATGCACGTCGCCTACAAAAAATGATCGGCTTTTCATAAAATCCTTTCCACAGTAATTCCATGGCCACTCAAACCGCAGAAATGACGAACCATCAAAACGCGATCCAGATGGAAGGCGTGCATAAATGGTTTGGCAGTTTTCATGTCCTCAAGGACATCAACCTGAGCATTAGGAAACAGGACAAGATCGTCATCTGCGGTCCTTCCGGTTCAGGAAAATCGACCCTGATCCGCTGCATCAACCGACTGGAGGAGCATCAAAAGGGTAAGATCTTCGTGGACGGCATTGAATTGACAGCTGATCTGAAACAGATCGATCGGATCCGCAGTGAAGTCGGGATGGTTTTTCAGCAGTTCAACCTCTTCCCCCATCTGACTGCCCTGGAAAATCTTACCCTGGCCCCCATATGGGTGCGCAAGCAGGCCAAAACGGAAGCAGAAGAAATGGCGATGCAGTATCTGGAACGGGTAAAAATCCCGGAACAGGCCCACAAGTATCCCGGGCAGCTCTCTGGAGGACAACAGCAAAGGGTCGCGATTGCCCGGTCGCTCTGCATGAATCCCAAGATCATGCTCTTTGATGAACCAACCTCGGCATTGGACCCGGAGATGATCAAAGAGGTGCTGGACGTGATGGTAGGACTGGCTGAAAGCGGCATGACGATGCTGGTTGTCACTCATGAGATGGGTTTTGCCCGCACAGTTGCCGACCAGATGATCTTCATGGATGAGGGCTTGATCGTTGAGGAAGCTCCTCCCAGCGAATTTTTCAACAACCCCAAGAGCGACCGGACCAAGCTTTTTCTCAGTCAAATCCTCCAGCACTGAGCCTTTTCTTCTTCACTTCAGGGNTNTGGATTGGGCAGTTTNAATTCTTGAACATTCTGCTTCAGATTGTCTTCAGACAACNTGTCCTTNTAGTTCAAACTAGATTTCCATAGATGTCCCAAAATTGCATGATTATCATTCATAAGTCATCATGAGTTTATTCGTTTCATGATGTTTAATTGGATAGGNTCAAGACTATTTGTAGTCAGGAGAGATTTTGGCATTCAGGNACATAATTTGGATCAGTGCTTTTTTTGTGATGTTTACTGAAGAGGCATATGCACGCCACAAATGCCCTAAAGTCCCTTCTCCACCAGGTATGCTCGGCCTGACCACCAGTCCGCTCTCTTTGCCTTCAGGGACTTTTATGGCAGCAGCACGATCGCTGAACACTTCTGGATGCGACCGNGGNCATCCTTCTTCTGGTTTTTATCGTCCGAGCAAAGCTGANGTCGAGCGTTTCATCCGGGAGAATCATCAGATCGTCCTGGAAGAATCAGTTCGAGGGAGGGGACCTCATCTGGAGGCCCTTGCAAGCATGAGTGGATGCTCAGAAGGTNCGGTACAATTCGCTACGGAATTACATAGACGNCATGAGGAACTTTTCTTAACTCCTTCAACANCANAAGATNCATCNNCNGAAAANCCTTCCGCAACCANCATCACAAATCGTATCTTCGAACTGAAAAACGCTTCCCCAGAATTAATCCCTTTATGCTTCAGTGGTTGATAATAGGTTCTCCGAGTTTGATTTCTAACAAAAAACTTGCACCAAAAAAAAAGGGTTTCTAACNTGAAATGCTTATTATGAACGTTTTTAAGACAGTTTAAGGAAAATGCATGACTCCATTTGATTCCACAACAAACCTTTATTCTGAAACAGTTTTTTCCAGCAATGATTCCAAACAGAAGGAAGATAATAATGACTTGAACGGTATGTCAGCCAAGCTGCTGAAGTCACGTACCGTCATTATTTCTCAGCAGGTCAACAGCGAACTTTCCGCCAAGGTTCTCAATCAGTTGGTGCTGTTGGAGCAGGAAGACCCAAAGCAGGGCATCACCGTTTTCATCAATTCACCCGGAGGAGAAATTTTTTCTGGATTTGCAATATTTGACACATTNCGTTTCATCGAATGCCCCATTACGACTGTGGTAACAGGTTTCGCAGCAAGCATGGGTTCNGTGCTCAGCTTGGCAGCTGATGAAGGCCGTAGATTTGCCATGCCTCAAGCNAAGATCATGATCCATCAGCCNATGNTGATGGGATACCAAGGCCGGGCTGCAGACTGTGAAATTCAGGCCAAGGAAATTCTCAAAACACGGGACCACCTGATCAATCTCTATTCGGAACAAACAGGACGGGATTATGAAGAGATCAAGCAGGCGATCGATCGGGACAATTGGTTCACGGCCCAGGAGGCCTTGGAATTTGGACTGCTCGACAGCATCGTCAAGAACCGNTCAGAACTTTAGGGAATTTTGGAAAAGCANTATTCCATCCTAGTCATTGGAAACGGACTGATTGGATCTGCTGCGGCTCGCTGCCTGGGAGCAGAGGCCGATTCGGTGGCGCTCCTTGGGCCTCCGGAGCCTCAGCAATGGTCCAGCCATGATGGGGTCTTTTCCAGCCATTATGATGAAGGAAGGATNACGCGTGTCATCGATTCGAATCCTCATTGGGCGGAGNTTGCCCAGCGTTCCATAGACCAGTATCCCTTTCTCGAAAAAGAATCCGGCATCCGTTTCTTCCATCCTGTAGGATGCATTCAGGGGCCTAAAAAAAAGATNCCTGGAGAGGGTTGGAACGCTCTCAATGAAGTAGCTTTAAAGCGCAACATCACCCCTGAAATCCTAGGAGGAGGAGAACTTCAAAAGCGCTACCCTTTCTTCCGTTTCGATGATGACACGGCATTGCTGGAAACTGGAACCGCAGGATACATCAATCCAAGAAAACTGGTACAAGCCCAGAACAAAATTGCTTCCACACAGGGTGTGAAACAAATCTCTGAAACCGCATTGGAGCTAGAGAAAAAAGGTAGTCAGTGGAAAGTCACTACCGATCATGGAAATCAATACGGTGCGGNTAATATTCTGCTCTGCACTGGNGCTTTCACCAACGCCTTGCTGAATGAGCCACTTCCATTCACCATTTTTCCCAGAACGGTGCTTTTTGCAAAAGTAGAAGAAAAGCAAAGGGAGCAGCTACAGAATATGCCCTGCATCATCTGGGACCTGATCTTAGGATTTGACTTTGTTGACATCTATCTTATGCCTCCAATACTTTATCCCGATGGTAATCATTACATCAAAATTGGAGGTGATGCTCCCAACAGCCTCACCTCGACCAGTTCCAAAGAATTGAAAAAATGGTTTCAAGAAGGAGGTTCCATAAATCATGCTCGAGGCCTGAAAGAAATCTTGCTGGATCTTATGCCAGAATTGGAAGGGTCTGAATTCCATCACAAACCCTGTGTAACCACATACACAGAGAGCGGATATCCGATCATTGATGAACTTTCTTCCAAAAATCTTTACACGGCTTGNGCGGGATGCGGTCTTTCCGCCAAATCATCGAATGAACTGGGAAGCATTGCTGCACGTATGATTNTGGAAAAAAACCAGANCAATTCCAATCTCCAAACCTTTGACCAATTGAAAATGTTTCAAATTCCAGATCCTCTGGAAATTTCACCAACANCNAANACTGTAAAGAACCCAGCTACTAATGCTGAAACTTGATTGAAAAATGACTAAGCACCTGATCATTGTTGAATCGCCAGCAAAAGCACGTACGATTCAAAAATTCTTGAGTGATGATTACAAAGTGATGGCTTCGATGGGTCATGTCCGTGACCTGCCCTCAAAGAAGCTCGGATTCGATCCTGAAAATCACTTCATGCCCCAGTACGAAATCCCGAAGGATAAAAAAAAGACGATCACTGAATTGAAAAAAGCCATTTCAAAAGACACCAGTATCTTTCTCGCAACCGACGAAGACCGTGAAGGAGAATCCATTTCCTGGCACCTGATTTCAGCCCTTGGACTTGAGAAGAAACCGATCCAGCGCATCGTGTTTCATGAAGTGACTCCAGGTGCAATCCACCAGGCTTTGGAACATCCAAGGGAAGTAGATCAGCATCTGGTGGATGCCCAACAGGCAAGAAGGATTCTTGATCGAGCTGTGGGATATGAACTATCCCCTTTACTCTGGAGGAAGATCAAACCAGGCCTGTCTGCAGGACGTGTTCAAAGTGTATCAGTAAAGATCCTGGTCGACCGGGAGCGCGAAATCCGTGAGTTCGAACCAGAAGAATATTGGAAGATCCGCGCGGATTTCGAAGGTTTTCATGCAGAACTCAGCAAACTGGATGGCAAAGTCATCAAGATTCAAAATAAAGAAGAAGCTGATAAAGCCACCCAATCCATCAAAGCAGGAGAATGCATTCTCAAGGAGATTGATGAACGTGAAGCATCACGAAATCCTGCGGCGCCCTTCACCACATCGACATTGCAGCAGGAAGCATCAAACAAACTCGGCTTTTCTGTCAAGAAAACGATGCTCATCGCCCAACAGCTTTATGAAGGTAATTTCGAGATCCCGGATTACAGTGGGGGTCTGATCACCTACATGCGAACGGACTCAGTGACCCTCTCGAAAGAGGCATTGGCTCAGTCCAAAGAAGTCATAGGAAAACGTTTTGGGTCAGAGTTCGGTCTTGAAAAACCTCGATCCTTTCGGAACCGGACCAAAAATGCCCAGGA